>CAZGTQ010000055.1:0-19887 GCA_964528575.1 uncultured Planctomycetaceae bacterium | reverse complement strand
CGGGGCGGTGGTGGCGCAGCCGCCTCCGGAGCCGTCGCCTCCGTCTTCTCCGGCCTCTCCGTCGGTCTCGACCGGCCACACGCCGCCGCCGTCGCCGCCCTCGCCACCCTCGCCGCCGGCACCCGGCGTGCAGCCATTGCCGCCCTTGCCGCCGTCGCCACCGGCCCCGCCATCGGTCGCCGTCGTGGTCGAATCGCCCCCCTCACCGCCTTGGCCGCCGGTTCCGCCGCCGCCGCTCTGCGAGTGACCGCCCGAGCCACCCTGGCCACCCCCGCCGGCGGCGCCGCCGGCCGACTCGTCCGTGCCCTGGCCGCCCTTGCCGCCGCTGCCGCCCGAGCCTCCCTGGCCATGGCCGAACGCGTTGCCGCCCTGGCCCCCGCGGCCGCCCTGGCCCGCGGCCATCCCGGCGCCGTCGCCGGCGCCGTTGCCGCCGCCGCCACCGGTGCCACCGTCTCCGAGCAGCGCCGCGCCGCCGTCGCCCCCGGGGCCGCCGTGGCCGACCCAGCCGGGAGCGGTGATCCCGTCGCCGCCCGCGCCCCCTGCGCCGCCGCCCGAGACGCCGTAGCCGCCCGCTCCGCCGGGCCCTCCACGCGGGTGGACCGGAACGCCGTTGGCCCCACGGCCGCCGTCGCCGCCGTTGCCACCGTGATTGCCGCTGGCGCCCCCGTCGCCGCCCTCGCCGCCGGCGCCGTAGGCGTCGCCGCCCTTGCCTCCGTTGCCGGAGCTCGCGGGCCAGGCGTTTCCGCCCTTGCCGCCGTTGGGCGGCGTTCCCGCCGGTGCGCCGGGCGTGCCCGGCGGGGTGTCGCCGGGCCAGCCGTCGTACCCGTCGGAGTTCTGCGCGGTCCCGTTCTCTCCGAATTGGTAGTCGGGCGGGTAGTCGTGGTAGCTCTGCGCCTCCACAGCGGGGCACAACAGCCCAACGCTCGCGATCACCGTCGCGAGGAATCGTCGTTGTCGCATCGGAGCTCCTTGCTCATCGGATCTGCAGTTGGATCTCGAGCAGCTCGTTCGGCTGGGGGCTGACCTCGACCTGGTCGATCGAGTCCGAGCCCTCCAGCGCACGCTGCCCGGCCCCCCGGCGAAGACGCACGATGACGTCTTCGTGCGGCGGATCGCAGGCCCACGAGAACCATCTCCTCTCCGCGTCCCATTCGGCGAGCCGGGCGCAAGGCATCCTTCCTCTGTGCCCCGGGCAGATCACCTCGACGACCCACTCCTTCGGATCGACGTCGATGCCAGCCGCGCCGGCGAGCGTGGCGCGCAACTCGAACGGCCGCGCGCTCCACACCCGGATCGGTCGCAGCTCCAGATTCGGCGGCGCGCTCGCGAGATCCACCTGGAGCGGCTCGGCGTGCTGCGCGAGGACGTTCGCGCCCGTGCCTCGCATGGCACCCATCGGTTCGACGAGGAACTTCACGGGCACGGCGGGCAGTCGCTCGATCACGAAGCGTCCGGATCCGTCGGTGCGCGCGGTGGCGTACTCGTTGCTCTGGTCGCCCGCCGCGTCGTAGCACACCACGGTCAATCCGGCGAGCGGCTGGTCGTCCCAAGCATCGAGCACGACGCCGCGCACCGTCCGATCGCCGGCATCCAGCCGCAAGTCCCCCGCATCGACCACCGCTCCTTCTGCGACCTCGACCGTCACCGGCTGAGGGAGCGTGAGCGACCGGAGCCCTGCGTCGGCAGCAGCGCTGAGACCGACGAGGATCTCGTACGTCGACGCGTACACGTCGACGAGCTCGAAGTACCCGCTCTCGTCCGTACGCCACGGCTCGCTCGATGTCCGGTCGTCGTCCTGCGTGGGGAAGAGGACGCTCTCGATCCCACCGCCGCGCGCGATCCCCAAGTCGCGGTTCACGCCCTGGTATCCCGCACGGGTCGACTGCGCTCGGACCGTCGCTCCGGCGACACCCGAGCCGTCCCGATCGACGACCCGACCGACGATGCGCGCGGCGAGGAAGCAGCGCAGCTCGACCTCGCGCTCGACGCCGGCCTCGATCTCTACCTCCGCCGCGCCGAAGCCCGGATCGCCCTGGCTCGGGCCGTCGATCTGGCCCCACGGCGGGATGACGCCCTCCGGGAGCGAGCGCGGGTCGACGCACGGGACGTACGCGGCGGGGACGAGGTCGAGGAACTCGAATCGACCGGCCTCGTCCGTCGTTCCCACGCGGAGCGGCCAGCTTCGATGCAGCAGCGCGACCGTCACGTGCGGCACCGCTTCGCGGTCCGGACCCGCCACGACCACGCCACGGAGCACGCCCGGCGCGGGTCCCGCGACTACCGGCGGCGCGCTCCCCTCGGGTGCGGCCTCGCGCAACGGGGGCCCTGCGTCGTCGGCCACGCGCAACGACGCGTCGGGCCGTTGCGCCCCAGCGGCCTCCTGCGGCGCGCCATCCACCCCCTCCCTCGGCGCGCGTCGTCCGATGAGCAACACGAGCGCGATCGCTGCGATCGTGGCGAGCGCGGCGGCGGCGAGCAGCGCTCGGCGAGCGCGGGGCGAGCTGGGTCGGTTCATCGCGGTGGTCCGGGAAAGACTCCTCGAGGCGACCGTTGGACCGCCGCGGGACGCGGCGGTTGCACGTTGCCTACGAGAATCTCAGTTCCGGACCACCGCGCGTCGTTTCAGCGGACGAAGCGGAGCTCGACGGGCTCGCTCATGTCGGACAGGCACGGGCCCGTGAGGTCGATGACCCCGTAGGCGAAGTAGAGGCTCTGGCCTGCGAGGCCCGGACCGACCGCCTGGAACGTCGGAGCGGGGCCGACCGGCACGCCGGCGCTCGTCAGCAGGCCGACCTGGCTCGTGAACACGCCGGGGAAGACCCCCGGAGTGAACGTGTTCGTGAGCGACGCCGACGCCGTGGCGTCGATCTGGAAGGGCGACGGGACCGTCGTCGGACCGCAGCCGTCGAGCAGGGGGGCGGGTTGGGGGCACGGCGTCGCCGACGCGAACAGCACGTACGCCATGTTCCCCGCGTTGGGGCCCGCGTCGATGTCGAACGTCGTCACGCCGCCGGCGTCCGGCAGCACTTGCGTCGAGAGCTCGAGGTCGCGGCGCGCCCGCAGGGCGATCTCGACCGCGTTGCTCACCTGCGTGGTCCCGTTGATCGATACGTCGAGCACCACGTACGCGAAGTAGAAGCTGTTCCCGATGAACGACGGGGCCGGGTTCAGCGTGAGGACCGCCGTCGGCTGGATCGGATCGCCGTTCGCGTCGAGGTTCCCGATCTGGTTGGCCAGGTTCGGCAAGCCGGTGAGCGTGATCAGGAAGAACGCGTCCTGGGTCAGCGGCAGGATCTTCGGCGGGAAGCCGGATCCGGGGATCGGGATCCCGCCCGGAGGGCAGCCGATGCACGGCGTCGCGGAGCCGAGCAGCACGTACACCTCCGTCGTGCCGCCGGAAGGCAGCGCGTCGACGAAGAATCCGGCCTGGCCGCCGAGCAACCCGGGGAGCGACGGCGGGAAGACGTCGAGCAGCTCGCACGCGTCCCCGATGTTGTTGGTGTTCGTGTCTTCCTGCCCGGGGTTCGGGACGCTCGGGCAGTTGTCCATGCAATCGGGGACGCCGTCGGCGTCGCGGTCGAGTTGGGCATGGGCGACGGCCGGCAACGCGAGGAGGGCGCAGAGCGCGGATGCAAGGCGAAGAGTGATCATGGGCAACGGCGTGCGCACGTCGTCTGCGGGAGGACTCGAGCGGCAGCCCGAGTGGTAGGGAAGCCTGGCCGGGCGCTCCGATGATGGCCGAAGAGCGCCGATTCGGGGAGAGCGAGCCTGGAGTAAGGCGCCGCGTAGGGTATTGCAAAATCGTCGATCGCGCCAACCGCGAAGCGAGGGACGGCCGGGCGGAAGATCCGCTCGCGTGCGGAGTCGGGTGGCACCATCCTTGCCCCGGCAGGACCCTGCTTTGCCCCACGCCATCGAGACACACGGCCTCTCGCGCCGCTTCGGCGCCGCCCTGGCAGTCGACGGAATCGACCTCGACGTGCCCGCCGGGACGTTCTTCGGGTTCCTCGGCCCCAACGGCGCGGGCAAGTCGACGACGATCAAGATGCTCACCGGCCTGCTCCCGGCGTCGTCGGGCACGGCGCGCGTGCTCGGGCACGACATCGCGACCGACGGCCTGGAGGTCAAGCGCTCGATCGGCGTGGTGACCGACGACGCGGCGCTCTACGAGCGGCTCACGGGCGCCGAGTCGCTCACGTTCGTCGGACGGATGTACGGCCTCGACCGGGCGACCGTGCGCCAGCGCGCGGGCGAGCTGCTCGAGCTGATGGGCCTCGACTCCGAGCCGCGCAAGCTCCTCGTCGACTACAGCCACGGCATGCAGAAGAAGCTCGCGCTCGCGGCCGCGCTGATCCACGGGCCGCGGCTCCTGTTCCTCGACGAGCCGTTCGAGGGTATCGACGTCGTGTCGTCGCGCATGATCAAGCGCCTGCTCGTCGATCTCGTCGCGAAGGGCGTCACCGTCTTCCTCACGTCGCACATCCTCGAGATCGTCGAGAAGCTCTGCTCCGACGTCGCGATCATCCACCGCGGCCGGCTCGTGGCGCAGGGGAAGATCGGCGAGCTGCGCTCCCCGCTCCCGCTCGAGGGCGGCGACGGCGTGCGCGGGAGCTCGCTCGAAGAAGTCTTCCTCGACCTCGTCGAGGCCGACGCCGCGCCCGTGAGCGAGCTCTCCTGGCTCGGCTGATGCGTCTGGTCGCCACGATCGCCTGGCTCCGCGTGCGCCTGCTGCTCAACGGCTTGCGGCGCACCGAAGGACTCATCAGCGCGCTCGGCGGCCTGGTCCTCGCGCTGTCGGCTGCGAGCGGAGCGATCGCGCTCGCGCTCGGCGTGGGCGTGCTCGTCGCGCGGATGGCGCAGCGCGAGGACGGAGCGAGCGCGCTCCCGTTGATCTACCGCGTCGTGCTGCACGGCTGCTTCGCGTTCGGCGTCGTCGCGCCGGCCGTCGTGCAGGGCGGTAGCCACGGCCTCGACGTCACGCGGCTGCGGCGCTTCCCCGTGCGCCGCACGTCGCTGTACGCCGTCGTGCTCGCGACGACCGCCGCGTCGCCCGAGCACCTCTTCTACTACCCGACGCTCGTCGCGCTCGGCCTCGCGGGCGCGGCGCGCTTCGGACAGAGCGAGCCGACCACCGCCGCGCTGCTCGTCGCCTACGCCGCGACGCTCGTCGTCTGGAGCCACGCGATCGGCCTGGTCATGCAGCGCGCGTTGCGCGGCCGGCGCTTGCGCGAGGGCCTGGGGCTCGCGTTCCTCGTCGCGCTCATGTTCGTCGGCTTCGGGCCGCTGCTGTTCCTCGACGCGGGGGACGACGCACCGGGCGTGGTCCGCCGCTTCTTCGCCTCCGACGCCGCCGCCGCGCTCGCCGCGGCGCTGCCGGCGGAGATCGCCGCGCGCGGCCTGGTCGGGCTCGCGACGAACGAGGGCGCCGGCGGGGCGCTCGCGAAGCTGCTCGTGTGGGTCGCGGCGGGGCTCGCGCTCGGCCGCGTCGCGTTCTCGTGGCTGCAGGACGGCGAGTCGGAGCGGGGGTCGCGGTCCCGGCGCGCGAGCGTCGCGGCCGTGCGCGCGCCGGCGTGGCTCGATCGAGCGGCCGGCGCGCTGCTGCCCGACGAGACCTGGGCGGTCGCGGCGAAGGACTGGCGCTATCTCGTGCGCAGCGTCGTCGGCCGCTTCGTCCTCGTCATGCTGCCGCTCGTCACGGCGATGCTCGCGTTCGCGATCGGGCGCGACGCCGGCGCCACGGTGCTGGGCATGCGCGCCAGCGAGCTCGCGTTCTACGCCGTCGTCGGCTACGTGCCGATGGCGCTCAACGTGCTCGTCAACAACTCGTTCGCGTGGGAGGCCGCGGGCGTGCAGAGCTACTTCCTCGCGCCCGCGCGCCTCGGCCGCGCGCTCGTCGGCAAGAACCTCGCGCTCGCAGCGTTCGCGACGCTCGCCGCGCTGCTCGCAGCCGTCGGTTGGTGCGCCTTCGCCGGCCCGCCGCCGGCGTACGTCGCCGTCGCGGCCGCGCTGCTCCACGTCGCCGGGATGGCGACGTTCCTCGCGCTCGGCAACTTCGTCTCGCTCTCGTTCGCCTCGCCGCGGCGCGTCGCGGCGCTCAACAACGCGCTGCCCGGAGGCGCGATGCTCGTGTCGGTCGGGACGCTCGCGTGCGTGATCGCGCAGACCGCGGCGGGCGTGTTCCTGCCCGCGCTCGTCGGCGGTCGCTGGTGGAGCGTTGCGGCCGCCGTCGTCGTCCTCGTCGTCGCGCTCAGCGTCTACGCGGCGCTGTTGCCGATCGCCGCGCGCTGGATGGCGCGGCGCCGGGAGGGCCTCGTCGCCGCGCTGCGCGCGGGAGCGTGAGACGCGCTACGGTGGAAACGGGATGAGGAGACCGAGAGCGATGCTGCTGCTCGTCGTGCTCGCGGTCGTCGGCGCCGGATCCGCGGCGTGGCGAGCGTGCGCCGCGGGAGACAGGAGCGGTGCGGCGAGCGCGACCGCCGGCGACGCCGGCGCGGCGAAACGAGAGCCTTCGGCGCGCGCGGCGCTCGTTCAGGAACCGCGTGCAGAGCGGCTCCCGCTCGCGACGACGCCTGCGCTCGAGGCGGCCGAGCCCCTTGCGCGCGAGCTCGTCACCGGCGCCGTGGTGCTCGCGGACGGGACGCCGGTGAGCGCGCGGCTGCACGCCGTGCGCGCGGCCGATCCGCGCGTCAAGCTAGGCGAGACGTTCGCGGACGACGGCGGACGGTTCCAACTCGCGCTCGACGACGGCGGCGACGGCTGGGACGGACGTTTCGCCTTGTGGACGGCGTGGCCGCGGGAGCTCGGGCAGAACGACGCGACGTACGCGGTCGAGAGCGACGAGCCGCTGCGGCACGTGCTCCCCGGCGGCGCGCTCGAGGTGCGGGTCGCGCACGCCGACGGGCGGCCGGCGAGCGGGTTGCGCGTCCTGGCGCGCTTCGCCGCCGAGCCGGGCGGCGCAGACGCGCCCTTGCGCCAGGGCCTGAGCGACGAGCGCGGGGCGTCGCTCTTCTACTTCCGTGAGCGCTCCTGGGCGTTCCTGTCGGTCGAGGACCGCGACGCCGGCACGGCCGCGCGCGCCGTCGACGTGCTCGTAGAGCCCGGCTGGGTCGCTGCGCACGTGCTCGTGCTGGCGCCACTCGAAAATCCCGGTCGCCTGCGCGTCGAGGTCGTCGACCAGGACGGGGTGCCGATGCGCTCGTTCGCGGTGCGAATCGAGCACGAGCGTACGCGCGGCTATCGGCTGTTCGTCGACGACGGGCACATCGGGCCGGGCGGTCTGGTCGAGAACCTCGCGCTCGGCCCGGCAACGGTGACGCTCGCGCAGCGCTACTCGACGCCGCCGCACGTGTACACGTTCGACGAGTCGCTCGCGCTCGAGGTCGAGATCCGCGCGGACCAGGTCGCCCGCGCGCGGTTCGTCGTCCGCTCGGGCGCGCGCCTCGCGATCGACCTGCGCCGGGCGAGCGCCGAGCCCCAGTTGCTGGACCTGCGGCTGCGGCGCGCGTCGAACGAGCCGTGGACGCCGACGCGCGACGTCGTGCGCTACCACGAGGACGGGGCGACGTTCGGCTCGTACCTGCAGGAGGACGGCCGCTACCACACCGAGGTGCTGGCGCCGGGAGTGCTCGAAGTCGAGCTCGTGCGCCGCAGCGACGGCGAGAGCGTTTGGTCGACGCGCGTCGAGCTGACCGCGGGCGCGATCACCGTCGTCGAAGTGACGATCTGACGCGGCGCGCCGATCAGAAGCGCTGCAGCGTCGCGACGCTCCACTCGTCGTCGTCGCACAGCGCGATGCCGATCAGGCGGCCGTCCGCGCGCGCGAGCACGGCCGCGCCGTGCCAGTCGGCGTCGATCGCGAGCGAGCCGTCGACGCGCCACAGCTCGCCGTCGGCGGTGAGCCGGTCGGCCCCGATCGCGAGCGGCGCGAGCGCGGGGTCGGCGACGACGAGGCAGTCCTCGGGCGCGCTCGGGCGACGCACCGCCGCGCTCGGCCACGGCGTGACCGGCGGGTCGAGCTCGCGCAGCGCGAGGCCGTGGTGCTCCCACGCCGGAGGACCCGCGATCTCGAAGCGCTGGTCCACGAGCTCGAGCACCGCGGTGCCGCGCTCGACGTCGCCCGCCGGCTGCAGCACGTCCGCGGGGCCGAGCAAGCCGTTCTCCAGCGCCAGCACCCAACCCTCGCGCTCCTGCTCGCGCCCGAACATGCCGTCCTTCGTCCACGTCAGCTTCGCGCGCGTCGGTCGCGGAAGCGACGAGCCCGCCGGCAGGATCGACGAGCCGAGCGGGATCGACGGCTGCCACGTCTGCCACTCCTCCTCGGGCTCTTCCGCCAGCTCGAACGCCTGGAGCGGACGCGCCGGCGAACCCGCGTTCTCGGGCGTCGCCAGAGCGACCCCGCCGAACAGCAGCGTCTGGAGCGACTCGGTGCGCATGCGTACGCCGCGCAGGTTCGCCTCGACGTCGATCCCGCTCGCGCGCCAGAAGCGCGTCCTCTCGCGCACGAGCGGCGCGTACATCGGCTCGATGTACGCGAGCGCCTCGACCGCGTTGCCGTCGCTCGTGAGCTGCACCGAGAGCACGCGCCCGACCTGCGTCTGGCGGTAGTACACCGGCACCGACGGGCTCAGGCTGCCGCGGCGCGCCGCGAGGAGCCGCACCTCGAGCCCGCCGGGCTGCAAGCCCTCGTACACCGGCGGCGACTCGAGCCCCGCGAAGCGCGAGCGCCGTTCCGCGCTCGACGGGCCGGGCAGGAGCTCGATGTAGCGCGCGCCGACGATCGTCTCGAGCCCCGCGATCCCGGCGAGCGAGACCTGCGGCCGCACGATCCAGAAGCGCGCGCCCTCCCGCGCGAGCGCGCTGGCCTTGCGCTCGAGTCGCACATCGAGCTCGACGTGCTCGAGCGACTCGTCGAGGCGCACCGCGCGCACCTCGCCGAGCGTGATGCCGCGGTAGCGCACCGTGTCGCCGGGCTTGATGCCGTGGCCCTGCTCGAACGAGATGCGCACGTCGAGACCGCGCTCCTGCCACGCCTGCCAGCCGAAGAAGACGACGAGCGCGAGCGCGAGGACCGGCAGGATCCAAGCGAGGCGCGAAGCGTGCTCCTCGCGGACGGCCGCGCGCGGGAGGTCGCTCATCGCTCGCTCTCCCACAGGGCGTGCGGGTCGAAGAACGCGCCCGCGACGAGGCTGAGGCCGACGCACAGCGCGAACGCGACGACGCCCGGACCGGGCGTGACCTCGACGACGTCGCCGAGCTTCAGGAACGAGACCATCAGCGCGACGAGCAGCACGTCGACCATGCCCCAGCGCCCGGCGAGCTCGATCATGCGGTACGTGCCCGCGCGATGGCGGCTCGAGAGCAGCGCGAGGCGGCTCGTGATCGCGAGCAGCCCCGCGAGCTTGAGCAGCGGGATGACGACCGAGCAGACGAGGACGATGCCGCCGACGAGGAGGTCGCCGTTCGAGAGGAGGCTGATCGTCCCGCTCCAGATGCTCTGCTCGTTCGTCTGGCCCAGGCGCTCGACCGACAGCACGGGCAGCCCGATGCCGAGCGGCCAGAGCAGGAGCGCCGCGAGCGCCGCCGACGCCGCCCAGCGGTTCGCGTCGCGCAGGCGCCGCGGCCGCCACAGGCGCGTCCCGCAGCGCGTGCAGACGGCGACGCGGCCGCGCGGCACCTCCGGCAGCACGTGCACGAGCCCGCAGCAGTGGCAGGCCTTGAGCGCGTCGTCCATACGCGCGCGATCCTACCGAACGGCCACGCGGGCCGCGCCGATGCGCTCGACCACGTCGCGCAGCACCGGCCGCAGGGCGGGCGCGACCCAGTCGAGGTTGAGCTGGCGGTCGGTGACCTCCCAGAACGAGCGCGGGGTCTCCTCGGACAGGAGATCCTCGCTCGCGCGCTCGAGCAGATCGCGCGCCGCGCCGCGCACGCTCGCCTCGACGTGCTCGGCGAGCAGCGGGTGCTCGGCGGCGCGCAGCGAGGCCGCCGCGAGCAGCCGCGACTTGATGACGCCCGCGGTGAGCTCGTCGCGCACGTCGCCGGCGGCGAGGAACGCGTCGACGAGCGGGACGAGCTCGGGCCGCTCGCGCTGCGCGGCGGACGCGACGACGGCGCCGAGGTCGTACGACACGAGGTCGTGCGCGAACGGCATGCCGGCGCGCGCGGCCATCGCTCCGTAGTACGCGAGGTGGCGCGCCATCTCGACGACGGCGGCCGGGTCGGCGGCCCAGGTGCCGATCGCGAGCTGGCGGATCTGGAAGAGCAGGTCGTAGAGCGCGTGCAGATCGCGCCGCTTGATCGCCTCGCGCAGGAAGTTGTTGAAGTAGCGCGCGGTGAGCGCGAACGAGCCGGAGTGCCCGCGCCGCGTCGCCTCGGCCGCGAACGCGCGCGCGGTGGCGCCGATCGCGCTGACGACGTCGGGCGCCTTCCTGAGCGCCGAGTCGTACGCTCGTCCGAGCTGGCCGATGAGCTCCATCTCGACCCACGTCGTCTCGTCGCGCATCAGCTCGAGCGCCTCGTCGGAGAGCCCGGGGAACAGCTCGCCGTCCACGTGGAACCACTCGGCGGGCTTCGACGGCTTGACGTCGAGATAGCGCGTCGCGCACGCCCCGAGCGCGTGCACCGCGGCGAGCGCCGTGTCGCGGTCGGAGCGCTCGAGGCTGCGCAGGGCGACGTTGCCGAGCTGGCGGATGCGCCGGGCGAGCCGGTGCCGCTCGACGACGCCCGAGTGCCGCACGTGCATCGCGTCGTCGACCGTCCCCGCGACGCGCGCGATGATCTCTTCGGGATCGAGCATCCGCAGCACGTTGAACAGGAACGGCATGAGGATCGCGATCGTCGCGAGGACGAGGACGAGCCCGATCGCGAGCAGCGCCGACGGCGGCTCGGCGGCATCGACGAGCGCGGTGAGCCACGTCGAGTACGCCGCGGACGCGACGAAGAGCCCGAGCGCGATGCGGTTCGTCCACGAGCGCGCGAACAGCTCGACGAGCTGCGGCGTGTACATGTTCGCCGTCAGCGGGATCGCGAGGAACAGCGACGCGAGCAGCGTCGAGATCAGCGCGACCGACGCCCGCGCGAGCGCGTTCGCGACCAGCCGCGCGGCGTCGGCGTCGTGGACGACGGGCCAGAGCTCGTCGGGCAGCGCTCCCGCGACGTCGAGCACGACGAGGAACGCGACGATCCCCGCGGCCGCGAAGACGTAGGGCGCGACCGGCGGCCGCGGCGACTTCCAGGGAGACGAGCTCATGCGCCGCGCGAGGATGCCGCGCGACCCCGGGCGAGTCCAACGAGCGACGAGAGACGTGGCACGAGAGGTGCAACCATCGCCCCCCGCCCCCGGTCCGCAGGGCGGAGGGTGGGGGTGGCGGGCCCGCGCGGGCGCGCGCGTGCGGGCGGGCGTGTACGTGCGCGGGTGCGTGCGCGTGCGCGTGCGCCCCGGCGCGCGCGGGCGCGGGACTGGACTGCTGAGGAGCCGCGCGTGGGCCACCTCCGGTCGCGTGTGAGCGCGGGCCGGGTGGAGGGGTTAGCGTAGGGTGTTTGGCGTGGACAGCCTCAGGGACGGGCGGACGTGGGCCGAACGCGCCCCGCGCCGCGTCCGTCGAGGTCCGCGCTGGTTCGACCACGTCGCCACAGGGTGATCGTCAGGAGGTTCGGCATGAAGCTCTCACGACTCGGGGCCGTCGCGCTGCTCGCGGCGTCGTGGTCGATCGCGACGGCGGCGGGACCGCTCGCTCAGAGCGAGGTCCAGCTCGCGTCGTCGAGCGGCGGAGCCACCTGCCAGCTCGGAGTCGACGTCTCGATCGACGGCGATCGGGCCCTCGTCGGCACCGAGTGCGACGCGGCGTACGTCTTCGACGTCACGACGGGAGCGCAGCTCTTCGAGCTCGTCGCTCCGGCCGCCGGCGCCGGCTTCGGGCGCAGCGTGTCCCTCTCCGGCGACCTCGCGCTCGTCGGCGCGCCGTCCGCCGGCGGCGTCGGGAGCCGGGTCGGCCGCGCCTACGTCTTCGAGGTCACGACGGGAGCGCTGGTCCGCGAGCTCGCGCCGACCGACGGCGCGGACCTCGACCGCTTCGGTGCCGCGGTCGCGCTCTGGGGCGACCGCGCGCTGGTCGGCGCCGACGGCAAAGCGGCGGGAGCCGGGGGCGCGTACGTGTTCGACGTCGCGACGGGGGCGCAGCTCGGCGTGCTCACCGCCGCGGGCCTCGTCCCGGGCGACCGCTTCGGCTCGAGCGTCGCGCTCTGGGGCGGCCTCGCGCTCGTCGGCCGCGACGGCGGACCGGCGCACCTCTTCGACGCGGCCGCGGGCGTCGAGCTGTTCGCCCTCGTTGGAGCCACGCCGGGAGCGAGCGTCGCGCTCTGGGGCGGCCTCGCCCTCGTCGGCTCGCCCGACGGCGGGCCGAGCGCGCCGTTCGGAGCCGCCTACGTCTTCGACACGGCGACGGGCGCGCCGATCACCACGCTGCTGCCGCCGGCCCCTCAGCCGGGCGAGCGGTTCGGCGTCGCGGTCGCCCTGTCCGCGCGCCTCGCTCTCGTGAGCGCGACCAGGGAGAACGCGGGCGCGGCGCACGTGTTCGATGCGCTCAGCGGCGCTCGGCTCGTCGAGCTCGCGCCCGCGAACGGCGACTCGGGGCTCGACTTCGGCACCGCGGCCGCGCTCTCGACCAGCGTCGCGCTCGTCGGAGCGCGCACCGACGAGGAGCTCGACTACCAGCCCGGCGCCGCGTTCGCGTGGGTGCCGCTCACGGCGAGCCCCGCGACGCTGTCGCTCGCGAGCGGCGGCACGCAGACGCTCGCGTTCGACCACGGCTCCGCGCTCGCCGGCTCGTTCTACCTCGTGCTCGGCACGCTGAGCGGCACGTCGCCGGGCCTCGCGTGGGACGGCTTCGTCCTGCCGCTGAACTTCGACGCGTACACGTTCCTGACGCTGACGAGCGCGAACCAGGGATCGTGGTCGGGCACGCTCGGCGTCCTGGACGCGGCGGGCTCCGCGAGCGCGAGCCTCGTCGTCCCGCCCGGCACGGCGCCGGCGCTCGCGGGCTCCACGCTGCACCACGCCGTCGTCGTCTTCCCCGCGTCCGGCGTGCTCGCGCTCGTCTCGAACGCGGTGCCGCTGGCGCTTTTGCCGTAGTGCGAGGGAGAGTGCGAGCGAGCGAGGAGCCGCGCGCGCTGGCGACGCGCGCCGAGCTCGAGGCCGCGCGGCGCGTCTTCGCCGCCGTCTTCGGCGCGCCCGTGCCGAGCCTAACCGATCTGCGCGGCTCGCTCCTCGCCGGCGGCGCGTGCTTCGGCGCGAGCGACGCGCCCGGCGAGCTCGACGCCGCGCTCTGGGCCTTCGCCGGCCACGACGACGCTGGAGCGTTCCGCCACGTCCATATGCTCGCGGTGCGCGCCGAGCGCCGCGGACGGGGGCTCGGCGAGCGGCTCCTGCGCGCCGCGTCGGTCGGGCAGCGGCGCGTGACGTGGACGTTCGACCCGCTCGTCGCGGCCAACGCGCGCTTCTACATCGAGCGCATCGGCGCGGTCGGCGACGCGTGGATCGCCGACTGCTACGGACCGCTCGAGGCATCCGCCGTGCCGACCGACCGCTTGCACGCGACTTTGCACATCCCCGTGCACGCCGAGCGCTCGCCGCTTCCCGGCGGCGACGTCGTCACCGTCCCGCTGCCGCGCGCCGAGCAGCCCGCGGCGGAGCGGCTCGAGCACCTGCGCGCGCGCCTCGCGCCGCTCGTCGGCACCGGCGGCCGCGTGGTCGGCTTCGAGAGCGGCGCCTACCGCGTCGCCATGCCGTAGCCCGCGCTAGCTCACTCGTCGAGCGCGTCGAGCTTCGCCGCGAGCTCTTCCGCCGCGTCGAGCATGTAGTGCGACGTCGTCGAGTGCAGCTTGTCGGGGAGCACGACGATGCGGCCCGCGCGCACGGCGCTCAGCTCGGCGAGCGCGCGCTCGCGGCGCAGGAACGCGCCCGTCGCGCTCGTCGCGGTCTCGTGGTCGTCCGCGCCGACGACGATCACGTCCGGGTCGATCGCGTAGAGCTGCTCGAACGTCACCTGGACGTGGTCGACCATGCCCGCTTCCGCCGCGGCGTTCACGATGCCGGCGAGACGGAAGACGATGTCCGCCGTCGTGCGGGCGCCCGCTGTCCAGCCGCCCGAGCTGAAGTTCGTGTAGCTGAGCGCGCGCACGCCGCGCCGCTCGTCCGCCGACGCGAGCAGCGCGTCGCGCCGCGCGTCGCACTGCGCGATCAACAGCTCCGCCCGCTCGTCCGCGCCGACCAGCCGGCCGAGCAGGCGGATCGACTCGCGCAGCTCGTCGTACGTGCCCGCGACGGGGAACACGATCACCGGAACCCCGTTGGCGCGCACGGTCGCCACCGTGTTCGGGTCGTGCCAACTGTGCGTGACGACGAGGTCGGGGCGCGCGCCGAGGATCGGCTCCGCCGTGAACGTCTCGAGCACCGGCAGGCCCTGCCACGCGGGGCCGAGCTCCGGCAGGCACGAGTAGTCCGCGGCCTGCTTGGGCACGGCGGCGACGCGCTCGGGCTCGACGAGCTCGGTCAAGAGGTCGAGCACGGCCGCGTTGCCCGGCAGGATCCGCTCCGGCCGCTCGGACAGGGTGTGCTCGACGTGGTCGGGCGAGCGCACGAGCATCGGAAAGCCCGGCTCGGGCACGACGAGGCCGCGCGACGCGGCGCGCTCGGACGTGCGCGAGACGAGCAGCCACACGAGCGCCGGCAGAGCGAGCAGCGCGAGGACGACGAGGGTGCGGGGGACGCGGGACATGCGGGCCGGAGAACGTAGTCGCTCGCGCGCGGCTTGACACGCGCCGAGGCGCTCCCGATGCTCACGCCCTCCTCCTTGCGCCGGGGAAGGTGGTGCGAATCCACCGCGGTCCCGCCGCTGTGATCGGGGACGAAGGCCGCCAGGTCCACTGCTTCGCCAGTCGATTCGCGAATCTGATTCGCTGATCGAGCGGAGTGGGAAGGGGCGGCCCGAGGTCGATCCGAGAGCCAGAACACCCGCGCCGGGGGGGCAGCCGCGACTCCTTCGAGGAAAGGAACAGCGCTCCATGGGCTCGACCACCATCCCAGATTCGCCGGCCGCGGCGCGCGTCACCCGCATCCCCGCGCCGCTGCTCGGAGCGTTGCTCGCCCTGCTGCTCGCCGCGCTCGTCGTCCAGTCGGTGCGCACGGGGCCTCTGGGCGCGCACCCGCTGTCGGTGTCCGCGCGCGGCGTGCTCGCGTCGCTCGGCGTCGCCCAAGAGCTCGACGGAAGCCTCCAGAGCATCGTCGAGATCCGCCTGCGCCGCACGCTCGTCGCGCTCGGCGTCGGCGCGGCGCTCGCGTACTCCGGAGCACTGCTCCAGGGCCTGTTCCGCAACGGGCTCGCCTCGCCGTCCGTGCTCGGCATCACGAGCGGCGCGGCGTTCGGAGCGTCGCTCGCGATCCTCGTCCTCGGCGGGTACGGGCCCGCGATCGTCGCGGCGCAGAGCGCGGGGCTCGCGCCCGTGCTCGTCACCGCGTTCGGCTTCTGCGGGGCGCTCGCCGTCGCGCTGCTCGTCGCGACGATCGCGACCACGGGCGGGCGCATCTCGGTGCCGACGCTCTTGCTCGTCGGCGTCGCGATCAACATGTGCCTGGGCGGGCTCATGGCGGCGGTGCAGTCGCTGACGCTCGCCGACTTCGAGATCTCGCGCGCCATCCTCGCGTGGACGTTCGGCACGCTCGACGATCGCTCGCCGGCGCAGGTCAACCTGCTGTGGGTCGGGCTCGCGCTCGCCGCGACGATCATCCCGTTCGTCGGGCTCGAGCTCGACCTCTTCGCGGGCGGCGAGGACGACGCGGAAGCGCTCGGCGTGAACGCGGGGCGCGTCAAGCTGCTCGTGCTCGTCGCCGCCGCGCTCGCCGCGTCGGTGGCGGTCGCGGTCGCGGGGCAGATCGCGTTCGTCGGTCTCGTCGTGCCGCACGTCTTGCGCCTGCTCAGCGGCACGTCGAACCGCGCGCTGCTCCCGCTGACGCTCGTCGGCGGACCGGTGTTCTTGCTCGGCGCCGACGTGATCCAGCACGCGCTGCTCGGCAACGCGATGCTCCAGCCAGGCGTGATGATGTCGATGGTGGGCGGGCCGCTGTTCCTCGCGCTGCTCGTGCGCAGTCGGCGGGAGATGCGGACGTGGTGACGCGGCTCGAGGCGCAGGAGGCCGCGTTCGCGTACGCCGGCGGCGTGCGCGCGGTGCAGGGCGTGAGCCTCGCCGCGCACGCGGGCGAGCTGCTCCTCGTCATCGGCCCCAACGGCGCGGGCAAGAGCACGCTGCTCAAGCTCTTCGCGGGCCTCGTCGCGCCCGACGCCGGCCGCGTCGCGCTCGACGGCCGGCCCGTCGCGCGCATCGCGCCGCGCGAGCGCGCCCGGCGAATCGCCGTCGTTCCGCAGTTCCTGCACGCGCTCCCGCAGACCTCGGTCGCGAGCTTCGTGGGCGGCGGCCGCTACGCGCACCTCGACCGCTGGCGGCGCAGCTCGAGCGCCGATCGCGCGGCCGTCCGAAGCGCGCTCGCCGACGCCGACGTGACCGACCTCGCGGAGCGCGCGCTCGAGGAGCTCTCGGGCGGCCAGCGCCAGCGCGTTCTGATCGCGCGCGCGCTCGCGCAGGAGGCGGAGCTCCTGCTCGTCGACGAGCCCACGAGCTCGCTCGACCCCGAGCACCAGGTCCAGGCCTTCGCGCTGCTCGCGCGGCTGTGCGCCGAGGGGCGCACGGTGCTCGTCGTCACGCACGAGCTCAACCTCGCGAGCCAGTTCGCGTCGCGCATCGCGCTGCTCGCGGACGGCTGCGTCGTCGCGCACGGCGGCGTCGAGGACGTGCTGCGGCGCGACGTGCTCGAGCCCGTCTACGGCCGCCATCTCGCGTACGGACGCCTGCCCGGCCCGGGCGGCGCGGGCGAGCGGCCGTTCGTCGTCCCGTGGCTGCAGCCGGCCGAGGAGGAGAGCGGATGAAGCGATTCGCGATCGCAGCGGCGCTCGGCGCGGCATGCGCGAGCACGGCGCCGCGCGAGCTGCCCGCGCGTTGGATCGACGGCACGGACCCCGCCGAGCCCGCGTTCCAGGTGCACGACTACGGCGACGGCGTCGTGATCCTGCGCCAATCGGTGCGCACCGACTTCGAGGCGCCGTTCCTGTACCTGATCGTCGGCGAGCGGCGCGCGCTGCTCGTCGACACCGGCGCGGGCGGCGTGCCGCTGCGCGCGACGGTCGACGCGCTGCTCGCCGAGCGCGGCGTGGCGGAGCTCGTTGTCGCGCACTCGCACGCGCACGGCGACCACGTCGCGGGCGACGAGGAGCTCGCCGCGCGGCCGCACACGACGGTCGTCGGGCTCGCGCCGGCCGACGTCGCGCGCGCGTTCGGCATCGCGCACTGGCCGCTCGACAGGGGCTCGATCGATCTGGGCGGGCGCGTCGTCGAGGTCGTGCCGATCCCGGGACACGAAGCGTCGAGCGTCGCGTTCTACGACCGGCGCACCGAGCTCCTGCTCACGGGCGACACGCTCTACCCGGGACGGCTGTACGTGCGCGACTTCCCCGCGTTCCGCGCGAGCGTCGACCGCCTGTGCGAGCTCGTGCGCGAGCGGCCGGTGCGCTGGATCCTCGGTGCGCACGTCGAGATGACGGCAACGCCCGGAGTCGACTTCGCGATGAACGCTCAGACGCATCCGCACGAGCGGCGGCTCGAGCTCGAGCTCGCGCACCTCTTCGAGCTGCGCGACGTGCTGCACGCGATGGGGAACGAGCCGGAGCGCGTCGTGCGCGACGACTTCATCGTGTTCCCGTTGCGCTGAAGTCGCGCGCTGATGTCGCGGGAGCTTCGTTCGGCAGGGGGCGTGGGGCCCCCCGCGGTCCGGGAGGATGGACGCAGGGGGCCCGCAAGAGGTGGAAGGCTCGGCGGTTCGTTGGCAGGGTTCCCCGGCCGATCGTTCCGCCTCCTCGCCCAACCGGTTCCGTAAGCCAGGGCGAAGACGTTTCAACGGGCGGAACTAAGGCTCCTCGCGCTCTCGCGTCCAGTCCCGCAAAGGGGCCAGATGGGGCTCCTCGGCGGCCCCCAGGGGCGATTGGGGCGCCCCGAAGGCCTCGCAGCGGGGGGCAGCGCCGCTCGCGAACGCGATGCACCGCTCCTGTGCGCCGACGGTCTGCGCTCCGACCGAGACCGCGCCGCGCAGCACGCACACGCACGTCAGCGCGTCGTCGACGAGGATCGAGAACGCGGTGCCCGTCATCGCGATGTGCGTATCGCGCGTCTCGACGACGAGCGGCGCGCCCGCGTAGTCGTGCGGCGTCCACACGAGGATTTCGCCGGCGTGCACCGCGAGCTCGAGCGTGGCGACGCCGACCTTTCCCGCGACGATCGCTCCGGGGAGCGCGCGCACGTGCAGCCCCTCGGTCGTGCGCACTTCGAGCGCCACCTCGGCGACCGTGCTCGTGCGTCCGGCGTTCAGGTCGGCTGCGAGCGCGGCCGCGCGCGCTCCACCTTCGCTCGCGAGCGGGACGAAACGCAGCTCGGGCGCGTCCTGCACGACGACGAGCAGCGTGAGCGCGACGAGCGCGGCCGCCGCGACCGCGCCGACGATCCACGGACGGCGGTCGCGGCCGGCGGGGCGGCCGGCGGGGCGCGCTCGCTCGAAGCCGGACGCGAACGCGGCGCGCAGCTCGGCGCGGAACGCGGCGTCGGCGCGGGGCCGCGGCTCCGCGCGCAGCGAGCGCTCGACGGCGACGTCCTCCGGGCGCAGCTCGTCGGTCATCGCGTCCCTCGCGCCTGGTCGACGTCCGGCTCGCGCAGCGCCTCGCGCAAGAGGCCGAGCGCGCGCGAGTAGCGCTTGCGCACCGCGACGGTCGACACGTCGAGCGCGCGCCCGATCTCGGGGTACGGCAGGCCCTCGTACGCGCGCAGCACGACGACGATGCGCAGGTCCTCGGGGAGCGCGCGCACGCTCGCGCGCAGGCGCTCGGCGGTCTCGCGGCGCTCGAGGCCGAGCGGCGGCGCGTCGGGCCCGCCTTCCGCGCGCGCGAGCGCACTGTCCGCGTCGACGTCGCGCTCGCGCACCGCGTCGCGCACGCCCGCGCGGCGCCAGTGCATGCGCACCTGGTTCGTCGCGATCGAGAAGAGCCAGGGCCGCGGCTCGCGCTCGTGGTCGTACGTCTCGAGCCGCTCGTAGACGCGGACGAAGATCTCCTGGACGAGATCCTCGGCCCAGCGCGCGCCGACGAGCCGGTGGACGTAGGCGAAGACCGGCTCGAAGAACGCGTCGAAGAACGCCGCCAGCGCGGCCGGCTCGCGGCGGGCGAGCGCGGCGCGCAGCTCGGCCGGGAAGGACGAACGCTCGTCCGCGGAGGGAGGTCGGGTCACCGTGAGCCGTTCCATGGGCTGCGCGTCGCGTCCGAGGCCGTGGAGACCCCCGGACGCTATGCGCGAGCCGCAAGAGCGTGACCCGCGGTCCGCCGGCGTTCAACGGTCGGCCGCTCGCTCGCCGCCGCCGGCGAGCGCGCGCGCCTTGCGCACGAGGTCGACGAAGTCGGTGCGCCGTCCGGTCGCGTCGTCGCCCAGGCCCGCTTGCGCGAGCTCGAGCACCGCGTCCCAGTCGAGCGCCGCCGCGTCCGCGGACCCGCGCAGCAGCAGTCCGAAGCCCGCGACGGCGGCCGCGAAGCGGAAGTCGTCGGTCGCGCCCCACAGCGTCGCGTGCGAGTCGACGACGGCGTGCTCGATCAGCTCGCTCTCGTCGCCGTCGGGCTGCTTGTAGCGCAGCTTGACGGTGAGCAGCTCGCCCGAGCGCGCGGCGTCGGTCGGCTCGAGCGGCGTGCGCTGGTAGCGCAGGTCGGGCGCGACGCCGCGCTGCGCGAGCACGATCTCGTACAGCGC
>CAZGTQ010000054.1:0-3136 GCA_964528575.1 uncultured Planctomycetaceae bacterium | reverse complement strand
GCGACAGTTGGCAGACGCTCGCGCCGCTGCCGACCGCGCGCAGCGCGATGGCGATGGCGGCGCTCGGCGACCAGATCTTCTGCGCGGGGGGCGAGGCGCCGATCCTGCACGCGGTGAACGAGGTCTACGACGTCGTGAGCGCCGCGTGGGCCGTCGCACAGCCGATGAAGATCCCGCGCCACGGCGTCGCGGCGGTCGCGACGGGCGACCGCTTCCTCGCACCCGGCGGAGGGCTCGTGCAGGGCTTCAACCCGACGACATGGACCGACTCGTTCGTCCCGCCCTCGTGCACGGCGATCCCGGCCTCGATCTCGATCGCGACGGGCGGCGTGCAGTCGCTCGGACTGCACGCGGGAGCGACGCACGCGGGGCGCACGTACCTCGTCCTCGGCTCCGCGTCGGGGACGAGCCCGGGAACGAGCCTCGATGGACTCGTCGTGCCGCTGAACGCGGACTCCTACACGACGTTCGCGCTCGGCTCGACCAACCAGGGCGCGTACGGAGCGACGCTCGGCGTGCTGGACGCCGACGGCCGCGCGGGTGCGACGCTCGCCGTGCCGGCGGGCCTCTAGCCGAGCCTGGCGGGAACGCGGCTCGACCACGCCTACGTCGTGCTCGGACCGGCGCTGAGCGTCGTCTTCGCGAGCGCCGCGAAGCCGCTCACGCTCGCACCCTGAGCGACCACATGGATCGGACGAGCTGACGGTACGATCGGGCTCCGATGAGGGCCCTCACCTGGCACGGTCCGCGCGACGTGCGCGTCGAGACCGTCGACGATCCGCGCATCGAGGCGCCGACGGACGTCATCGTGCGCGTGCTGAGCACGGCGATCTGCGGCTCGGACCTGCACGTCTACCACGACCGCGAGAAGGGCCAGGATCCGGGCACCGTCATGGGGCACGAGTTCGTCGGCCAGGTCGCGGACGTCGGGCGCGCCGTGCGCGGCCTCGAGAGCGGCGTGCTCGTGGTCAGCCCGTTCTCGACGAGCTGCGGCGCGTGCTTCTATTGCGAGCGCGGGCTCACGGCGCGCTGCGAGAGGGGCGCGGTGTACGGCTGGGTGTCGCGCGGCGTCGGGCTCCAGGGTGCGCAGGCGGAGTACGTGCGCGTGCCGCTCGCGGACGCGACGCTCGTGCGCGTGCCGGGCGGCCTGAGCGCGGACGACGCGCTGCTCGCGGGCGACGTCCTCTCGACGGGCTGGTTCTGCGCGACGTCGGCGGGAGCGGGAGCGGGGCGCATCGCGGCGGTGGTCGGCTGCGGGCCGGTGGGAGCGCTCGGCGCGCTCGCGGCGCGCGAGCTCGGCTGCGAGCGCGTCCTCGCGATCGACCGGGTGCCCGAGCGGCTCGCGCTCGCCCAGCGCTTCGGCGCCGAGCCGGTCGACTTCTCGCGCGTCGACCCCGTCGAGGCGGTGCGCGCGGCGACCGGCGGGCGCGGCGCGGACTGCGTGCTCGAGTGCGTCGGCTCGCCCCAGGCGACGCGGCTCGCGGTCGACCTCGCGCGGCCCGGCGCGACGATCGCGGCGGCCGGCGTGCACACCGAGTCGACGTTCGCGTTCTCGCCGGTCGAGGCGTACGACAAGAACCTGACCTACGTCGCGGGGCGCTGCTCGGCGCGCGCGGGCCTCGAGGCGATGCTCGTGCGGCTCGCCGAGCGCCGGTGGGAGCTCGCGGCGCTCGTCTCGCACCGCCTCGAGCTCGCGGACGCGGTGCGCGGTTACGATCTGTTCGACCGCAAGCTCGAGGGGTGCACGAAGGTCCTGCTGCGCGCGTGACGCGCGCGAGGGGGGGAACGCGATGGACGTGTCGATCGCGGCGTACCGCAAGCTGCTCGCGATGGCGAACGCCGACGGAGAGTTGTCGGCGGACGAGCGCGAGCTGCTCGAGCGCTACCGGATCGCGCTCGGCGTCGCCGCGTCCGAGGCGCCGGGCGCGCTGCGGGCCGGCAAGAGCGTGCGCGTGCCGAAGGCGCTCGTCGACGCCGAGGCGCGGGAGCGCGCGCACGTCGTGCGCATGCTCGCGGGCGTCGCGTACGCGGACGGCCGGCTGCACCACCGCGAGCGGCTCCGGCTCGCCTCGATCGCGGAGTTCCTCGGCGTCGGCCGCGTCGAGCTCGCGTCGATCCTCGGCGACGCCGAGCACCACGCGCGCGTGCGCAGCGCGGCGCGCCGCTCCGCGCTCGCGGTCGCCCTCGTCGCGGTCGTCGCAGTCGTCGCGCTCGTGTGGCGCGAAGCGACGAACGGCGCGCCGGAGGCGCGCTTCGCGCTGCTCGAGGCGCGCATCGACGGGCTCGACCTCGAGCAGGCGCACGCGAACGAGACGGAGGTGCGCGCGAGCTGGGACGAGCTCGAGGGAGCGCGCGCGCGCACGTTCCAGGAGATCGAGCGCCGTACGCGCGGCGCGGTCGTGCTCGTCGTCGTGCACTACCGGCTCGTGCGCGGCCGCGAGAGCACGATGCGTCAGGGCGTCGGCAGCGGCTTCTTCGTCAGTCCCGACGGGCTGATCGTGACGAACAAGCACGTCCTGCAGCCGTGGAAGTTCTCGGGCGACGTCGGACAGCGGCTCGCGGACGGCTGGCGCCTCGACGAGGCGTCCGTGCGCTTCGCGGCGTGGACGGCGGGCAGCCCGCTGTTCGACGCGCGCGGAGAGCTCGACTTCGCGAGCGCGTGGGACAGCGCGGCGGGCACCCTGTCGATCGCGGCGATGCCGGCGGATCGCATCGAGGAGCGCGCCGCGGGGCTGCACGGCGGCGGCGTGCACGTCGGCGAGTACCACGCGCTCGACGACGCGGACCTCGCGCTCCTGCAAGCGCGCGTGGAGCGCCCGGTCTGCGCGTTCCCGCTCGCGCCCCGGCGCGACGACGTCGGCACGCTCGACCCCGTGCTCGTGCTCGGCTTCCCGTGGGGCACCTCGATCCTCGAGGGCCGCCAGGCGGTCGCGTCGTCGTCGGTCGGCGTCGTGCGCAACGCGCAAGAAAACGTCTACGTCACCGCGCCGATCGTGATGGGCAACAGCGGCGGCCCGGTCGTCGACGCCGACGGCCACGTCGTCGCGATCGCGACCCGCACGGTGGGCGACTCGTCGATGGGCTGCTGCATCCGCATCGAGCGGGTGCTGCCGCTCTTGCCGAGCGCGCAGGAGCT
>CAZGTQ010000053.1:0-75156 GCA_964528575.1 uncultured Planctomycetaceae bacterium | reverse complement strand
GGCGCGGCGACGCGAGCGCGGAACCGATCGCGCACGCGCTCGCGCCGATCGTCGCAGCGATGGAGCACGCGCCCGACGAGCTGTTCGGGACCGAGCGCCCGAACGAGCCGCTGAGCGTCCGCGTCGCGCCCGATGCGCGCTACGGCGACTTCGTGCCGCTGCTCTCCGCGTGCCTCGCCACGGAGATCGACCTACGCTCGCTCGAGCTCGCGACGCGCGGCGCTCCGACCGTGATCGTCCGCCTGCCGGAGCAGAGCCGGGAGCGGGTCGACGCGTTCCTGTTCTGTCCCCGCGTCCGTTTCGCGCGGGAAGCAGTCTGGCGCGTCGCGCTGGAATCGGACGGACGCGCGGAGCACGTCGTCGAGGATCTCGACGGCGGGCTGCGCATGGTCGACGCGAACCCGCTCGCACTCGCGCGACGGGCGCCGATCGGGAGCAAAGACGTCCTGCCCATCCTCTGCGATCCGCTCGTCGCCTGGCGCGACGTCGCGGCCGCGCTCGCGGTGATCGACGCGCGCGAGGCGCCGGCGCAGTGCCCGCTGCCCGCCGAGGGCGACGTCGATCGGATCGCTCGCTCGCGCTACTGAACGGGGACCTTCAGCGCGAGCGTCGTCACGCGGCCCGGCTCGAGCACCGCGTCGCCGGCGACGTTCCAGCGCACGTCGTCGACGACGCGCGGCCGGCGCAGGAGCACCGTGTACGTCCGCGCACGCAGGCCGACGATCCAGTACGGGGCGTGATCGAACGAGAATCGGCCGGCGGAGTTGTAGCCCGCCGACGCCGGGCCGATCGCGCCCAGCTTCGACCACGCGAGCTCGACGTCGAGCTCGTCCGCGTACGGCGTGCCGTCGGCGCGCGACGGTCGCAGCTCGAGCACGGCGGCGGACGACAGATCGAAGACGACGCGCGCCGGCCGGGGGCCGACGTCGACGGCGTACGCCGCCGCGGGCGGCGGCGGGAACGTCTCCACGCCGTGCATCTCGAGCCGGGCCGCGTAGCTTCCGTGCGGCACGTCCTCGACCGCCCGCCGGCCGCGCAGCGCGTACGTGAGCGCGGCGCCGCCGCCGCGCGGCTCGAGCGTGAGCCATTCCGCGAGCGCGCCTCCGCTCGGGAGCGCCCGGGCCGCGGCCGCGGGGAGACCCGCGAGCTCGATCGCGAGCGTGCCGAGCGACACGTCCGCCGGGTCGAGCACGAGCTCGTGCACGACGACGTCCGGATCGACCGGCTCGGCCCACGCGCTCACGCTCACCGGCTCGTACTTCGGGAAGAACAGCGTCGTCTCGATCGGCCCGAGCCGCGCGACCGGACCGTCGGCGAAGTACGCGAAGAGCCGGTCGTGCTCGCGCCGCTCGACGCCCGCGAGCACGGCGAGCCCGCCGGCGTAGATCGGGCGCGCGTCGTCGGGCAGACGGACGCCGCCGACGACGCTGACGAGCTCGCGCGAGCGCGGGTCGGAGCCGTCGGGCTCGAGCGGACGCACCAGCACCGCGACCAGCCGCTCGACGACGATCTCGACCGGCGGTCCGAGCGGGTCGGCGACGATCCAGCCGGCGGACGACGCGAGCCCGCGGCCGCCGGCGCTGAACGCGACCGGCTGCGTGGGATCGAGGCCGTCGAGACGGAACGCGCCGTGCGCGTCCGTGCGCGCCACCGGCCGCGACGTGTCGCCCGCGAGCGCGCGCGCGAACGTCCGCTCGCCGGGCTCGTCGACGCGCGGGCGCCACGCGACGACGCGCAGGCCGGCTCCCGCCGGCATGCCGTCCGCGAGCACGACGCGGCCGGCGAGCGAGACCGCGCGGACGAGCGCGACGTCGACGCGCGCGGGAACGGCCGCGCCGATCCAGCGGCGCTCGGGCGCGAAGCCGTCCGCGGCGACGACCACGCGCGCCTCGCGCACGAGCGCGGGCTCGAGCGCCAGGGTGCCGTCGGCCTGCGTCGCGCCGGCGAGCTCCTCGGCGCCGGCTCGCTGCAGCCACGCGCGCGCGCCCTCGATCGGCGCGCCGGACTCGTCGAGCGCGCGCAGGACGCAACGCTCGGGCTCGGGCGGCGCTGGAGCGAGCTCGGCTCCCGACCCGGACGGGTCTGCCGGCAGCGCGAGGCGGCGTGGCGCGGTCGGCTCGGCCTGGAAGACGGCCGGCCCGTCTGCGCCCGCGAGCGACGCGCTCTGCGGCTCCGGCGCGCCCACGCGCCACGCGACGAGCCCGACGACGAGCGCCAGTACGACCAGCGCCGCGGCTGTGGTGCGAGCGGCCACGGCTCGCCAGGATAGCGCGCTCCGGAGAACGAACCGCCGAAAGGAGCCTCGAGATGAAGAGCTTCGTGACCCCCGCGTGCGTCGTCGTCGCCTGTCTGGTCTTCGGTCCCCGGTCGGCCGACGTCGTGCGGGGCGAGCGGTTCGAGCTCGTCGACGCCGAGGGGAACGTCCGCGCGACGCTCGCGTGCGACGGCGAGGGCGGCGAGCCGCGGCTCGTGATGCTCGGCCGCGAGGACGGCGCGCTGCTCGTTCTCCGGCTCGCGGCGCACGAGGGGCAGAGGCGCGCCGGCTTGCACCTCGAGGTCGACGATCCCGGCGGGGACGGGTTCTCGGTGGCGGACGTGGACGTGCACGCCGGCGGAGCGTGCTTCTCGGCCGGGCGATCCGACGAGGAGCACCTGAGCCTGCAAGTGCACGAGGAAGGCAGCGCTCTCGTCTTCACCCGCGGCGACGAGGAGCCGGCCACGCTCGTCGAAGTGTCCGCCGGAAAGGACACTCCCCAGATCGTCGGACGGCGGCCGTCGGGGGAGCGCGTCTTTCGGCTTCCGTGAAGTCGACGATTCCCCATTTGCCGCCCCTTGAAAGCAGGGGCAGGATGCTCTTCAAGTTCCCGCGTCAGAGTCCGCGGCCAGCGGGAGCTTTCAACACATGGCGACGCATTCCTCGTCGACGGAAAAAGACGGCACCGTCGACTCCGGCGACTTCTACACGGACTTGCGGTACTGCGCTCACTGCCAGCAGTACGTCCCCTACCTGCGCTCGCTCCAGGCGAGCTACTGCACGCGCTGCGACCAGCCGGTGACGGTCTTCTCGCCCGACGATCGCGCGGCGATCCAGAGGGAACCCGGCTGGCGCGAGCGGGACGACGACGGCGCGGCGGCGTAGCGGCGCACCGACGAGCGACGGGCGAGCCGCCGGAGCAGCCCACCCGTCGCGCGCTTCACCCGGCGCTGCTCACGTCGTCGGGATGCACACGCAGCTCGACTTCGTCGGCGCGTCCGCCTGCGCCCACGCCGCCTCGTGCCGCGCGCGGACCGTCTCGGCCTCGGCCGTGCGCCCCTGGCCCTCCAGCGCGCGCGCCAGGCCGTAGAGCGACCAACCGTTGTCGCGCCACTTCGTGAGGTCGGCGCGGTAGACGCGCTCGGCGTCCGCGAAACGGCCCGCCTTCAGATAGACGGCGCCGAGCGTGTGGCGCGTCGGCTGGAGCCACTGCGGCGGCTCGCCGTACGAGAGCGCGTCCTCGGCCTCGACCGCCTTCACGAGGTGCTCGATCGCCGCGTCGTACTCGCCCTTCTGCAGCGCGATCTCGCCGTCGATGAAGTGCTCGCTCACCGCGAGGATGCCGTGCGCCGGGTCGTCCCCGAAGACGCTCTCCTCGGGGAGCGCGGCCTTCGCGTCCTGGAACGCCTGCTTCTCGCGCTCGGCGCCGGCGAAGTCCTTCTTCGCCGCGCACGCGATCGCGCGGTGCGCGCGCCAGATCGCCGTCGTGATCGGCAGGAACTCGGGCGGCGCAGGCTCCGCCAGGATCGCGTCCCAGCGGCCGAAGCGCTTCTGGACGTCGTACACCGACGTCATCCACAGGTCGACGTACGGTGCGACGCCCTCGAGCACCGCGCTCGGCACGTTCGCCCACATCGCGCGCGCGGCGGCCAGCGCCTCCTTCTCGCGGCCGACCATCATCGCCGAGTACGCGAGCATGTGCGCGTTGTGCGTCATGTACATGTGCTGGATGGCCTGGTCGGGCGAGAGCGAGCGATACGCCTCGTCCGCCTCCAGCGCCTTCGCGTTCTGGCGGATCGACTCGTCCCACATGCCGACCTGCACGTAGATGTGCGAGGGCATGTGGTTCAGGTGCCCGGAGCCCGGCACCTGGTCGGAGAGCCGATCGGCCGCGGCGATCCCGAGGTCGGGCGTGGCGCTCGGCTCGACCGCGTGGATGTACAGGTGGTTCGCGCCCGGGCCCTCGGGATCGAGCGCCATCACGCGCTCGAGCGTCGCGACGATCGTCGGCGTGTCACCCTCGGGCTCGCGGTCGGCGGAATACAGCTTCCACGGCCGCTGCACCATCATCGCCTCGGCGTACAGCGTGCCCACGTCCGCGTCGTCGGGGAAGCGCGCCCAGACGTCCGCCATCGCGTCGGCGTACGCCTGCTCGAGCGCCGCGCGGTCCTCCGGCCACGGCTTCGCGTAGCGCTGCGACAGAGCCTCGATCAGAGCCCGCTCGATCGGCGTCGTGCGCTCGATCCGCGCGAGCGCCTCCTGCAGCGCGCCCCACGCGGCGGCCGAGCGCTCGTCGGTCATCACCGGGTCGTTGTAGTTCGGCCCTTCGCACAGGGCGATCCCCCACCACGGCATCGCCGCGTCGGGGTCGAGCTCGGCCGCGCGTGCGAACGAGCGGATCGCCTCGTCGTGGTTGAAGGCGTACATCCACGCGATGCCCTGGTCGAAGTAGTGCTGGGCCTCGCTCGAGCTCGTCGAGATCGGCCGCGTGCGCGCGCCGAGCCCTTGGAAGAGCTGCGCGCGCGGCGCGTCGACGGACAGATGGTCGGTGCTGGTCGTCGCGCAGCCCGCGAGCGTCGCGGCGAGGAGAGTCAGCGTCAGAGGGGCGGATCGGATCTGCATGGTGCTTTCGTTTCGGAGCGGTCGGGTCGTTCGGATCGGTCGGAGCTACGGGCGTGTTCCCGCAGCGCAGGTTCGATGGCGCAGAGCGGGCCGCCGAGCGGCCACCGACTTCGCCGTTTTCCGCGCGCGGGGCGCGAGCATCGACCGCCGTCGCGCCCTATTCTGACCCCCCATGGCTCCGGTTGGCGAGAGCTCCGCGCCCCGCCGCGTGCTCGTCCTCGGCCGCCGCGCCGGCCTCGAAGCCGCGCTGAAGCGCCGGGGCATCCCGTTCGCCCTGTGGATGGAGAAGCCGCCGCAGGTGGCGCCGCGCGGGGTGCGCCTCGAGGTCGCGCCCTTCCCCGCGACGCGGGAGGCGGTCCGCAAGATCGCGGCGCGGTTCGAGGACGACGGGCCCTTCACCCACTGCATCGCGCCGATCGAGGCCGCCGTCGTCGCGGCGTCGCACGCCCGCCGGGTGCTGCACGCCCGCCGCTCGCCCCACTCGGTCGCGCTGCGCTGCCACGACAAGCTCTTGATGAAGCAGCGCCTGCGCGCCGGGGGCGTGCCCGTGACCGACTTCGTCGACCTGGGCAAGCCGGAGGAGCTCGAGCGCGTCGACGAGCTCGGCCGGCCGATCGTCCTCAAGGATCGGCGCTCGAGCGGCTCGCGCGGCGTCGAGGTGCGCAGCGACCCGGTGCCGCGCCAGCCCGTGCGCGGCCGCATCGCGGAGCGCTACGTCGTCGGCACGGAGATGAGCGTCGAGTCGTTCGTGCACGACAAGCGCATCCTGTGGACGAACACGACGTACTACTGGCGTCCCAAGCACGTCAACGTGGTGCCGGCCGGGCTCGATCCCGACACGCACCGGCGGGTGCTCGAGGTCAACCGACACGCGTTGGAGACGCTCGCGATCCGCTGGGGCCTGACGCACCTCGAGCTGTTCCTGACCGAGAGCGGTCCCCTCGTCGGCGAGGTCGCGCTTCGCCCGCCCGGCGGCTACATCATGCGCTGCCTCGAGCTCGCCTACGGCTTCGACCCGTGGGACGCGTTCTGCGCGGTCGAGCTCGGCGACGAACCGGAGCTGCCTCGGGAGCCGGGCCGCCCGACGGCGGTCGTCGTGCTGCACCCGGGCGCGGGCACGGTCGCGCGCGTCGACGGCATCGACGCAGTGCGCGCGCACCCCGCGCACGTCGACACGCTCCTCAAGATCGAGCCCGGAGACGTCGTCGCCGAGCGCGCCGGCGTCGGCGAGGACGTCGGCCGCGTGCTGCTCCAGGCGCAAGACCACCCGGCGCTCGACGCGGCGATCCGTTTCGTCGATGAGCGGCTCGTGATCGGGATGGAGCAGCCGCGGTGAACGCGCGGTTCCGCCTCGGTCGGGTCTCGCCGCACTCGCACCGGCGCCGGCGATGGAGCTGAGCTGGACGGCGATCGGGGCCGCGGCGGGCGGGCTGGGGCTGCTGCTGCTCGGGATGGGGCTGCTCACCGACGGCCTCAAGCGCGCGGCGGGACAGGCGCTGCACCGGTTGCTCGGGACGTGGACGCGGACGCGCGCCCGCGGGCTCGTCGCGGGCGCGCTGATCACGACGCTCGTGCAGTCGTCGAGCGCGGTCACCGTCGCGATCATCGGATTCGCGAACGCGGGGCTGCTCACGCTCGGCCAGGCGGCGTGGGTGGTGTTCGGGAGCAACGTCGGCACGACGATGACGGGCTGGCTCGTCGCGCTCGTCGGGCTGCGCATGAACGTCGAGGCGCTCGCGCTCCCGCTCGTCGGGCTCGGGATGCTGCTACGGCTCGTGCGGCCGGCGTCGCGCTGGGGCGGGCTCGGCGAGGCGCTCGCGGGGCTGGGCGTCCTGTTCGTCGGGCTCGACCTGTTGAAGGACACGTTCACCGACTTCGGGAGCGTGCTCGACGTCGGCGTGATCGAGTCGTGGGGCGTCCTCGGCTATGTCGCCGGCGTCGGGCTCGGCGCGCTGATCACGATGCTGATGCAGTCGTCGAGCGCGGCGATGGCCATCGTGCTCACCGCGCGGGCGCAGGGCGCGCTCTCCCCCGCGTTCGCCGGCGCCCTCGTCATCGGCGCGAACGTCGGGACGACGTCGACCGCGCTGCTCTCGACCATCGGCGCGACGTCGAACGCGCGGCGCGTCGCGCTGCTCCACGTCGTGTTCAACCTGGGCACCGGGCTCGTCGCGCTCCTCTTGCTCGTGCCGATCCTCGCGGGGATCGAGGCGCTGCACGTGGCGTTCGACGCGGCGCCGACGCCCGCGGCCGATCTCGCGCTCTTCCACACGACGTTCAACGTGCTCGGCGTCGCGCTGATGTGGCCGGTGTCCGCTGCGCTCGTCCGTTTCCTCGAGCGCCGCTTCCGCTCGGCCGAGGAGGACGCCGCGCGGCCGCGACACCTCGACACGAACGTGCTGCCGGTGCCCGAGCTCGCGGCGCGGGCGCTGCTGCTCGAGATGCGTCGGGCGGCGAGCGTCGTTCTCGCGCTCGCGCGGGCGGTCGCGACGCGCGAGATCGAGGGCGCCGAGTCGTTCGCAGCGCGCGCGCGGCCCGCGCGCAGACTGCTCGTCGCGATCGCGGAGTACGTCACGCAGCTCAACCGCACGTTGCTGCCGACCAACGTCGCGGGCGCGGTGACGAACGTGCTGCGCGCCCACGAGCACATCTGGACGATGGTGCGCATCTCCGGCGACTTGGCCGGCCTGCACGCCGACACCGACGAGGCGCTCCCGCGCGAGCGCGTCCCGCTCTCCGCCGACTACGTCGCGCACGTGGTCGCCGCGCTCGACGCGGCCGGCACGGACGGGCCCGATTTCGACCTTGGGCGCCTGCGAGCGCTGCACGACCGCCACGAGGAGGCGCGCGACGCGGAGCACGGCCGGCTCGTCGCGCTGTCCTCGCGCCCGGGCGCCTCGCTGCCGGCGACGAATCAGGCGCTGCAGGAGCTGGCACACGACCGTAGGCTTGTCAGCCGCGCCTGGAAGCTCGCCGCCGCCCTGCACGTCGTCCAGGGCACGCTGGACGCGGGCAACTCGCCGCCGCCGATCGAGGAACACCATGAGCCGGACGAAAGAGGACTCGTACAAGGAGGAGCTGTACCGGCTGCACGTGGAGCTGGTGAAGCTCCAGAGGCACGTGATCGAGGCGGGCGAGAGGGTGCTCCTCCTCCTGGAGGGCCGTGACGCGGCGGGCAAGGACGGGGCGATCAAGCGGATCACGCGCCACATGAGCCCGCGCGAGACGCGCGTCTTTGCGCCGTCCAAGCCGAACGAGCGCGAGGAGACGACGTGGTACTTCCAGCGCTTCGTGCCGCACCTGCCGGCCGCGGGCGAGCTCGTGCTGTTCAACCGCAGTTGGTACAACCGCGCCGGCGTCGAGCGCGTGATGGGCTTCGCGACCGACGAGCAGGTCGAGCGCTTCCTGGTCCAGGTGCCGAAGTTCGAGGAGCTGCTCGTCGGGTCGGGCATCACGCTCGTGAAGCTCTACCTCGACATCTCGCGCCAGGTGCAGGTCGAGCGGCTCGACGACCGCCGGGGCGACCCGCTCAAGCAGTGGAAGATCAGCCCCGTGGACCAGCGCGCGATCGAGCTGTGGGACGCGTACACCGAGGCGCGCGACGTGATGCTCGAGCGCACGCACAGCGAGCACGCGCCGTGGACGATCGTGGACGCTGACGACAAGCGCGCGGCGCGGCTCGAGATCATCCGGTTCGTGCTCGCGACGATCGACTACCCGGACAGGGACGACGAGCTCGCGCGCCACGACCGCGACGTCGTGTTCCCGTACGACGAGCGCAAGAAGAAGAAGCGGCAGCTCTCGTCGTGACGGGCCGAGCGCGCGTCAGAGCGGCACGAGGTCGGCGTAGAGGAACCCCTCGCGCTCGACGACCTCGCCGGGACGCACGTCGATCGGCGCCGCGAACCCGGGCGCGTCGCTGACGAACGTGTGGAACTCGCCGTTCTCGCCGCAGCGGTCGACGCCGCTGGGGAGCTCGGCGAGGAAGTCCTCGTCGAACCGCCGCCCGAGGAAGCTCGCGTCGAGCTTCTCCGCGTCGACGCACGTCGTCCAGGCGACGACGCCCGCGCTCACGATCTCGCGCGCGAGCGGCCCCGTCGGCAGGCCCCACAGCGGGAACAGCGCGCGCAGCCGCGTGCCGGCGAGCATGCGCTCGCGGTACGCGCGGACGTCCTCGAGGTAGAGATCGCCGAACACCATCACCTCGACGCCCGCCGCGAGCGCTGCGTCGATCGCGCCGCGCATGCGCTGCTCGTACTCCTCGTTGGTCGAGCTCGCGGCGAGCGCGACGACGTGCACCGGGAGCCCGAGGCGCTCGGCCTGCGCGTCGAGCAGCCGGCGGCGCACCGCGTGCATCGCGATGCGCTCGCTCGCCTCGTCGACCGTCGTCAGGAGCCCGACGACGTCGACCTCGCCGGCCGTGCGCGCGACGTGCAGCGCCCAGGCGCTGTCCTTGCCGCTGCTCCAGCTCATCCACGCTCGGGGACGCGCCATACGCGCGCCACGATAGCGCGCGTCGTACGACCCGCCCATGCGCACTCTCGCTCGCCCCTGCTCCCCCGCGCCGCCGCCGTGTGCCTCGACCACCGAGCGCGAGCCGGCCTCAGCCTTCGAGAAGCCGCGGGGCGCGGCAGTGTGGACGCCGTCCAGGACCGAGACGTCGTAGCCGCCGACGAGCCCGGCGAGTGCTACCCTCGTCGCGCCCGACCCCAGCGAGCAGCGCATGCAGGAACGAACAGCGCCGATCCGGCTCCGCGCGGAGTCCCTCTATGCCCGCGGGCTGGAGAGCCTCGCTCCCGGCGCATCGGTCGACGTCGCCGCGCTCGCCCGCGACGAGCCCGACCTCGCGCGAGAGCTCCAGCGCGTGCACGAGGACTGGTCGCGCGTCGCGGGCGTGCACCGCGCGCTGGCGAGCGGACGCTCGTTCTCGCAGCGCTTGCGCGAGCGCTTCGGCAGCGAGATCGACCGCGGGCTCTCGCTCGCTGGGGAGCCCGGCGTCGCGGGCACCCGGGCCGAGTCACCGGCCGACGGCACGCCTGCGGCCGGCGCTCCGCGGGAAACGCGCTACCGCCTGCTCGGCGAGGTCGGCCGCGGCGGCATGGGCGCGATCTACAGGGTCTGGGACCCCGATCTGCGGCGCGCGCTCGCGATGAAAGTCGTGCTGGGCTCCGAGCGGTCCGACGGATCGGTCGGCGTCGAGGACAGCGCGCTCTCGCGCTTCCTCGAGGAGGCGCAGGTCACCGGGCAGCTCGACCACCCCGGAGTCGTCCCGGTGCACGAGCTCGCGATGGACGCCGACGGGCGCGTCTTCTTCACGATGCGGCTCGTCCACGGACGCGACCTCGAGGCGATCTTCGCGCTCGTGCACGCCGAGGCCGAGGGTTGGACGCTCACGCGCGCGCTGCACGTGATCCTCAAGGTGTGCGAGGCGATGGCCTACGCGCACACCAAGGGCGTCATCCACCGCGACCTCAAGCCAGCGAACGTGATGGTCGGCCGCTTCGGCGAGGCCTACGTGATGGACTGGGGCCTCGCGAAGGTGCTCGAGGCGTACGCGCAGGACGAGGAGAGCGGCGACACCGGGGCGCGCCAGTCGACGGCGTGGGTGCAGACCGACCGCAACGACTCGCTGCGCGCCGGCGCGGACCCGACCAAGACGCTCGACGGCGACATCCTCGGCACGCCCGTGTACATGTCTCCCGAGCAGGCGCTCGGGCGGCTCGCGCTCATGGACCGGCGCTCGGACGTGTACGCCCTGGGGGCGATGCTCTACCACCTGCTCGCGCGCCATCCCCCGTACGCGCCGCCCGAGCACGAGACGAGCGTCGTCGACATCTGGCTGCGCCTGAAGGAGCACCCGCCCGAGCCGTTGGCCGAGCGGGCGCCGGACGCACCGTCGGAGCTCGTGGCGATCGTCGAGAAGGCGATGAGCCGCAAGCGGGCGGCGCGCTACGACGACATGCTCGAGCTCGCCGAGGACCTGCAGCGCTTCCTCGAGGGCCGCGTCGTGCGCGCGTACGAGAGCGGCGCGCTCGCCGAGCTGCGCAAGTGGGTGCGCCGCAACAAGGGCGTCGCGGTGGCGAGCGCGGCAGCCCTGCTCGCGGCGCTGAGCGGCCTGGGGACCGTCTCGTACGTCCAGGCGGAGGCGAAGGGGCGCGTCGAGGCGACGAACGTCCAGCTCGCGGCGGCGACGGCCGAAGCGGTCGCCGCGCGTGGCGTCGCCGAGGACAAGGCCGAGGAGCTGCGGCGCGAGCGAGACGCGAGCGAGCGGGTCAACGCGTTCCTCGTCGGCCTGTTCGAGTCGCCCGACCCGCGCCGAGCGCGCGGCGAGACGGTCACCGCGAAGGAGCTCCTCGACCGCGGCGCGGCGACGATCGAGACGTACCGCGGCGAGGACGGGCTCGTCTGGTCGCGTCTGATGGACGGGATCGGCGAGGCGTACCACTCGCTCGGCCTGTACGCGGACGCGGAGCCGCTGTACGAGCGCGCGTGGAAGGACCGGCGGGAGCGAGTCGGGCGCGAGCACCCTGACACGCTCGAGTCGCAGAACGACCTCGGGCGGGTGTACCGCGCCCAGGCGCGCTACGACGACGCGGAGCCGCTCCTCGAGGAGGCGCTCGCGATCGAGCGCCGCACGCTGGGAGAGGCGGCGCCGCTCACTCTGCGCACGCGCGGCGAGCTCGCGCGCCTGCGCTTCTACCAAGGTCGCTACGACGAGGCAGAGGCGCTGTATCGCGACCTGCTCGAGACGCGCGAGCGGCTGCACGGACCCGATGACCTCGACACGCTCGTCGCCCTCAACGAGCTGGCGCAGGTGTATCGCAAGCAAGCGCGCTACGGCGAGGCGCGGCCCCTGATCGAGGACGTGCTGGCCCGCGGCAGGCGGGTGCGCGGAGACGACCATCCCGACACGCTGCGGGCGCTCAACGACCTCGCGAGCGTCCACTTGCTCGAGCGGCGCTACGACGAGGCCGAGCGTCTGTACGAGCAGGCGCTCGAGGGACGCCGGCGCGTGCTCGGCCCGCAGCATCCCGACACGTTGATCTCGCTGAACGACTCGGCCTACCTGCGCATGCTCCAACGGCGCTACGGCGAAGCCGAGCCGCTGTACGTCGAGGCGCTGGAGGGCTACCGCGCGTCCTTGGGCGCAGAGCACTCGCACACGCTCGCCGTGCTGACGAACGTGGCGGGCCTGTACAAGATGCAGGAGCGCTACGACGAGGCCGAGCCGCTCTTCGTCGAGGCGGCCGACGTCTCGCGTCGCGTGCGCGGCGAGCAGCACCCGAACACGCTCGCGGCGCAGAACGGCCTCGCTTCCGTGTACGTCGCGCAGGGGCGCATCGACGAGGCGGAGGCGCTCTTCGTGCTGACGCTCGAGCGCCACCGTTCGGCGCTGGGCAACGACCACCCGAACACGCTGGCGCTCCTGCAGAGCCTGGCCGAACTGTACCGCGCGCAGGGACGCTTCGCGGACGCGGAGCCGCACGCGCGGGAGCTCGTGGAGCGGACCCCTACGGCGAGCGCCGACCGCGACGCGCGCCGCGCGCTCCTCGACGAGATCGTCGCGGGGCGCGCGGCGGACCAGGGGCGGTGATACGACCCCCGGCCTTCACAGGCTTCGCCGAGACGGTCGTCGAAGCCTCATGAATGGTCCGGACTGGAAACTAGAAGCCGATCTCGCCCGCGAGCGCGTTCGTCAGCGTCTCGATGGAGCCGGTCGGACCGACGATCGCCGACTGGCAGTAGAGCTCCTCGCCGACCAAATCGACGTTGCCCGGGATCTGGATCTCGAAGCGGTCGCCCGGCGCAGCGAAGACGCACCCGAGGAAGTCCTCCGGCGCGATGCTGATCAGGATCTCGCCCTCGATGCCCAGCGCCTTCGCGCTGATCATGTCCGGCTCGCGCGAGAGCGCGAGGAAGTTGACGAGCGGCTTCCCGTCGCCGGAGATGACGAGCAGCGGGTCCCAGATGCCGCCGAGGCTGGGCGTCGACAGACCCTGCTGCAGGATCTGCGGGTTGATGTTCGACCCGAGCAGGAGCTCCTGGACCGCGCCGCGCGGGAACAAGGACCAGCTCGCGCCGCGGCCCGCGCCGCCGTCGTCGTCGCCGGGCGCTCCGGACGCGATCTCCGTCACGCCGTCGCCGTCGAGGTCGGCCAGCAAGGCCAGCGCGGAGCCGAATGCGTCGTGCGCGTCCAACTCGCCGTCGAAACCGCCGGCGAGCGCGCTGATCTTGCGGTGCGACTCGACCGTGCCGTCGGCGCGCAGGAAGAGCAGCCACGCCGCGCCCTGATTGCTCCCGCCGTCGTCGTCGCCGGGCGCCCCGACGCCGAGCTCGCCCACGCCGTCCCCGTCGAGGTCGCCGAGGGCGACGACGGCGGAGCCGAAGGCGTCGTGCGCAGCGAGCGCTCCGGTGAAGCCGCCCGCCGTCGCGCTGATCTTGCTCTGACCGACCACGCCGCCGTGTGCGTCGAGCGAGAGCAGCCAGACGGCGCCCTGTCCGTTGCCGCCGTCGTCGTCGCCTGGGGCCCCGACTGCGAGCAGGCTCGGCCCGAGCAACGCGAGCGAGCTGCCGAACGCGTCGTGCGGAGCGAGCGCTGCGCCGAAGCCGCCCTCGGTCGCGCTGATCTTGACGTGCGACGCGACTCCGCCGCCGCCGTCGAGGAAGAGGATCCACACCGCGCCCTGTCCGTTGCCGCCGTCGTCGTCGCCCGGCGCGCCGACCGCGAGCACGTTCGGCGCGATCACGGCGAGCGCGCTCCCGAACGCGTCGTGCGCATCGAGCGCACCCGCGAAGCCGCCCTGGCGCGCGCCGATCTCGTGCTGCGACACGACGCTCCCGTCCGCCGCGAGGTCCAGCAGCCAGAGCGCGCCGCTCCCGTTGCCGCCGCCGTCGTCGCCCGGCGCGCCGACCGCGAGCGGGCCGGGACCGATCGGTCCGAGCAACGCGAGCGCCGCGCCGAAGCGGTCGTGCGCGTCGAGCGCGCCGCCGAATCCGCCGTGACCCGCGCCGATGCGCAGCTCCGAGGTCGCGTTCCCGGTCGCATCGAGGGTGAGCAGCCACACCGCTCCAGCGCCCGCGCCCGGACCGCCGCCCGCGTCGTCGCGGGGCGCGCCGATCGCGATGCCCGGCGCTCCGCCCGGCCCCGCCTGCACGAACCCGGCGAGCGCCGCTCCGAATGCGTCGTGGTCGTCGAGCTCGGCGACCAGCCCTCCGGCGAGGTCGCTGGTCTTGGCCACCTCGCGCAGCGGCTGTGCCTGGGCAGCGGCCGAAGCTCCGCAAGGGGCGAGGATCGCGAGCCGAGCCGCGACCGCGAGACAAACCGTTCGAGAGAGCATCGCCGTTCCTCCACGCCGAGACGTAGTCCGATCGGAGGCCGCGACGTGAAAGATCGCGAACGGGGGGCCGACCGGGCGGCAATGAGAGTAGCAGCTCGGGCCGGTCCCCGAAGCGACCGGCCCGACCTTCACGCGACGGGGGCCGGCTGCCTCAGAGCGCGCTCTCGATCCGCCCGACCAGCGCGTCGGATCCGGGCTCGGTCTTCGGATCGAACCGGGCGAGCACCGTCCCGTCCTTGGCGACGACGAACTTGCCGAAGTTCCACTTCACGTCGCCGGCGCCCTCGGGGCGGGCGTCCTGCGACGTGAGCCAGGCGTAGAGCGGGTGCCGTGCCGGCCCGTTCACGTCGAGCTTGGCGAACATCGGGAACGTCACGCCGTAGCTCGTCTCGCAGAACGACTTGATCTCGTCCTCGGTGCCCGGCTCCTGCCCCATGAACTGGTTGCACGGGAACCCGAGCACCTCGAGACCGCGCTCGCGGTAGCCCTCGTACAGCTCTTGCAGCCCCGCGTACTGCGGCGTCAGGCCGCACTGCGACGCGACGTTGACGACGAGCACGACCTTGCCGGCGTAGTCCGCGAGCGAGCGCTCGTCGCCTTCGATCGTCCGCGCCGTGAAGTCGTGGAGACTGGTCATCGCCGCCTCAACCGCCGAACGCCGCGGCGGCCGCCGCTTCCATCTCTTCGGGCGTCACGTCCTTGACGTGCGTCGCGAACGACCAGACGTGGCCGTGCGGATCGGTGACGACGCCGTAGCGGTCGCCCCAGAACATGTCGGCGGGCGGCATCGTCACGGTCGCGCCTGCGTCGGCCGCGCGCTTCACCGCCGCGTCGCAGTCGGTGACGTAGCGGTGCACGTTGATCGAGGAGCCGCCGAGCGCGCTCGGCGAGCGCTCGTGGCCGCCGCAGAACTCCGGGAAGTCGTCGGCGAGGTAGACGACGCTCTGGCCGATGCGCATCTCGGCGTGCATGATCCGCCCGTCCGGCGTCAGGTGGCGCGTGATCTCCTCGGCGCCGAACGCCTTCTTGTAGAACGCGAGCGCGTCGGCGGCGCCCTTGAGGACGAGATGGGGAATCAGGCCTTCGCAGCCCTCGGGAATCGGGTCGGTCATGGCGTTGGGTTCGTTGCGAATGTCGTGGTGGGCCCCCGCGCCGCGGGAGCAGGACGTGGAAGCTCGGCATGATGACCGATCGGCCCCGTTCGCGCGACCACACGCTACGATCGCCGCGGGCCCCGGCCCGCTCACTCGCCCGCTCGCCGTGAACGTCCGCCCGCACCGCTCGCCATGCACATCCGCTCGCTCGCGCTCGTCGTCGCGCTCGCAGCTCTCCCTGTCTCGCTCGCCGCTGTCCCTGTCGCGCCCGACGAGATCGCCGGCGCGACCGTCGTCCTCGAGAGCGGCGAGCTGCTGACCGGCGACTTCACCGTTCGCAAGCGCGAGGGCAAGAAGATCCAGGTGCGCCAGGGGAAGGGTCGCTACCTCGCGGCCGATCTCGTGCTCGGCGCGGACGGCGACTTCTACTTCCCCGAGCAGCCCGGCCCCGCCGAGCTCGACCCGCTGCGAGTCGTCGTCGCGCACCGCGCGGCGGCCGGCGAGGAGCGCGCGGACGTCTTCTGCGACCTGCGCGCGCGCCTGGCGGCGCCGGAGTCCGAGCTCGCGCTCGCCCTGCTCGCCGACGCGCTCGCCGCCGACGCCGAGCACGAGCGCGCGACCGCGGCGCTGGGCGCGCTGCCCGAGGCGCCGCGCGTGCGGCTCGCGCGCGCGCTGCTCGAGATCGACGCGGCGCACCCCGCCGTCGCCGCGCTCGTGCGCGACGCCCTCCCGCCGCCGTTGGACGCGCGGGCGGCCGAGGCGCTCGCGGGCTGGCTCGTGTTCCTCGAGCGCCAGGGCGAGCTCGGCGTCACGCTGCTCACCGACCCTGCAGCCGCGCGCGGGGCGACGCCGGAGCTCGCGGAGGACCTCGCCACGCTCGCGCGCCTGCGCGGCACGCCCGTGTGGGGCAGGCCCGATCTCGTCGGCTACCGCACGCGCCGCGTGCTCCTCGTCACGCCGCTCGCGCGCCCCGAGCTCGTGCTGCGCTGCCTGGAGCGCGCGGAGACGCTCTCTTCGTTCCTCGAGGAGCTGTTCGCGCCGCTCGAGCCGCGCCGGCCGAGCCGCTACCCGCTCAGCGTGCTCCTGTTCGAGTCCGAGGCGGAGTACGAGGACAAGCTCGGCCGCGTCGCCGAGCGCAAGAGCCACACGACGCACGCGACCGAGGCGGGGCGCTTCTACGACGTCGACGCGACGTCGCGGCTGTACGAGCCGTACGGCGGCACGGGGGAGGACCGGCTGCTCGCGACGCTGACGCACGAGCTCGTGCACCACTGGATCAGCGCGTGCTGCCGCGGCGTCACGAACGAGGAGCTGGACGCAGCGACGACGCGCTGGCGCTCGTCGTCGCTCGGCGGCGACGCGCGGGCGGGGCACTGGATCGTCGAGGGCTTCGCGGCGTACGTCGAGCACGAGCTGGATGCCGCGCGCGATGCCGGGCCCGATGCAGAGCGCGTGGATCTGCGCGCGCCCCAGATGCGCGCGTTCGAGGTGCTCGCGCACGCGCCCGAGGACGCGCTCGTGCCCTGGGAACGCTTGTTCACGCTCTCGCACCTCGAGGCGAAGGACCTCGGCTTCGCGGCGGACGTCGAGGTCGAGGCGGGAGCGCGCACGTGGCGCCTGTCCGCGCGCAGCTCGTACGCCGTCCAGTCGGCGGCAGTCGCCCGCTATCTCGCGGCCGACGTCGAGGAAGGCTCGCGCGCCGCGCTGCTCGCGGCGATCGTCGCGTACGAGAAGGGCTGGCCGCTGGGGGTCGAGGAAGCGTTCGGCGTCCCCGCCGGCGAGCTCGGCGCACGCGTCGTGGCGTTCGCGAAGCGGCGCTGAAGCGCGAGCGCTACTCGGCGTCCGCGAGCAGCTCCGCGAGCACCTCGTCGAGGTGCATGTGCGCATTCGTCGAGGCGATGCGGCCGTCTCGGTCGAGCACGAACGTCGTCGGCCAGCGCCGGATGCCGAGCTTCCACGACCATGCGTCGTCGACGCCGCCGCCCTCCGTGAGCTCGTCGTACTGCGGCGACGTCACGCCGTGCTCAGCGAGCAGCTCGCGCTTCGTCTTGCCCTCGGGTGCGCGCACGATCAGGAACACGCCGACGAGCGCGACGTCGTCGGGTCGGGCGTCGCGAGCTGCCTCCAGCCGGGCGAGCGACGCGAAGTCGTCGTCTCCGATGCCCCAGAAGTGCAGGATCGTCACGCGCCCGCGTGTCCGCTCCAGGTCGAACGGCTCGCGGGACACCGCGTCGGTGAAGGCGAGCGCGAGGCGCTCGCCGCGCATGCGCGTCAGCCGCAGCAGCCCGGCCGCCGCGCGCGCGGGGTGGTGCTTCGCGTCGTACTCGCGGACGATGCGCTCGAAGAGCTGCTCGCGCAGGTCCTCGTCGGTCGTGTGCTCCTCGGCGAGCTCGAGCAGGAGCCGCGCGCCGCTCTCCCCCGCGGGCACGCTCGACGTGTACGCCTCGATGCGCGCGAGCTTGTCCTTCCACGGCGCCCCGTCCATCCGCAGCGTCGCGAGCGCGCGCGAGTAGAGCGCAATGCCCGCGAGCGCGGTGCTCGGCTGCGCGCGGATCGCTTCGGCCGTCTCCTCGAGGACGAGCGCGTGGCCCTCGAGCTGCGTGACGAGCAGGTCCCAGCGGATCTTCATCTCCTGCGGCACGGCGTCGTGGCTCGGGTGGCCGCGCCAGAGCTCGAGCGCGAGCGCCGCCTTGCGCTCCGACGCCGCGCGGATCTGCGCGCGGAACGCCGCGACGGCTTCCGGAGAGCCGCCGTCGCTGTGGCGCGGGAAGTGGATCCGGCGCATGTCGCGCAGGATCTCGTCGGCGGGCCGCGGGTCGTCCGCGCCGGGCGCGAGCGCGGCGGCGAGCACGGCGAGGAGAGCGAGGATCTTCATCACGTAGGGGTCGGGCCGATCGATGGCAGGACGGGAGCGCGGTCCGCGAGGCCTGCCCCGCCTCGCGGACCGCCGAGCGACGTGCGCTCGTGTCAGTCGTTCTCGTCGGCCGGCGTCACGACGATGGTCGGCCCCGCCGGCACGTGCAGCCCTTCCGCTCCCGGCGGCAAGTCCTCGATCACGCCCGCGCCGTCGAGCGTCAGCAGCATGCCGCCGCCCTCGAGCAAGTCGAGCACCTCGCCCGCGGTGCCCGCGTCGATCAGGATGCCGAAGTCGGTCGTCTCGGGGTCGTCGTCGACGTGCAGCAACAGATCGCTCTCTTCGTCGTACGCCACGACCTCCCAGCTCTCGATCACGGCGACGGTCGCGCCCGCGGCGGCGGCGAAGCCGGCGACGGCCGCGGCCGCGAAGAACAGCCGGCGGCGCTTCGGTCGTGCGCCGCTCGCTCGTTCGCACTGCATCATTCGCTCCTCGATGCGGTCCAGGGTTTCGGGATCGTCCACGGCCTCTCATGCCCCGAGCATGCGCCGCGGTTCCCACGATCTCGCTTCACTCGTCTGCCGGCGTGATGACGATCGTCGGGCCGGCGGGCACGCGCGCGCCTTCCGCCCCCGGCGGCAGGTCCTCGAGCTCGCCCGCGCCGTCGAGCGTCAGCACCGTGCCGCCGCCCTCGAGCTCCTCGAGGATCCGCTCGGCCGTGCCGGCCTCGATCACCAGGCCGAAGTCCGGCGTCAGCGGGTCGTCGTCGGTGTGCAGGAGCAGCTCGCTGCGCTCGTCGAACGGCACGACACGCCAGCTCTCCATCACGGCGACGGTCGCGCCTGCGGCGGCGGCGAAGCCGAGCACGGCGGCGCCAGCGAAGAAGAGGCGCCGGCGCCGCGGACGCGCGCCGCGCGCGCGGCAGGCGCGCAGGACGCGCGCCTCGATACGCTCGAGGACGGCGCGGTCGTCCTCGAGGGGCTGCGCGCCGAGCGCGTGCAGCGCCTCGTGGACGCGGCGAACGGCGTTCGGGTCGGGTCTCGCCATCGGGTCAGCTCCTCCCCCGCGTGTGCGGCGCGAGGCGCCGGGCGAGCAACGCGCGGCCGCGCGCCAGGCGCGACTTCACCGTGCCGGGGCGGCAGCGCAGGACGCGCGCGATCTGCTCGACGTCGAGGTCGTGGAAGTAGAAGAGGGTCAACGCGCTCTGGAAGCGCGGCGGAAGGCCGAGCAGAGCGCGGCGCACGCGCTCGACGTCGACGGAGTCGGGCTCGGCCGGGTCGACGGGGTCGGAGTCGAGCTCGACCTCGCGACGGCCCTGCCGACGGGCCCAACGGCCGACGCGGCGCGCCGCGATGCCGTAGAGCCAGTGCCGGAAGGGGATGCCGCGGTCGCGGTAGCGCGGGAGCTCGGCGAGCGCGCACAGGAAGACCTCCGCGACGAGGTCCTCGGCGGCGTGGCTCTCGCCGACCCGCCGGCGCACGTGGGCGAGGATCGCGGGCGCGTGCAGCCGGTAGAGCCGTCCGAACGCGGCGGGCTCGGAGCGCGCACGCGCCACGAGGTCGCGCTCCGCGGCCCCGTCCCAGGGGCTCGGGGGAGCTGCGCCGCTCCAGCACCTGAGCATGGCCATCCCGTGCTCATGCCCCCGGACGGCCGCTCGGTTCCCGGAATGTGACCGCTCGGCGGATTCTGCCTCGCGAGCCCAACACCCGAGGATCGCCATGCTCCCCTCATGCCCACGGGCGATGCCGGGGTCCCCGACTTCGTCCGTTCCGCGAGGGGCTGCGGAGTTCGTACGCGGAAGGGTGTTCCCCACGGTGCTCAGGTGTCTAGACTTTCCCTTTCCGGTTCCGTCAATTCAGGAGTCCTATCGATGTCCGTAGCTATGCCTCGTTCCCCCCTCTTTTGGGCCCTCGCCGCGGCCGCGGCGCTGGCGCTCGCGGGCCCCGCGGGCGCCCAGACCATCACGCCCCTGGTCGTCGAAGGCGACGTCGTGCCGGGCGTCGGCCTGGTCACCAGCGTCGCGAACTTCGCGATCAACGACAACGGCGAGTGGATCGTCGAGGTCGACACCGACAACGCCGACACGGACGCGGACGGCGCGCTGATCACCTCGACCGGCCTGCTCCTGCGCGAAGGGCAGGCGCTGCCGGCCCCGGTGGGCTTCACGCTCAACACGTTCGACGCGGTGACGCTCAACGACGCCGGCCAGAGCGTGTGGAACTTCTTCCTCGCCCCGGTCGGCTCGAACGACAGCGGCATCTACTTCGGCGACCAGCTCATGATCCAGGAGGGCGACTTCTCGACGGCCGTCGGGTTCACCGGTCCGACGCCCTACACCGGCTTCTTCGAGACGAAGATCAACGACTCGAACCAGGCGCTCCTGATGGCGTCGGTCGACGACCCGGGCGTGGCGAGCACGACCGACCGCGCGCTCGTCGTGCTCACCTACGACAACGCCGGCAACCTCCTGTCCGAGACGTTGTACTTCAAGGAAGGCGATTCGCCGCCCAACCAGACGAACGGCGCGATCACCGACTTCGAGACGGGCCCGCACGGCTTCGCGTTCAACGACGCCGGGCAGATCATGGTCGCGATGGACTTGGACGGCGACACCGCGTCGGACACGATCGTCTACATCGACACGACCGTCATCACCCAAGAGGGCTCGCCCTCGCCCATCGTCGGCCGCAACTGGGCCAACGACTCGACCGTCGAGGTCGACCTCAACGACTTGGGCGGCTGGGTCGTGTCGAGCCTGCTCGACGGCGACGCCGCGACGAACGCGGTCATCGTGAGCAACGGCGCGAAGGTCATCCAAGAGGGTGACACGACGCCGACGATCGGCGCGTTCCAGCTCACGAGCTTCGGCAGCGGCCCGGTCCTGATCAACAACGCCAATCAGGTGCTCTGGTACGGGGACTGGAACGACCCGGACCTCGACGTCGACACCGGTCTGTTCCTCGACGATCAGCTCCTCGTGCAAGAGGGCGTCACGACGGTCGGCGCGAACGTCATCGACACGCTGCGCGGGATCAGCGACGGCTACACGATGAGCGACGACGGCCGCTACATCGTGTTCGAGGCGGTCCTCGACAACGGCAACGAGGGCGCGTTCCTGCTCGAGCTCGCGCAGGGCTTGACCCGCATCGACGGCTGCTTCGCGCAGAACCCCGCCACGCTGCGCTACTTCAGCGGGAGCGCGGCGATCGGCGACACGCTCGGCCTCGCGATGGACGACGCGCCGACGAACAGCGAGCTCGCCGTCCTCGTCGTCGCGGCGAACCCCGCTCCGGGCTTCCCGCCGTGCGGCATCCCGTTCCCGGGCGTCGGCGAGGTGCTGATCGACATCATCAACCCGGGCGCGCTCCAGCAGCCGATGGGCGTCTACACCGGCAGCCCGCTGACGGTGCAGTTCCAGCTCAACAACAACCCCGCGATCGTCGGCCTCAGCGCCTGGTGCCAGGGCCTGTTCATCAACCCGCTCCCGCCGAACGTGATCTCGCTGACCAACGGGCTCCAGGTCACGTTCCAGCCGTAGGGCGCGAGCGTTCGGTCTTGGCGGGGCGGGTCGCGCGACGGCGCGGCCCGCCCCGCGTCGCATCCCGAGTCGCTCGACTCGGCCCGGCCGGTGGGAAGCTCAGTCGACCCCGATGATCGACGCGACGTTGCTCCACCGCAGGCGCACGAGCGGCGTCGTCTGGACGACGATCGAGGACAGGACGATCGGCAGGCCGAACAGCACGCCGTCGGGCGGCATCCCAGCGGCCACCGTCGCCGATCCGCTCGGATCGAGCTGGCCTTGGACGAGGATCTGCGGCGTCGGCGGTCCCACGGCGCGGATCAAGCCGACCATCTCCCACGGCGGGCTCGGGAAGATGTCGAGCCAGCCGAGTCCGCCGGCGACGACGAGCACGTAGATGCCCGACGGCGTGCCCGACAGCGCGACGGTGAACGGCTCGCCCAGCGGGAGCAGCTCGGCGACCTCGACGTCCGCCATCGGCCCGGGATAGGTGACGAGGGTCGAGCCCGTCTCGACGACGGTCGCGCCGGCGAGCTCCGCCACGCGCGCGCTGGAGAAACCGCGCAGCTCGAGCACGTCGACGGTCCCGCGGCTCGCGAGCGCGACCGCGCCGTCCTGCAGGAGCAACCCGGGGCTCCCGAACGCATCGGTGCGCTGGATCGCGGTGCGCGTCGAGCTGTCGACGTCGATCCCCGGCTGCCCGGTCCCGCCCTGCACGAGGAGCTCGTCGAGCACGATCACGCCGGCGCAATCGCGCACGAGCAAGCCGCCGAACGGGGACGCGGCGTCGCCGATCTCGAGGTCGCTCAGCTCGACCGCGTCCTGCGGCCCCACGCCGAGGATGCGCACCGCGCCGAGCGTCGTATCGATGCGCACCGGCCCCGAGCCGTCCGCCAGGATCCGCAGGGTGCCCTTGCCGGACGGCACGAGGAACGACGGGTACGTCCCGGCCGCGACTGCGATCACCGGCGTCGGACCGCTCGCCGCGGCGATCGCGGACTGCACGTCGGGAAACGCGCCAGTCGGCCCGACCGTGAGGAAGTTGCTCGGCGGCGCCGTCGCCGTCCAAGGCGTCGCGGTGTCCTGCGCGAGCGCGACCTCGAGCCCGTGCGTCTTGCGCTCGACGAGCTCGTACAGGTACTTCACCTGCGGCAGGACGTCGTCGTCGACGACCGCGTACGCGCTGGGGCCGACCGCCGGCAGCGTCGCGACGTCGACGGTCGCTCCGCCCGCCACGGGAGTGCGCCGCACGACGTACGCCGCGAGGTCGACCTCGAGCGTGCTCGTCCACGCGAGCGCGACCTCGTCCGCTGCCGCCGTCGCGTCGAACGAGACGACCGTCGTCGAGTCCTCGTCCCACGCCACCAGGCCGAACGGGTCGTGCTCGAACGCCGGACCGGCGAACGTGCCGGTCGCGTTGACGAACCGCACGGGCGAGCCGCTCAGGACCCGCACGTTGTACGTGCCGACGCCGAGCGGGTCCTCGAACGCGACGTAGCGCACGTCGGTCGGCGCGGAGCGGCGCAGGTCGAGCAAGACCGACTCCGGGCTCGCCGACGGCCGCGCGAACGTCCCGCCGCGCAGATCGTGCGGCGCGGCCGCGATCGTGGCCGCCTCGTCGACGACGATCCCCGTCGGCCCCGGCTCCTCGAAGCGGAAGTTGCTCGCCGCGAGCGTCCCGACGACGTTGAGCAGGTATCCGCCGCCGCCCGCCCCGCCGACGGCGGCCGCGTCCTCGACGGTCCCCACGACGCGCAGCGTGCCCGGCACCTGCACCGCGACGCCGGGCGCGAGCGCGAGCTCGCCGCCAGCGCCGATCGACAGCGTGCCCTGCGCGAGGACAGGCCCGCCGGGCACGGTCACCCGCACGCCCTCGACCGCGTACGTCGCGCCGGCCTCGATCGTCCACGCGTCCAGAACGAGCGTCTGCTCGTTCGCCGCCGTGCGCGTCCCGCCCTTCACGACGAGCTGGGCGAACGTCGGGTCCGCGCCCGGCGCGAGCCCCACGACGGCCGTCGTGGCCCCGCCGTCGAGTTCGACCCGCCCCGACGCCGGCGCGAAGGACCCGTTCGAGCTCCAGTCGCCCGCGCAGCGCAGCACCGAACGCTCGCTCGTCGTCCCCGCCGCCGCCGTGCACGTCACGTCGCCCTCGACGTCGAGCACGTCGTCCGCCCCCGCCGCGACCGGCTCCCACGACAGCACGCCGCCGGAGAACGCCGCGTCGCCCAGGACGGAGAGCACCTGGTCGTCCTCGACGAACAGCTCGCCGCCGGAGAGCTCGAGGAGCGTCTCGACCGTGCTCGTGCGCGCGCGGCGCTGGCCCGCGACGACGCGCACACGCTCGATCGTCCCGCCGCCCGTGTCGAGCGTCCCGGCGCCGTCGAACACGATCGTGCCGCCGCTCGCGCTCCCGCCCGCGGCGCTCCAGTCGCCCGTGACGACGTGCTCGAGCCCGCCCAGCGCCCACGTCGCCGAGCCGTCGCCGAGCGTCACGTCGCCGCTCACCGCGACCGCCGCGCCGGCGACGAGCGTCGCGCCCGACTCGATCGCGAGCCGCTCGACGGAGAGCTGCACCGCGAGCGTCTTCGTGCCCGCGGCGAAGCGCACGTCGACAAGGTCGAGGTCCGCGCCCGCGATCGTCGCTTCCTGGTCGCCGTCGAACACGACGACGCCCTCGAACGGCAGGAACGTGCCGGCGGCGAGCCAGTCGCCGGCGCACTCGATCCGGCTGTTCGCGCTCGACCCGGCCATCGAGCAGAACGCCGCGAGCCCTTTCTCGACGTCGAGCGTCTCCGGTCCGGGCGCGTCGTCGACGAACACGAGCGAGCCCGCTGCGGTCAGCCCCGCGACCCCCGCGACCGAGAGCGTGGCGCCGTCCAGGATGCGCAGGACGCCGCCCGCGAGCGCGAGGTCTCCGTCGATCGCCGCGCCCGCGACGGAGCGCACGCCCGCCGCGACGAGCACGTTCGGGATCGTCCCCGCGCCGGTCGCGACCGAGCCGTCGGCGCCGAAACGCACGAACCCCTCGCCGGTCGTCGCGCTCCCCGGCGCGGACGAGTCCCAGTCGTGCGCGACGCGGATCGTGCGCGCGCCGAGCGCGAGGGTGCCAGCCTCGACGAGCACCGAATTCGTGTTGACGTCGGCCGCCGCCGCGAGCGTGCCGCCGAGCCGCACGACGAGCGCGTCGAGCGTCGGCTCGTCGACGAGCGTGCGCTCGCCCGTTTGCACGACGAGCGTCGCGAGCGTGAGCCCCGCGCCGCCCACCGTCGTCGGCGCGACCCCATCGAGCACGACGGCGCCGTCGGCCGGCGCGAATGCGCCCGTCGAGGTCCAGTCGCCGGCGCAGCGCAGCTCGCTGTCGGCGCTCGTGGCGCCCGCCGCCGCGGTGACGAGCACGTCGCCCTCGACGTCGATCGCGTCGGGCGTCCCGTCCGCCGCAGCCGGCCACGAGAGCGTGCCCGCGAGCAGCGCCGCGTCCCCGTCGACGCGCAGCAGAGCGTCCACGCCGAGCGCGAGCTCGCCGGCCTCGAGCACGAGGTCGCCGGTCACGTGCGCGTCGCCGACCGCGCGCGTGCCTGCCGCGAGCGTCACGTTCGGAACCGTCCCGCCGCCGGTCGTGAGCGCGCCCGCGCCCTCGAAGCGCAGCGTGCCGCCGCCGGTCGCGCTGCCGCCCGACGAAACGTAGTCGCCGTGGACGACGTGCGTCAGCCCGCCGGTGTCCCACGTCGCGCCCGAGCCCCCGAGCGACGCGTCGCCGTCGACCTCGATCGGCGCGCCGGCGACGAGCGAGGCGCCGCCCTGCACCGTCAGGTCGCCCGCGACGTGCACCGGCGCGGTCGTCGTCTTGACGCCGCTGAAGACGACGAGGTCGGCGAACGCCGGCGCCGCTCCGCCGACGGTCGCGGAGCTCGCGCCGTCGAGCACGACCACGCCCGAGAGCGGCGCGAACGCCGCGCTCGACGACCAGTCGCCGCCGCAGCGCAGCACGCTCGCCGCCGTCATCGCGCCCGCCGGGATCGTCATCGCGACGTCGCCGTCGACGTCGAGCACCGCGGCTGCGTCGAGCGCGAAGTGCAGCGCGCCGCCGCCGAACGTCCCGTCGCCCGTGACGTGCAGGATCTCGCCGGCGAGCAGCGTCAAGCTGCCGCCGAGGAGTGCGAGGTCGCCGGCGACGGTCGCGTCCGATGCGAGCCGGTCCCCCGCCGCGACGACGACGCTCGGCAGGAGCCCGCCGCCCGTCGCGAGCGTGCCGTCGCCGTCGAAACGGATCGTTCCGCTCCCGACCGCGTTCGCGCCCGCCGACGCCCAGGCGCCCGCGACGTCGTGCGTGGCGCCCCCGACGTTCCAGGCGGCGGTCGCGTCGCCGAGCGCGACGCCACCGTCGACGTCGAGCGCCGCGGCGGTCGTGAGCTGCGCGCCCGACGACACCGCGAGGTCGCCCGCGACGTGCGCGCCGCTCGCGAAGCTCACCGCGCCGCTCGCGACCGTCAGGTTCGCGAAGCGCAGGTCGGAGCCCGAGACGGTCGACGCGATCAGCGGCTGGAGCCGCACGGTGCCCGCCGGCGGGTCCCATGCCGCCGTCGAGCTCCAGTCGCCGCCGCACAGGATCGCGCTGGTCGCGCTCATCGCGCCCGCGGCCGCGGCCAGCGTGACGTCGCCCGCGACCTGCAGCACCTCGAAGCCAGGGGCCGCGCTCGCGAACGACAGCGTGCCCCCCGTCAGCTCCGCGTCGCCCGCGACGCGGATCGCGGCATCGTCGCCGACGACGAGCTCGCCGCCGCTCAACGCGAGGCTCGCGACGTCGACGATCGACGCTCCGACGGCGCCGATGAACGTGCGCGTGCCCGCGCTCACGCGCACGTGCGGCAGGTCGCCGGCCGAGAGCACGACGCCGGTCCCGTCGAAGTCGAGCATCCCCGCGCCCAGGGCGGACGCGCCGTTCGAGAAGAGATCGCCCGCGACCGCGTGCGTCGAGCTGCCGACGTCCCACGCGGCGCTGGCGTTGCCGAGCGTCACCGTGCCGTCGAAATCGCCCGGCGCCTGCGTGACGAGCGTCGCCCCCGCGAACAGCGTGAACGCTCCGTCGACGCGGAACGGCGCGAGGAACGTCTTCGTCCCGGCCTCGACGCTGAGGTCGAAGAAGACGAGGCTCGAGCCCGCGACGCTCGTCGCGCCGGCCCCGAGCAGACGCACGCGGCCCGCGGCGGGCTGGAACGCGGGCCCGGCGATCCAGTCGCCGCCGCAGCGGATCTGCGCCTCGGGGCCGAACGCGCCCGCGCTCGCGAGGATCGCCACGTCGTCGCCGACGTCGACGATCTCCGGCCCCGGCCCGCCGGGCAGGAGCGAGAGCGTGCCGGCGGCGAGCAGGAGGTCGTCTCCGACGACCAGCGTGCTCTGGGGCTGGACGACGAGCGCGCCGCCGATCATCCCCAGGTCGCGATCGACGTTCGCGCCGAGCACGCTGCGCTCGCCCGCGGAGACGAGCACGTTGGCGATCGAGCCGGCGCCCGTCGCGAGGCTCCCCGGTCCGTCGAACACGATCGCGCCCACTCCGCTCGCGCTCCCGCCGGCGGAGCTCCAGTCGCCGCCGACCGAATGGCTCGCGGACCCCAGCTCCCACGTCGCGCTCGCGCCGAGCACGACCGCGCCGTCGACGTCGAACGCAGCCGTCGTGCGCAGCAGCGCGCCGTTCTCGACCGAGAGGTCGCCGCGCACGAGCGCGCCCACGCTCGCGTCGCGCGTCCCGCTCGCGATGCGCAGGTCCGCGAACGACGGCGCGCCGCCGAGCGTACCGTCGCCGGCGAGCACGACCGCCCCGCCCAGCGGCGCGAACGCGGCGGACGAGCTCCAGTCGCCTCCGCAGCGCACCTCGGCGCCGGGATCGAACGGCCCCGCCGCCGCGCCGATCGTCACGTCGCCTGCGACGTCGAGCGCGCCCGCGGGCCCGGGGAACAGGTCCTCGAAGCTCAGCGTCCCGCCCCCGAGCTCCGCGTCGCCGCCGACCGCGAACGTGACGCCGTCGAGCAGGCGCAGCTCCCCGGAGCTCATCTCGAGGCGGCCCGCGACCGCCGAGGGGTTGACGCGCCGCAGGCCGCCCGCGACGCGCACGTTGGGCAGCGCGTTCGCGCCGCTGGTCAGCAACCCGTCGCCCGTGAACGTGACGAAGCCGGCGCCGAGCACGTCGGACGCGGCCGCGCTCGACGTCCAGTTCGCCGCCACGGTGAGGTCGGCGAGCAGCGTGAGCTGCGCCGCGCCCTCGACGGTGACGTCCGCGGCGACCGACACGGGGAGCGCGAGCACGCGGGCTCCGCCGGAGACGACGAGGTTTCCGACGGCGATCGGGCTCGCTCCCGCGAGCGTGCCGTCGCCGGTGAGCTCGAGCGTGCAGCCGCCGCCGACGAACGTGCCGTCGTTCTGCCACGCGCCCGCGACGACGAGCGCGCTCGACGACGAGCTCACCGCGAGAGTTCCGCCGGCGTCCAGGTCGCCGTGCACGAACAGGTCGAAACCGGCGCCGAGCGCGAGCGTCGCGCCCGGCTCGATCGACAGGTCGCGGCACTGTGGGTCGAACAGGAAGCTCGACGGCTGGTGCGGCGCAGGCGGCACGACGACGTCGGTCGCGGCGTCGGGCACGGCGTTCGTGCTCCAGTTCGCGGGCACGTGCCAGCCCGTGCCCTGCGAGCCGGTCCAGACCGATTGCGCAGACGCGCTCGCGGCGAGCAGAACGAGGCAGACCGCCGGCACCGAAGCGAGGTGACGCGGCATCACGGTCGGGGGGGGCAAGGCGGCGCCATCCTAGCGTCGGCGGGGATTCGGTGCGTTGCTTCTTCGACGGGCACTTAAGCTCTGCGTCATGGGAGCCACGGCGGGGCGGCTGACGCGTGGGGCGGTGCTCGCGGCGGCGGTGCTGTGCGCAAGCGCGGCGAGCGCCGCGCAGCGCGCGAGGTCGAGCGACGGCACGATCGTGGCTGGCAAGCTCGGCGAGGCGCTCGCTCGCGCCGTCGAGGAGAGCGGCGGCCCCGACTTCTGGGGCGCGGTGCTCGTCGCGCGCGAGGGCGACGTGCTGCTCGCCCGCGGCTACGGCATGGCGGACTACGGCGAAACGCCGAACACGCCGCACACGCTCTTCGAGCTCGCGTCCGCGAGCAAGCAGGTCGCCGGCGCCGCGGTCGCGCACCTCGTGCAGCGCAAGAAGCTCGCGCTCGACGCTACGCTGGGCGCGCTCTTCGACGACGTGCCCGAGGACAAGAGCGCGATCACGGTGCGCCAGCTCCTCACGCACACGTCGGGGATCTCCGGCTCGATCGGCGTGGCCTATAGGTCGCCGATCGGTCGCGCGGACTACGTGCGGAAGATGCTCGCGGAGCCGCTGGCGGCGGCGCCGGGCGAGCGCTTCGAGTACTGCAACGCCGGGTACGCGCTCCTCGCGGCGATCGTCGAGGAGGTCGCCGGCGGCACGTTCGAGAAGTACTGCGAGAAGCACCTGTTCGAGCCGGCGAAGCTGAAGGACACCGGCTTCATCGGCGACCGCGACCTCGCGCGCTCCGGGCGCGTCGCGTCGCGCCGCACCAACGAGCCGGGCGAGTGGACAGCCGCCGAGTGGCATTGGGGCTGGGGCTACAAGGGGATGGGCGGCGTCGTGACGACGGTCTGGGACCTGTTGGCCTGGGATCGCGCGCTGCGGCGCAGGGACCCGCTCGACGACGACGCGAAGGCGATCCTCTACACGCCGGAGCAGGCGAGCTACGCCGGCGGCTGGCGGATCGACGTGACCGAGCGCGGGACGCGCAAGGCGCACCACTCCGGCAGCGTCGCGGGCTTCGGCTGCAACGTCGTTCGCTGGCTCGAGGACGACGCGTGCGCGTTCGTGCTCTCGAACGACCCGCGCGCCGCGCACGCGGTCAGCGCGGCGCTCGAGGCGCTCCTGTTCGAGCCGCTGCGGCTGCGCGCGCGCGTCGACGTGCAGCCGTACGAGCTGGCCTCCGAGCTCGTGCACCGCATCGAGGGCGGGCTGTCCTGGCGCGCGTCGGCGAAGCGCGACGAGCTCGTCGTCGAGCTCGTGCACGCGGACGAGAAGGACCACGTGCTGCTCGAGGTGCGCGCGCCTCGGTCCTACGCCGCGAAGCTCGCCGCGGAGCTCGAGCACGCGCTCGCGGGCCGGGCGCCCGAAGCCGGCGAGGAGGCGCACGTCGAGGCGCGCCTGTACCTGCAGGCGTACGGTGCGAGCGTGCCGAAGGTCGCGCTCGAGGGGGGCATCGCATTCGACGTGAAACCGGAGTACCGCGGACGCGACGCCGCGGGCAAGGAGCTCCACGACCCGCGCCCGCTCGCGATCCTGCGCACGAAGAGCGCCTGGCCGGTGATGGCCTTCATGAACGCCGCGGCGGCGCGCGAGCTGCTCGACGCCGTCCGCGCGGCGGCTGGCTGAGCCCGCCCGCGACTACCGCGCGCTTCAGCGCGCCAGCGTCACCGCGCGCTTCAGCGCGCCAGCGTCTACCGCGCGCTTCAGCGCGCCAGCCAATCAGCGCCCCAGCGATGCCGCGCGCCAGCGCGCGCCGTCGGCGTCGTTCCCGCGCTCCGCGCAATGCTCCGCGAGCGCCGCGGCGACGGTGCGCGCGAGGTCCACCAGGCCCTCCGCGACGAGCTCTGTGTGCGCGGCCGACAGCGCCGGCTCCGGGTCGCCCTCGCCGAGCCCCGCGAGCACGAGCGCGAGACGCGCGCGGAAGATCACCACCGTCTCGTGGCCTTCGGGGTGCAGCCGCAGCGCGGCCGCGAGGGCCGCGCGCGCGAGCGGCTCGGCCGCACGCGCCTCGCCCGTCGCCAGCAGCGCGTGGGCGAGCGCGCTGCGCGCGGCGTGCAGGATCGACGCGTCCTCGCCGAACGTGCCGGCGGCCGGACCCACCATCTCCTCGAGCAGCGCGCGCGCCTCGGCGGGCCGGTCGCGCTGGAGCAGGCCGAGCGCCTTGTTGAACATCACCGTGAGCGTGAAGCGGCTCTCGAGCCCCAGGTGCGTGCGCGCTTGCTCGAGCGCCTCGTCGCGCAGCGCGTCCGACTCCTCGAGCCGCTCCGCGCGCTCGAACGCGCTCGCGAGGTTGTTCAGCCCGATGACCAGGCTCGGATGGCCCGGCGGGAGCACCTCGCGCTTCACCTCGAGGATGCGCTCGTGCGTCTCGAGCGCGCGCTCGCTCTCGCCGAGTGCCTCGAGCGTCGTCGCGAGGTTGTTCATCGCCGCGAGCGTGCGCGGGTGGCGCCGTCCCTCGGTCTCGAGCTGGAACTCGAGCGCGCGCTCGTAGCGCTCGCGCGCGCCGGCGAGGTCCCCCGTGTTCGCGAGCGCCTGCGCGAGGTTGTTCGTCGCGAGGATCGTCGCCGGGTCGTCGGGGCCGAGCTCCGCGAGCCGCGCTTCCTCCACCGCGCGCAGGATCGGCAGAGCCTCGGCCGGCCGATCGGTCTCCGCGAGCAGCGAGCCGAGGAGCGCGAGGACGCGCAGCGTCGACTCCGCCCGCTCGCCCGCCTCCTCGCGCAGCGTCGCGGCCGTCGCGTGCATCAGCTCGAGCGCCTCGGGCGTGCGCCCGAGCACGCCGAGAGCGCCCGCGTACTCCTCCGCCGAGCGGAGCGTGTCCGGATGCCGCTCGCCGAGCGTCTCGCGCCGCAGCTCGAGCGCGCGACGGAGTTGCTCCTCGGCCTCGTCGTAGCGCGCGAGCGCGTAGTACGCGCCGCCGACGATGCGCCGCAACTGCGCCTCGACCCCCGGCAGGCCCTGCGACGCCTGCTCGACGCGGGCGGCCGCGCGCGCGAGCATCGCCAGCAGCACCGACACGTCGCGCCCCTGCGCGACGGCGGGATCGACGCTCATCAGGAGATCCTCGAGGAAGCCCGCGGCCGCGTCGGCCCGTGCGAGCTCCGCTCGCGACTCGCGCTCCGCCTCCCGCGCACGCCGCGCCTCGGCTTCGATCAGCGCGAGCGCGACGACGAGGCCGACGAAGATCGCGACGACGAGCGCGAGCGAGCGCGCGTGCCGCCGCGCGAAGCGCGACGCGCGGTAGCGCAGCGTCGGCGGGCCCGCGAGCACCGGCTCGCCGCGCAGCGAACGCACGAGGTCGTTCGCGAGCACGGCGACCGAGTCGTAGCGCCGCTCGCGGTCCTTCTCCAGGCAGCGCATCGCGATCCAGTCGAGCTCGCCGCGCACTTCGCGCGGCGCGATCGGCGGCGTCGAGGACCCAGCGCGCGACTTGGCCACCAGGCGCGCGCTCGGCCGGCGCGGCTCGGCCTCCGCGATCTGCCAGCGCATCAGCGCGGCGCCGCCGAGGCCGGGCGCGAGCTCGTGCGGCGGCGAGCCGCACAGCAGCTCGTACAGGAGCGCCCCCAGGCCGTACACGTCCGCGCGCGTGTCGATGTCGCCCTCGCCGGTGAGCTGCTCGGGCGCCATGTAGCTCGGCGTCCCGATCGCCTGGCCGGCGCGCGTCGCGAGCGTGCGCCCGGTCAGGCTCCCCTCGATCGCCTTCGCGATGCCGAAGTCGATCACTTTGGGAGCGCGCGCGCCGGTCGTCTCCGACACGAGGACGTTCGACGGCTTGAGGTCGCGGTGGACGACGCCCTTCTGGTGCGCGTGCTGCACGGCATGGCACACGGCGACGAGCAGCTCGACGCGCGCGCGCACGCCGAGCCGCCGGCGCGCGCAGTAGTCGGTGATCGGCTCGCCGTCGACGTACTCCATCGCGAAGTACGGCCGGCCGCGCTCGGTCGAGCCGCCGTCGAAGATCCGCGCGATGCCGGGGTGGTCCATGCGGGCGAGCGCCTGCCGCTCGGCCTCGAAGCGGGCGACGACCTCGCGGGTGTCCATGCCGGCCTTGAGCACCTTGACGGCGACGTCGCGGCGGACCGGCTCGATCTGCTCGGCGAGCCAGACCGTCCCGAAGCCGCCGGCCCCGAGCTCGCGGACGAGCCGGTAGGAGCCGACGGAGGCGCCCGGCGCCGCGTCGTCGTCCTGCGCCGGTCGCGCCGGCAGGTGCGGCAGTGACGGCAGCGGCGGCGTCCCTTGCAGCACGCCGCTCGCGCGCCCGTGGGCGTCGAGCAGCGCGCGCACGCGCGCCGCGAGCTCTGCGTCGCCCGCGCAGGCGGCGCCGACGAACGCGTCGCGCTCGTCCGCGCCACGCTCGAGCGCGTCGAGGAACACGTCCTTGGCGCGGTCCGCCGCGCCGCTCGCTCCCGGGGCGGTCACGCGCCCAGCGTGACGAATCGCTCGCGGCGCGGGAAGGAGCGCACCGGTCGCGCGTCCGATGCGCCATGAGCCGGCTCGTCCTCTCGCTCCTCCTCATCCTCCTCCTCATCCCGCTCGCCGGCTGCGCGAGCTCCGAGGACGCGCGCCTGGGCGCGTGGTCCCGCCGCTTCGAGCGCAGCGTCGCCGAGCTCGACGCCGAGCGCGCCCGCCTCGCGCGCGCGGTCGAGCTCCCCCGCCGCTACGACTTCCCCGGCCGCGGGACGGTCGTGCTGCGCCGGCTCGAGCTCGCCGGCTGGCCGGGCCGGGAGTACGTGCGCGCGGAGCTCACGTTCTTCAACGACTCCGCTCGCACGCTCCCGACGCCGCGCGTCGTGCTGAGCATCGTCGATCCCGCGAGCGGCGAGCGCGTCGACGGCTGGGTCGACCTCGAGATGCCGCTCGGCCGCGGGTTCACGTCCGGGAGCAGCTACAGCACGTGGCTCGACGTCGAGACGCTCGGCCTGCACCGGCGGCCGGGCTGGACGTGGGAGCTCGACGTGCTGCTCGAGGCCGCGGACGAGGAGTAGCCCCCGGGCTCAGCAGCCCGGCTGGATGCACGGCGGCGAGGGGCCGAGGATCGTCAGGCAGATCGCGTTCGTCAGCTCGGGCGGGCCGATCGGGCCGACGTCCTGGCGGATGCCCTGGAACCACAGGCTGAGGCCGGTGAAGACGGGGTCGGGCGGCACGACGAGGTCGACGACGTCGTTGGGGGGACCGCTCGTCGGTCCCATCGCGATCAGGAACACGGGGTTCGCGATGAGCTGCGTGCCCGCGGTGGTGCCGAGCGGGAGGAACGCCGAGCCGAACGACATGAAGAGCCAGTACTGGCCGATCACGCCGGACGGGCCGACGCGGAAGCGGACGGGGCAGCCCGGAACGGGGTTGCCGCAGAAGTCGAGCGTCGCGGTCGGCGGCCCGACGGCCGTCACGTCGTAGATCGTGCACGTCACGCCGCGCGCGACGGCGAAGAGCTTCACGTTCGAGCCGATGAACGGGTCGAGGTTCAGCGTCGAGCTCTTCAGCCTGGCGCCGTTGCAGACCAGGATGTGCGTCTCCTCCTGGCAGATCGAGGGGAGGAACGCCTTCTCGATCCGACCGGTGAACGTGATCTGCGCGTGCGCCGCGGGGGCGCACAGCGCGAGGAGGCTTGCCAGGGCGAGAGCGTGCTTCATCGTCGACTCCTGCTGCTGCGAAGGTCTACATGGCATGGCGGGCCGCCTCCGAAGCTACCACGGGCTCACCCGCCGCGCAGCCGGCGGCTCGCCTCGACCGCGGCGGCGAGCTTGCGCTCGGCGACGTCGCTCGCGGTGATCGGGCTGTCGGCGAACGTCGCGAACCCGCAGTCGGGGTTGAGCAGCACGCGCTCGACGCCGAACAGATCGATCGCCTCGCGCGCCTTGCCGACGATCTCGTCGACGGTCTCGATGCGGTCGTGCTTCTGGTTCACGACGCCGACGCCGATGCGCCGGTCGTCGGGGAGCGCGGCCAGCACCGCCTCGTCGCCCGCGCGCGGCGTACACAGCTCGAGCACGAGAGTCCCGACCGGCACCGACGCGAACAGCGGCAGCAGCGGCGTGTAGTCGCCCGCCAGCGCGACGCTCTCGTCGCGCGTCCAGTTCCCGCGGCACACGTGCAGCGCGAGGCGCTCGCGGGGCAGCCCGCGGACGACGCGCGTCAACAGATCGGTGGCGAACGCGAGCTCCTCCGCGGTCGTCCCGCGCTCGCCGAGCGCGCCGCACATGAAGCTGCGGTTGTCGCTCGTGCGGCCGTACGCGACCTCGGTCAGCACGGGCTCGTCGAGCTGCACGAGCGCGGCCCCGGCGGCGAGCAGACCGAAGAGCTCCTCGCGCAGCACGCGCACGACGTCGTCGGCGAGCTGCGCGCGCGTCGCATACGCGCGGTCGGAGATGCACTCCATCCACATCGTGCGCGTCAACAGGTACGGGCCGGGCAGCGCGACCTTGACCGGCCGGCGTGTCACGCTCTGGGCGAACTCGAGCTCGTGCACGGCGAGCGGACGGCTGCGGCCGAGCGGGCCGAACACCGCGGGGTGGCGCACCTGGTGCGCGGGCACGTCGAGCGACGCGAGCTCGCGCTCGAACGCCGCGGGATCGTCGACGTACGGCAGGAGGTCGGTCAGCGGGATCAGTTGGCAGTTGTCGAGCAGACCGCCGACGAAGCTCGCGTAGCTGTCGCGGCGCTGCTCGCCGTCGGTGACGACGTCGACGCCCGCGCGCTCCTGCGCCGCGATCGCGAGCCGCACCGCGTCGTCCGCCGTCGCGTCGAACTCCGCGCGCGACAGTCGGCCCTCGACGTGGTCGTGGAGCGCGGCGAGCATCCAGCGCGGCCGCGGCCAGCTCCCGACGCCCATGACCGAGAGCGGCTCGATGGCGGGCGCGGGCGCCGGCGCGGGCAGCTCGGTCGGCACGACCACGCGGGCGAGCGCCTGCGTCAGCGGCATCGGCTCGCGCTCGGGCGAGCGCGCCCGGGCGGCCGGGCGGGCGGCCGAGCGGGCGCGCTCGAACGCGCCCTTCGCGACGAGGAAGCTGCGCCGGCCGTCGAGCGCGAGCTCGGACACGAGCTCGTTGCCCGTCAGCCGGCACCACGACGGCAGGTCCGCGGCGACCGACGGCTCCGACGAGAGGATCTCGAGGAGCTGGCCCGGCAGCAGCGGGTCGATGTGCTTGCGGATCAGGAGCAGGAGCCCGTTGCCGCAGTCGAGGCTTCCGCCGTCGAAGCTCTCGTCGGGAGCGTACGGGTGCGCCGTCACGCTCTTGCTCAGTACGAGATGCTCGGCGCGCCGCCCGCCATGAACTCGACGAGCTTCGCGCCGCCGACGACGGTCGCGCCGGCGATGAGCTTCGTCTCGTCGAGGCCGCGCTTCTTGAAGCACGGCGCGCACACGTAGATCTTCCCGCCGGCCTCGGCGAAGTTCGTCATGAGCTGCGCGAGCGGCGCGAAGCCTTCCTCGTGCACGTCGTCGGCGTAACCCTGGACCGACAGGCGCACGCCTTCGGTGCTGAGGAAGACGAGCGTCTCCTGGTCCGAGCCGACGGCGGCGTTCGCGACGACGAACGCGACGGTCGCCTTGTCGGTGTCGTTCTTCGCGTGCGTGAGCGAGACGCAGAACTTCTTGTTCATGGCTGTTCCCTTCGGGCGATCAGGTACTCGGGGTGCTCCGCGCGCACGAGCCGGTGACCGGTCAACCGGCACCACGCGGGCAGGTCCTCGGGCGCGCCGAGGTCGGTCGCGGTGAGGTGCAAGAGGTCGTTCGGGGCGAGCGCGGCGAGCCGGCGGCGGAGCGCGAGGACGAGCTCGCCGCAGCCGACGTCGCCCGCATCGTAGCGATGGAGGGCGGCGGCGAAGTCCTCGGCGCCGCCCTCCACGTCCGCGTCCGGTGCGCTGGGCTCGAGCGCGTCCATCCGCAGCGCCGCGGGGATGCGCTCCTCGGGCCAGGGGCCCGCCGCGGCGAGCAGCCGGTCGGCGTGGGCCCAGCCGGCGCGGTAGCAGTCGAGCCGGCGCACGTTCCGCGCCGCGCGGCGCAGGAAGTCGTCCGGCTCGCCGCCGTGCGCCTGGGCGAGGCACCGCGCGCAGCGCGGCGCCTCGCGGAAGCCGAGCAACAGGCTCAGCACGGCGTCGTGCCCCACGAGCGCGAGCGCGCACCGCGCACAGGCGCGGTCCGCCACGGCGTCGACGAACGCGACGACTTCCTCGGCTCGGGGGCGCGGACTCGTACCGCGCCCCCCGTGAGGCGGGTTGGGGCTCACAGCTCGCGGAACGTCAGCGTGCGCTTCCAGCCGCTCGACTCGCCCAACGGCACGCCGTCGACCTCGACGTACGCCTTGGGCAGAGCGTTGACCGGACCGCCGCGGGCCGGCGGGTCGAGCACGAGGTCGCGCCCGCGGTTCCACGTCACGCGACGCGCGTCGAGGTTGCCGAAGTAGTACTCGACCAGGTGCGCGTCGGGGCCGTGGTAACCGTCGGCGACCGTCAGTGCGACCTTCTCCGCGTTCGCGTCGTCGATCGTGAAGTCGTCGACGAAGATGTCGGCGATCGCGACATCGAGCGGGATCCAGCCGACCTCGGGCGCCCAGAACTCGATCCAGCAGTGGTAGCTCTGGTCCTTGGCCTGGCCGTCGAGCGGGCCCTTGAAGAACGAGCCGTAGATCATGCGCGTCGGCAGGCCCGCCGCGCGCGCGACGGCGGCGTACAGGCTGTGGAAGTCGGTGCAGTTTCCGGTGCGCGACGAGAGGCAGTACTCGCTGCTCCCCACCGGAGACGCCTTCATGCGGTCGGGGAACTTGACCCAGTAGGTCACGTTCTCGAGGACCCAGTCGTACACGAGCCGCGCCTGGCGGATCGGGTTCGACTCGGAGCCGACGACCTCCCGCGCGATCGCGCGGATGTCGCCGTCGATGACGACGTGCGCGTTCGGAGCGAGATGCGCGGCCATCTCACGCGTCTCGTCCGCGGTCAGCGGTCGCGTGCCGGCGGGATCGACGCTCACGCGCGCCTCCTCCCGCTCGATCTCGAAGCTCGTCGCGACGGTGAGCTTCTGACCCGCGACGCCGCTCGCCTCCATGTACAGGAAGCGGTTGCCCTCGCGGTCGCGCACCTCGCGCGTCGCGACGCCGGCGAGCTCCGGCTCGATCGTGATCGCGAGGTCGTCGACCTCCTGGAGCGGCTCGTGGTCGTCGGGCAGGGCGAACCAGGCGCGCACGTGTCTCGCGCCGGGCGGGACGTCGAGCTCGTAGCGGTTCTCGACCGCGAACGTGCGCACCTCGCCGCCGCCGGACGAGGCACAGGACGCGAGCGCTCCGACGAGCGCGAGCAACGGGACGTTTCGTTTCGTCATGACGTGCCTCCTAGAACTAGAAGTAGTAGGCGAGGAAGGCCTGGACCCGGTTCGCGTCGCCCTCCTCGAGGTCGACGTACTCGGTCTCCCAGCTCAGGTACTCGAGCCCGAACATCAGCGCGTCGTAGCGCCACCGCGCGGCGACGTAGGCGACCTCGTTCTTCGAGCGCGCGTTCGTGAACAGGTCGTCGTCCTCCGGGTCGTCGTACGCGAAGCCCGCGTGCAGCGACATGTGGTCGGTCGCCTGGGCGCCGACCTCGATCCAGCCGCCCTCGGACTCGATCTCCGCCCCCGACACCGGGTTGACGCCCTGGAAGATGCCGCCGCGGACGTCGTCGAGGTTCTCGCCCATCCAGTACTCGCCCAGGAGCCAGACGCGGTTCGACACGACGGGAACGCGCACGTCGATGCCGATCGAGGACGAGTCGTAGCTCTGGTCGCTCGTGTCCGCGTCGCCGGGGATCGCGTCGTAGTCCTCCTCCGACACGTGCCCCCAGACGCCGAGCTGGTACGCCCCGCCCGCGTCGGTCTTGCCGCTGTACCCGATCCGCGCGTGCACCATCGGCGCGCCGGAGTTCTCGCCGCTGCGCAAGCCGCCCTCGACGGTCGTGCCGGCGACCGCGCCGCTCAGGCCCAGCCCCGCGACGGCGCTGAGCTTGCCCGCGCCCATCGCGCTCTCGTACTCGACGTTGAGCTGCGGCCGCCGATCGCCCAGGTTGCCCGCGCCCCACATGACGAGGTCGTGGTTCACCGCCGGGAAGAGCGGCGAGATGACGTCCCACGTCTGGCCGGCGAGCAGCGCCCAGTGCCCCCAGTCGAGGTGCACGAACGCCTTGCGCATGCGGATCGCCGAGCGCGAGTCGCTCTCGCCCGTGAGGCCGATGTTGTAGAAGTCGATCTCGACGTTGGCGGTCGCTTCCGGGTTGCCCAGCCCGTCGATCTCGGGGCCGCTGAAGTTCACGCCGAAGCGCGTCAGGCGCGCGTGCAGCGCGAAGTCGCTGTCGTCGTCCTCGGCGCCGACCGACGCCGGCGCGCTCGGATCCTCGGACTGCACGAACCCGGGGATCTGGACGTCGTTGAAGCGCGAGTCGGCGTACTGCGCGTCCGCGCGCACGAAGCCGTACAGATCGAAACGGATGCCTGTGCCGAGCAGGTCGGACCAGCGGACGAGGTCGTCGTCTTCGGGCGGGTCCGCCTGGCCGAACGCCGGCAGGGCCAGGAGCGCGACGACGGGCGCCGCGAGCGGGAAACATCGGTGCATCGGGAATCCTCGAAGGCCACGGAAGGGGGGACGCTGCGCGCGACGGCGCAACGAGGCCTCGAGGAGGAGCACCGACCTCAGTCGCCGGAGCTCACCCGCACCTCAGGACTCTCAGGATCCCGAACCGACCGGCTCGCTGGCGACTCGCGAGGGGTTCCCTCCCGAGGCCGTGGAAGCCCGTCACGTGTGCGGACGGACGAGCGAGCGCTGGAGCACGGAGGTCGGCACGAGCGGACGGTAGCCCCGCTCCTGGCGCTTTCGCAAGGGGCCTCTTCGTCCGTCTGGTGCGTAAGGCGCCCGTTCAGGGCGCGGCGCGGCCCACGGGCCAGTCCATCGTCCAGCGCGCGTTGATCTCGCTCAGCGGATTCAGGCCCGCGCGGCCGCCCGCGCGGTAGCGGAACGAGTCGACGCCGAACGGCCCGAAGTAGCCCGCGCGGGCGAGCCGCTCCCCCACGACCTCGGCCGCCTCGAGCACCCGCTCGTCGTCGCTCCGCGCGAGCTCGCCCGCGCCCGTCCGCCGCGTCGCGACCCATGCGCCCCCGCGCGTCGTCCGCTGCGCGCACGGCGCGAGGATGCACACGGCGCCGGAGCGCGACACGGATCCGCTCACCGTCGTCTCGTGCGCGACGTCGACCCACGGCTCGACGACGAGCGGCCCGCGCGCGACGCTCGCCGCGAGCCAGCGTCGCTCGTGCTCGCTCGGCGGTCCGCTCGCGATGCGCATGCGTCCGCGCCCGGCGGCGCCGAACGTGCGGCGCACGAGCCAGCCGAGCGGCGCAGGGCGCTCGAGCAGCACGAGCGCTTCGTCGAGGAAACGCGCGACGCGCTTGTCGAACGGCTCGCCCCCGAGCTCGGCGCGCACGCCCGCGGCGAACGGACGCGCGTTGACGGCGCGCAGCACGTCGAGCGCAGGCGCGTCGGGCAGCCGCGCGCCGGCGTGCGCGAGCAGCGCGAGCGCGCGCGGCGTCGGGCTCCACGCGCGTCCCTCGAGCCCGCGCGCGGCGCCGGCGGGCGTGTGCTCGTCGACGACGACGTCTCCCGCGAGCACGAGCACGCCCGCGAGCCGCGCCGCGTTGCGGTTCACGAGCGCCGCGAGGCGGGCGTTCGGCGCGTAGCGGCCGCGCGCCGCGAGCTCTTCCTCCGCGTCGAGGTTGAGCACCCAGGCGACGGGCGCGCGCTCGCTCACGGCTCGTCCCTTCCCCGCTCGCGGTGCGCGGGCGGCGCCGCGTCGAGCCGCGCGAGGAACGCGTCGTCGAAACCCGCGCTGCGGCGCGCGTCGACGTTGAGCGGCGTGCCGCGCAGCAGCGCCGGCGTCAGCGGCGCGGGCAGGAGCGCCGCCCACGCGTCGTAGTCGAGCGGCGCGCCCGCGAACGCCTCGCACCAGCGCCGCGCGAACGCGACGTGCGCGACCTCGTCGCGCTCGACGCGCCGCAGGAGCGCGGCGCCGTCCGCGTCGCCGGCGCGCTCGAACCAGTCGGCGAACCGCGCGCTGTGCTCGAGGTTCGCGCCCTCGAGGCCGACGCCGAGCAGCGCGACGAAGCGCAACGGATCGGGGCACGCGGCGACGCGCGACCAGAACCAGTCGCGCACGACGAAGTCGCCGTAGGCGTGGCCGAGCGCGTCGAGGTGCGCGCAGTAGGCCGCCAGGTGGGTGAGCTCCTCGCACGCGAGCCGCACGAGCCCGCGCCGGAACGCGCGCGGCGTGTCGGGGAACGCGAGCACGGCCCACGCGAACAGCTCCGCCGCCTGCAGCTCGTGGTGCGCGAACGTGTGCACGAGCCGCGCACGCACCTGCGCGCGCACGAGCGCGCCGGCCGCCGGCGTCTTCGCGCTGCGCCGCACGACGCGCAGCAAGGCCGGCCGCCCGGGCGCCGCGAGCCGCCGCACCGGCGGGTCGCGCTCCCAGCTCTCGGCGCGCTCGAGATCGGGCGGCGCGGGCGGCGCGAGCTTGCGCGCGAGCTCGCCCGTCGCGACGAGCGCGTGGCACCAGGCCTCGACGGTCCCGGCCGGCGGCGCGGAGGGCGGACGCATCCGGCCAGTGTGCCGCGCGCCCGCGCGCGCGTCAGGTCTCGATCCGCACGGGGACGGCGTTGGTGACCAGGCGCAGCGGGCTCGGGAGCGTCGGATCGACGACGATCGCGGCGTGCCGCAGCTCGAGGCCGACGAGCGCGGGGCTCGACCCCGCCGGCAGCGTGAACGTCGCCGTCCCGCGACCGAACGCGTCGAGCACGCCCAGGCTCTGCCCCAGCGGCGGCGCGTTGGGCGCCGCGAGCGTCTGCTGCGTGTACGCGTCGAAGTTCAGCGGGACCGTCTCGCCGAGGAGCGCGACGCCCGGGTAGCTCCCGCTGATCGAGCCGCCGACGAGGTAGACGAGCCCCCCGTTCTGCGCCGTCGCGCGCAGCGTCAGCGTCTGCGTCCCGCCGAACGCCGCCGAGATCGCGCCCGCGTCGCCCGCGAGCGCTCCCCACGCGCGCACGAGCAGCCCGCACGACCCGGGTTGACCGTTTTTGATGTCGGCGTAGAAGGCGAGCTCCTCTCCGTCGCCGAGCCGGCCCGGGATCTGGGCCGACGAGAGCGCGCCCGGAACCGTCGCTCCGCCGAAGTCGAACAATCCGCTCGGATCGATGGCGAACGGCGCGGTGTCGACGAGCGGCGCCGCTCCGCCGCCGTTGCCGTCCGACCACGTGCGCTGGGCCCCGACGAGGCGCGTGCCCGCCGCCGCGTCGAAGAAGACGGCGCCCGCGATCGAGAACTGCTCTACGTCCGGGGGGAAGGACGTGGAGAGCGTGTCGGACCCCGCTTCGGCCAGCCACCAGCCGCCGGCCAGAGGCGACGGCGTCAGGGGCGCCGTCGGGCGACGCAGGTACACCGACAGGCGCACCTCGGCGCCGGTGCGCTCCCCGACGACGGCGATCCGCCCGTCCCCGGAGACGACGCCGAACGACTCGAGCGCGAGGAAGCCCGCGAGCGAGAGCGAGCCCGACGGGCCGACGGCGTACGTGCCCGGGCCTCCCAGGACTGCGCCGAACGAGCCTTTCGCTCCCTGCCACTGGGCCCCGCCGGCGCCGTCGAACGTGCACGCCCCCATCCAACCGTCGAAGCCGAGACCGCAGCAGAGCGTGCTGTCCCCGATCTGCATGAAGGCGTAGTCGCCCGCCAGCGTGGCCGCGCTCGTCGGCTCCTGACGCACTGCGACGAGCAGGGTCGGCGTGCCCGCGGGGCTCGGGCCCGACACGATCACGTCGCGGTCGGGGCTCAACCGATGGGTCGCCGGGGCCTGGCCGGCGAGCGTGAGGACGAGCGCGCCGGTCGCGTCGAGCACGTACGTCCCGAAGGGTCCGGCTCCGCCCGTGTTCGTGCAGCTCGTGAACGTCGCGCTCGAGTGGAACGCCTGGTAGGTCGTCGTCGACGAGACAGTGCCGTTCGGGAGGAACGCGAGCTCGCCCACCGCGACGCTCGAGAAGGACGACGTGCTCGCAGCGCCGCACTCCTGCGTCCATTCCGCCCGCAGCCGGACGAACGTGTACGTGCCGTCGAGGACCTCCTGCGCGGCCGCGGGGGCGGCGAGCAGCGCGAGAGCGAGAGCGAAGGGGGCGGCGCGGTGCGACATGGAGCTCCTCCGCGTCGGCTAGGCGCGCTCGGCCCCGCGAGTCACAGTGCAACCGCTCGGCCCCGAGCGACTAGCCTCGGGGCATGCTCGCAGCGCCGATTCTCGCCCTCCTCGCTCTCGCCGCTCCCGCGGCGGATCTCGACGCGCTCGTCGACGCGCTCCCGCCGGCGTGGCGCGAGGTCTGCGTCGACGCGGACGGCAAGCTGCAGGTCGACCCCGCGGTGCTCGAGCTGACCCGGTGCGTGCGCGCGGGCGAGCGGCTGAACGGTGCGCAGTGGCAGCGTGCGCTCGCGAACGCGCGCGTCGTCGAGCTGCCGCGCACGTGGGTCGCCGACGAGCCGCTCTTCGCGGCGCTGCGCGTGCCGAGCTGGCTCGAGGAGCGGGTCCGCATCACGGCGACGCCGCGCCACGAGGGGTTCTTCGCGGCTCGAGCCGGGAACGTCGAGATCGTGTACTGCGCTACGGGAGCGCGCGAGTCGCACGAGGCGCAGCTCTACCGCGAGCTCGGCTCGCTGCCGGAGGGAGAGCACCGCCTCGAGCTCGACGTCCGCGTGGAGCGTGGGCGCTGGGGCTACGGCGCGCCGCCCGAGCTGCTCTGGAGCGGCGTCTTCGCGCGCGACGTGCGCGTCGTCGCGGACCTCGACGCGATCGCGCCGCCGGTGAGCTCGCCCGCGATCGACGCGGCCGTGCGGCGTGCGGTGCGGGCGCGGCTTCCGAATGGGCTCCGGCCCCGCGTCCTCTCCGTCGGGCTGAGCCTCGAGGGGGAGCTCGCTGCGGCGCTGGCCGGCGTGGGGCTCTCGCTCGAGCTCGAGCTCTTGCGCGACGGCGAGGTCGTCGAGCTTGCGTCGTTCCCCGTGTTCGACTCGAACGCACCGCGCTCGTGCGCGAGCGAGGGCCGCACGCGCGTCGCCGAGGCGACGCTCACGCAGCTCGCACCTGCGGCGTACGACGACGAGGCCGAGCGCGCGCGCTACACGCTGCGCGTGCGCGGGAGCGCCGGCTGCGTGCCCGCGCTGCGCTGGTCTCACGCCCGCTGGGCGGGGACGGTCGAGCTGCCGCTCGCGGAGGCGCTCGCGCGCGAGAGCCGCTGACGGCGCCGGCTCCGGGCTCCGGATCGGGCCAACGCGCGGGCGGGCGCGCCGTACGCGCGCTCGTGAAGCTGCTCCTGCGACTCGCGGCGCTGCTCGTGCCGCTGGCGGCGTTCGGCCAGGGCACGATCCCCGAGCTCCATGCCCGCCTCGCGCGCGGCGAGCAGCTCGACGATGCCGAATGGCGCCGCGTGCTGTGGAACGCTCGCGCCCTCGACGTTCCGCGGGTGTGGGTCGACGACCAGCCGCTCGTCGTGTCGATGCGCGTGCCGCCCGCGATCCCCGGCGCGGTCGCGGTTCGCGCGCGGCCGCGTCGCGCCGGGCTCGCGCCGGTGCGCGCGGGCGCGTTGAGACATGCGCTCTGCGGCTTCGCCGCTGCGGGCCAGATCGAGGCGGACCGCTACCAGCGTCTAGGGCGTTTGCCGCTCGGCGAGCACCGCGTCGCCTTCGACTTCGTCGTCGCGCGCGGCGAGACGTGGATGGAGCCGGAGAGCGAGCGAGCTCTCGAGCAGGGGGTCCTCTGGCGCGGTCGCCTCGCGTTCCCTGTGACGATCGTCGACGACGTCGATCTCCTCGCTCCGCCGCGGCACAGCGATCTCGCGGCCGCCGCGATCCGAGCGGGAACGTGGGCGTACCACCTCGGACGGGAGCAACTCCCGACGGAACTGTCGATCGCGCTCCGCATCGGCGACGACGTGCCGGCGGAGGTCTGCGAGCTCGGGCTTTCGCTCGACCTCGCGCTCCTGCGCGACGGCGCGGTCGTGACGCGCATGCCGTTCCTCGCGCGAGCTGCCGTGTTCGACCCCGGGGCGCGCGAGGCGTGGGTCGAGCTGCGCGGCCCGGCCGCCGCCGACCTCGCCGACGAGCGCGAGCTCGACCGCTACGCGCTGCGGATCACGGGCACGGGCGACCTGATGCCGGCGCTCTCCGGCTACGACGCCCGCTGGGCGGGGAGCATCGAGCTGCCGCTGCGCGAGGCGCTCGAGCGCCGTCGCGGGCGCTGAGCGGCGCCCGGGGTCCCCGCGCGTGGCGCCGCAGGGTAGGGTAGAGATGTCGCCGCCCCCCTCGGAGAGGAGGTTCTCCGTGCCGCGTCTCTCGTTCCTCGTCGCCGTGCTGTGCGCTGCGCCATGACCCGTCCGCTCCTCGCTGCGACCGCGCTCGCCGCCGCGGCGCTGCCCGCCGGCGCGCAGAGCGTCTGGACCGTCGACGACGACGGCGGCGTCGGTGTCGACTTCACCTCGCTCCAGCAAGCCGTCGACGCCGCGGCGGACGGCGACGTCCTCGTCGTGCGCGCGGGCACGTACGCGAAGACCAGCATCCTCGCGAAGGGGCTCGTCGTCGCAGCCGACGTCGGAGCGCAGGTCGACGTGAGCGGCGCGCTCTCGGTGCGCGGGCTCGCGGCCTCGCAGTCCGTCGTGCTCCGCGGGCTCGACGTCGTGAGCCCCGTCGAGCAGGGCCTCTACCTCGTCGACTGCGACGGGCCGATCTGGGTCGAGGACTGCGCGTTGCTCGGCGCGGTCGGGGACAACACGTTCGCGGGCTTCTCGACGGGCGCGGCGCTCCACTCGTTCCCCGGCGCGCGCATCTTCGACTGCGCCGAGGTCGTGCTCGCGCGCTGCACGCTCCAGGGCGGCGGCGGGACGTCGCTGATCGAGGAGAAATTCGAGTACGACGCCGGCGACGGGGGCGATGGGCTCTTGGTCGACGGAGCGCTCGTGAGCCTGTTCGACTGCACGCTGTCAGGCGGCGGCGGCGGCGGCGTCTTCGACACGACGACCGATGACGGCGGGAACGGCGGGAGCGGCGTGCACATCCTCGCCGGCAGCGTCTTCGCGTCGGGATGCGCGACGTCGGGCGGCTGGGGCGGCTCGGGCGACGCGAACTTCATCTCGTGCGGCAACGGGGGCCACGGCGGCCACGGGTTCTGGCTCACCGGCGGGAGCGCGGAGCTGCGCTGGCAAGACTGCACGTTCGCGCCGGGGACCGGAGGTCAGCCCGGGCCGCTCTGCTCGCCCGGCGCCGACGGGCAGTCGATCCGCGTCGACGGCGGGACCGTCGCTGCGCTCCCCGGCGTCGCGCGGCCGTTCGCGGCGACGTCACCGCACCGCGCAGGCGAGAGCACGACCCTGTCCGCCGGCGGACCGGCGGGCGAGGTCGTCCTCGCCGGGATCGCCGCAAGCCAGGACCGCTTCCCGGCCGATGCGTTCGCCGGAGACCTCGTGCTCGATCCGGCGTTCGTGCTGATCGTGCTCGGGAGCGTGCCGCCGAGCGGCACGCTCGACGCGCTCGTACCGATCCCGCCGGCGGCGAGCGCGGCGACGCTCGCCCGCACGCTCTACGTCCAGACGGCGCACGTCGCGCCGTCGCGCATCCGACTTGGCCACGCGAGCGCGCTCCTGTTGCTGGACGCGACGCTCTGATCGGCGAGGATCCCACCATGCGCTTGAAGCTCGTTCCGCTCGCTCTCGTCCTCGTCGCGCCTGGGGCCGCGGCGCAGAGCGTCTGGGTCGTCGACGACACCCCGGGCCCCGGCGTCGACTTCGCGTCGATCCAAGCCGCGGTCGACGCGGCGTCCGACGGCGACGTGATTCTCGTCGGCGCGGGGACGTACACGAAGACCAGCGTCGTCGGCAAGCGGCTCGTGATCACGGCCGACGCCGGACAGCAGGTCAACGTGTTCACCGCGCTGTCGGTGCGCGGGCTCTCGGCGTCGCAGTCCGTCGTGCTGCGCGGCCTCGACGTCGTCAACCCGGTCGAACAGGGGCTCTACCTCGTCGACTGCGACGGGCCGATCTTCGTCGAGGACTGCGTGCTGCGCGGCGCGGCCGGCGACAACACGTTCACCTCGACGACGCAGTCGGACTCGTTCCCGGGAGCGCGCGTGCGCGACTGCGACGAGGTCGTCTTCGCGCGCTGCACGTTCGTCGGCGCGGATGGGCTCGATCTCGAGGACGAGGACTTCCACACGTCGCCGGGCGACGGCGGAGACGGGCTCTCGATCGAGCTCGGCGCGCGCGTCAGCTTGTTCGACTGCGACCTCACGGGCGGTGACGGCGGCCGGGTCTTCGACACCGTGTCGGACGACGGCGGCAGCGGCGGCTCGGGGGTCGAGCTGGGAGCGGGCACGCTGCTCGCGTCCGGCTGCATCCTGCGCGGCGGCAAAGGCGGCTTCGCCGACGCGGACATCTTCTTCTGCGGCAACGGCGGCTCCGGCGGCGACGGTGTCGGGCTGCCGTTCGGGAGCACCGGCGCGCTGCGCTGGCAGGACTGCTCGTTCGCGCCGGGCGTCGGCGGCGGAGCGGGCGGCTTCGGCTGCTCGCCCGGCTCGAACGGCGAGGACGTCGACGTCGACGGCGGCAGCGCGCTCGCGCTCCCCGGCACGGCGCGCCGCTTCGCCGCGACCTCGCCGCATCGCGAGGGAGAGAGCGCGACCCTCTCGGCGCGGGGCCTCGCGGGCGACGCCGTCGTCGCGGCCCTCGCCCCGGGACAGATCGACCTGCCGCTCGATGCGTTCGCCGGGTCGCTCGTCATCGATCCCCTGCTCGTCCTCGTGCCGCTCGGCGTCGTGCCCCCGAGCGGCCAGCTCGACGTCCTCGTGCCGATCCCGCCCGCCGGGAACCCGTCGACGCTCGCGCGCTCGATCTACGTCCAGACCGCGCACGTCGACGGGAGCTTCGCGCTCTGGCTCGGCCACGCGAGCGCGTTGCTCCTGCTCGATTCGACGCTATGAACATGAAGATCGCGTTCCGCTCCTGCGCCGTTCTCCTGCTCCTCGGCCCCGCCGCGTCCGCCCAGAGCGTCTGGCTGGTCGACGACGCGCCCGGCGTCGGGGTCGACTTCACGTCGATCCAAGCCGCGGTCGACGCCGCGGCCGACGGAGACGTGATCGTCGCGCGCTCGGGGCTCTACCTCGAATCGGTGCAGGTCACCGGGAAATCGCTCGTGCTCTGCGCGGAGCTCGGCCAGGCGCTGAGCGTCAACATCCTCGGCACGTTCACGGTGAGCGGGCTCGCCGCGTCGCAGTCGTTCGTGATGCGCGGCGTCGCCGTCGTCCCGCAGGGCGCGGCGGCGTTGACGGCCGTGGGGTGCGACGGCCCGGTGTGGATCGAGCGCTGCAACTTGTGGGGCGGCTCCGGCGACAACTCGTACGCGTCGACGACGCAGGCCGACTCGTTTCCCGCCGCGCTCGTCTCGGACTGCGACGAAGTGGTGCTCGCGCATTGCACGCTGAGAGGCGCGCAGGGGCCCGACCTCGTGGATCAGTTGCTCCAGGGCGTGACGGGCGCGGGCGGCGACGCGCTCGTCGTCGAGCTCGGCGCGCGCGTGAGCCTGTTCGCGTGCGAGCTCCTGGGCGGCGACGGCGGGAGCTCCCTGGTGCAGGCGCCGTTCGCGGGCGCCCGCGGCGGCTCGGGAGCGGTGCTCGCGGCGGGCACGGTGCTCGCGTCGGGGTGCACGGTGCGCGCAGGCGCCGGCGGCGCGGGATCGAGCAACGGGGCGATGTGCGCCGGCGGCGGCGACGGCGGCGACGGCTTGCGCCTGCCGCCGGGGAGCACCGCCACGCTGCGCGTGCACGATCTCTCGTACGCGCCGGGAGCGAGCGGCGCGGCCGGCGGCGCCGCGTGCTCGGCCGGCGCCGCGGGCGAGGACGTCGACCAGGACGGCGGGACGGTGCTCGCGCTCCCCGGAGCGGCCCGCCGCCTCGAGACGAGCACGCCGGTGCGCGAGGGCGAATCCGTGCTCCTGTGGGCGAGCGGCGCCCCCGGCGAGGTCGTCGTCGCGGGCCTCGCGGCGGCGCAGGGCGACATCCCGCTCGACGCGTTCGGCGGCACGCTCGTGATCGACCCCTCGTTCGTCCTGCTGCCGCTCGGCGTCGTGCCGGCGAGCGGGACGCTCTTGTCGTTCGTGCCCATCGGGCCGGCGGCGAGCCCGACGACGCTCGCGCGCTCGATCTACGTGCAGACGGCGCACGTCGACGCGACATTCGCGCTCTGGCTCGGCCACGCGAGCGCGCTGCTGCTGCTCGACGAGACGCTCTGATCGGCTCGCGCTACGCGTCGGACCACGCGCGGCCGCGCGCGATCGAGGCGTGCACGCGCACGAGCTCCTCGAAGCTCGGAGCGTGCACGTGCAGCGGGATGCGCACCCGCTCGGACCCGTCGAGCGCGACCGGCGGCGGCGGATCGGCGCGCGCGAGCCGCGCGGCGAGGCGCACCGGGCACGACACGTAGAGCCGCTCGGCGGGCGGCTCGTCCTTCCACCAGCGCCCGAGCCGCTCGTTCACCTCCTCGAGCAGACGCTCCTCGTTGCGCAGCCGCAGGCGCGAGCCGTAGCGCGACTTGCCCTTCGTCGCGAGGTGCGTCGTCTGCGCGCGCCCGCTCCCGCGCACGGTGTAGCGCTTGAACGTCTTGTGCTCGACGAGCTCGCCGTCGTCGAACAGGCCGAGCGCGGCCGCGCCCGACCGCAAGAGCAGCACCGCGTACCGGCCGGGTCCCGCCTCGGCGCGGCGCGCGAGCTCGTCGGGCGCGGGCAAGCCGTCGCCGTCGAGCAGGACGAGCGGCGGGCGCAGCGCTGCACGCAACGCGCCGTCCGCGTCGCGCGCCTCGTACCAGCGGCTCCCGGGAGCCGCGGTCACGGCGCCGCGCGCGGCGAACGCGGTCCAGCGCTCGGGCGTCTCGTCGAGCGCGAAACGCTGGGAGACCGGCAGCTCGGGGACGTGCAAGCGCGCGCCGCTCCAGCTCACCCGCGCAGGGCCAACCGCTCGCCGATCGCGCGCGCCAGCTCTTCGGGCTGCGGCGACCCGACGCCGACGCGCTTGCCGCTCGCGCGCTCGATCCACACCGCGTCGAGCCCGCTCGAGCGCCACAGCCAGCCGCGGGGCGTCCAGCGGATGCCCCAGCCCCAGTACCAGGGCGAGCGGCGCACCTCGACCGCGCGCACGTCGGCGAGCGGGATCCGCCGTCCGACGAGGCCCGCGGCAAACGACCAGCACACGTCGTCGTGGCCGACGCGCACGGTGAGCACCGCGAAGTTCGACACGAGCAGCGCGACGAGCAGGAGGAGCGCGCAGAACGCGGCCTCCGTCGGCCGTCCGGCCGCGAGCGCCCAGACGCCGAGCGCGATGCCGGCGAACGCGAACGCGCCCGCGAGCCACAGACCCCACACGGCGACCTGCTTGCTCTCGTAGGCCGGCATGCGTTCGCTCGCTCGGCTCAAAGCCCCAGCGTCAGGCCGAGCCCGTTCAGCGCGAAGAGCTCCGCGATCGGACCCGGCAGGATCTCGGCGCGGAAGCCCTGCGAGCCGAGCGTCGCGCCGACCGCCGCCGGGTTCGCCGGGACGGGGATCGCGTGCACGCCCGCTGCGACGTCGAGGACCATGAACACGCTCGCCGGCACGAGGATCTCGCCGACCGCGAAGGGAACGACGTACGGCGGGACGTTGATGAGGTCGATCGCGACGACCGTCAGCACCGTCGTCGGATTGGTCGCGATCGTCGCGCCGAACGTGCCGCCGAGCACGGGCGGGCTCGTCGCGACGTACTCGATCGGATTCACGCCGCTGCCGGGCACGAGCACCGTTTGCGCGAGCGTGTTGCCGAGCGCCTCGTACGCGCCGACGTTGACGATCACGCTGCCGTTCGTGTCGCTGTCCTGGATCCGCGGCTGCCCGGCGAGGTCGAGCGTGCCGAGGCCGGCCGCCGCGTTGTTGCCCGCGTCGAGGCCGGGCGAGCCGAGAACGAGCGCGCCGAGCGAGTCGACCCCCGGCGTCGCGGCGAAGTTGCCGTTCGCGCCGTTGAACGTCCCGTCGGAGATGAGCGAATTGGAGATCTGCCCCGCGCTCACCGAATTGGCGACGTCGCTGCCGTTGCCGAACAAGAGCATGTTCTCGAACGTCACCGCCGCCGGCGCGGCGATCCCGGTATCGAAGCCGGTGACCGTCAGGTTGACGAAGCGCCCGGTCGACGCGCCGCTCAGCGAAATGCCGGAGCCCGAGCTGGGCCCGCCGCCGACGAGGATCGTGCTCTCGGCGAAGACGTCGATGACGCTCGACGAGATCGGGCTCGCCGACAGCCGCCCGAGCACGCGGGTGCGGCGCACGTCGACGTCGACGCTCGCGCTACCGGTCGTGGTGGCGCTGAGCGCATCGATCGTGCAGTCCTCGATCGTGACGTTCTGGATGAGGTTGCCCGTGCCGCCGAGCGAGAAGTTCCCCTCGACGCGCGTGTCCCGGAACGCTCCCGTGAATCGGTGCATGCCCGTCCCGCTCGACGAGACGTTGCCCTCGAGCACGCAGTCCGTGCACCGCACGACGATGTCCTCGGGCTGGAGGCTGGTCCCGGTGAACGACATCGCGGCGGGCGTGCTCGTCGGCGTCGGCGGCGCCGCGCGCAGCGTCAGGCCTTCGAGGATCGCCGTCGTCGGCGGATTGGCGTTCGAGAGCGAGAGGACGCTGAACGAGGTTCCTTCGATCACGGGCGCGAACCCCGCCCCGGCGCGGATCGTGAGCGTCTTCGCGCTCCACGACAACGTGCCGACGAACGGCCCGTTGCCCTGGATCTCGATCACGCTCCCGCCGGGCGCGCCGTTCACGATGGCGGCGAGATCCTGCCCATCGAGCACGATGATCTGCGCCGACGCGGAGAGGGCGAGCGCGCAGGGCGCGACGAGGCCGAGCAGGAGGCGTTGCATGGCACGAGTCGAGCACGGCGCCGACGATCGCGCAACGCCGGCCGCCGTGACGCAGCCCGTCAGGAGCCGAGCGTGAGCGCGAGCCCGTTGAGCGCGGCGATCGGCAGGACGCGGCTCAGTGCACGCGCAGCCCGGTCGCCTCGAGCGTCGCCGCGAGACGCGTAGCGCCGAAATCGAGCGCCGCCATGCGCAGCGCGAGCGCGGCGGCGAAGCCGTCTGCGCCGCCGTGCTCGAACCGCAGGACGTGCGGGGCGTCCACCTCGGGGTCCTCCTCGTCCCAGATCCAACCGGCGCGCGCGTCCGACTCTGCTCGGTCCGTGCCCGCGGTCGACCCGATCGCCGACCAGGCCGCGTTGGTGCGCGCCGTGCCGTACAGGAGCACGACGACGACGCGTTGGCGGATCCAGCTCTGCTCCTTCGCCAGGTCCTGCGCCGCGTCGGTGTCGCGAAGGAGCGTCGGCATGAGGCGCGTGTGGCTGCGCAGCCGTTCCGCATCGAAGCGCGCGAGGGCGAGACTCCGCTCTTCCGCGCCGCCGCCGGTCGCGTAGACGGAGATGAGCGCCAGCTCGGGGATGGCCCAGTGCGAGCCCTTCGGACGATCCTCGAGCCGCGCTTCGATGTCGGGCCCGAGCCGGGCGGTGAGCAGCTTCCCCAGGAGTCCGAGCGTCGCTCCGGACGGCGGGCCCGCGCCGGCCGGCACGATCTCGCCGCGCCCCTCGCCGACCGGACCGCGCAGGTACGTGCGTGTCACATCGTCCTCGTCCTCGCCCGCAGAGACCTCGATCGGCACGAAGACCTCCCGCGCGCCCTCGGGCAAGCCGTCGAAGGCGTTCCAGGCGCGGCCGCCGATGCTGCAGAGCGGGAGGATCGAGGCCCCGTCCGACCACTCGTTCCAATCGAACGCAAGCGCCTGCGGATCGGCCACCGGATCGCCGTAGTGGAAGTGGAGCCCCTCCACCCGCTCGAGCGACGCGTTGTAGATCGGCACGCGCTCGATGTCGAACAACGAGTCCTCGATCTCCGGCGGGGGCCAGTCCGCGTCCCAGTTGCCGACGACGAGCCTCCCCCGCGGCTTCCACAACTCGAGCACGAAGCCCTGCGGCGCGCCGAACACGTACAGCTCGTTCGTCCCCGCGCGCAGCGCGACCGGCACGCCCTCGAGGCCGCGGCGCTCCGGGTCGCCGGGGAACGGCTCGCCGTTCACGACGAGCACGTCGCCGCCCGTGAGCTTCGCCATGCGCACCTCGGCGACGGGCGACTCGACTTGCGCGTACGCGGCGACGACGTCCACCAGGTGCGCGACGTCGCCGCGCACCTCCCACGCGTCCCCAGCCTCCGGAGCCTGCGCGCCGTCCACGAGGTGCCGCGCGACGATCGCCGCCGCATCGAGTCCCCCGGCGCGCGCGACGAGCCACTCGCTCGGCACGATCGGCGGCGGGTCGGCGAGCCTCTGCGACGGGAGCGGCCAACCGAGCCAGCGCTCGTCGTCCGAGCCGACGAGGAGTGCGAGCGAGAGGACGAGCGCGTGCACGCGCCCATCGTCGGCGCGCGCGGCGCCGGCGCGCGTCACGCGCTCGTAACGACTCGGCTACTCGACGCGCACCGGCAGCACGAGCCGCAGCGCCGCGTCGCCCTCGCGCACCGCTTCGACGGTCGCGACGGCCGGCTCCGCGCCCTCGCGCGCGAGCTCCGCACGCACCGCGAACGTCTCGCTCGAGCGCGCGCGCAGGAAGAAGCTCCCGCTCTCGTCCGTCGTCGCGCGCGCCAGCCGTTCGCCGCCGGCGGCGAGCGCGACGACCGGCACGTTCGCGAGCCCACGGCCGAGCGCATCGACCACGACGCCGCCCGTCGCCGCGATGCGCGGGAGCACGATCTCGAGCGGGGCCGTCCCCGGCGACACGCTCGCGAGCGTCGCGGGCGCCAGCACCGTGCCGTCGTCCGCCGGCGCGTCGGTGGGCGTCGCGATCAGCCGGTACGCGCCCGGCGGGAGCGACGCCAGCCGGAAGCGGCCTTCGGCGTCCCCGAAGGCGTACCCCGCCGCGCCGTCCTGCGCATCGACCCGCACCCACGCGTTCGGGACCGGGCTGCCGCCGGGATCGACGAGGCGACCGACGATCCCGAGCCCGAGGTCGAGCTCGACGCGCAGGTCGACGCGACCCACGTCGGATGGCACCGCCACCTCGCGCGTGATCCAGCCGCCGCCGGGCGGCTGGACGCGCACGACCGCCGCGCCGGGCGCCAGGCCGGCGAACGCGAAGCGGCCGAGGTCGTCGGTGCGCCCGTTGCGATCCGCGGCGAACGAGCCGGCCGTGCGGCGCGGCGGCGCGCCGAGCGCTCCGCGCGCACTCGGGTTCGGCTGGATCCAGACGTCGCAGTGCGGGACCGGCTCGCCGTCGGGGAGCACGACCGTTCCGCACAGCAGGACGGACGGCGCGAGCGCGAGCGTGCCGACGTCGACCTCGCGCGCGCCGGACTCCGGCGACGGCAAGTCCCACAGACCGCCCGCGTGCCCGCGCGCGACGACCCGCAGCACGTGCGGCAAGTCGACGCGCGCGTCCTCGATCGCGAACGAGCCGTCGGCCGCGGTCGCGACGGGCCGCCACGCGAGGCGCTGGAGCTCGGGCGTGAGCTCCGCCCCGACCAGCGTGACGGACGCGCCGGCGACCGGCTCCCCGGCGGCTCCGACCACCCGGCCGTGTACGCGCACGCCCCGGCGCAGCGCGAAGTCGAGCTCGTACTGGCCGTCGACGCCCGCCGGCAGTCGCTCCTCGGTCGCCGCGTAACCGTCCGCTTCGACCGCGAGCACGCTCGACGCGCTCGCGTCGATGCCGCGCAGCTCGTAGCGCCCGTCGGCGCCGGTGCGGACGCTCGACGCGCCCCAGCGCTGTTCGACGCGCGCGCCCGCGACGGGGAGCTCGGTCTCGGCATCGACGACGCGGCCGGTCGCGACCGCGCCGCGCGAGAGCTCCAGGTCGAGCCGGGCGGTCGCTCCCGCGGAGAGCTCGACCGAGCGCCGCAGATCGGACGTCGCGTAGCTCGGCGCGCGGACGGCGACGTCGACGTCCCCCGGCTCGAGATCGGCGAGAGCGAAGCGCCCCTCTTCGTCGGTGGTCGCGCTCGCGAGCAGGACGTGGCCGCCACGCTCGCTCGTCAGCTCGATGCGCGCGTGCGCGACCGGCGCGCCGAGATCGTCCGTGACGCGGCCTTCGAGAGCCGCGCCGCAGGAGAGCTGTACGACGACGCGCTCGCCGGGAAGGCGCCCTTCGCGCCGGGCGCGCGCGAAGCCGGCGGCCTCGACGACGAGGTCGACGGGCTCGCCCGGCTCGAGCGGGAAGACGAAGGCGCCCGACGCCTCGGTGCGCACCTCGGCGATCGTCGCTCCCGGATCGTCGAAACCGACGAGGAGCGTGCCGTACGTGCGCAGCGGGTCGCGCAGGAGCGCGACGCGCGCGCCACCGACGGGCGCTCCCTGCGGGTCGAGCACGAGGCCGTGCAGGTCGCGCTCGCGGTCGATCGCCGCGAACGGATCGGCCGCGACCGGCGGCGGCGCCGCCGCGGACGCGACGCGCCCGGCCTCGAGCGCGGACGCCGGCTGCGGCGCCGCGTCGCCCGCGTCCGGCGCGACGAGGCTCGCCGCCGGCGCGACCTCGACGTGCGCGTCCGCGCGGGGGCGCTCGCTGGCGCCCCAACGCGCTCCCATCCACACGCCGACCGCCGCGACGGCGCATACCGCCGCGACGGCGACGGCCTGAGCCTTCGTCGCCATGAGGATCCCTCCGAGCGTCGCCGCCGGCGCGAGCGCCGGCGCGGGTTGCGAGAACCGCTCGACCGACACGAGCGCGAGCGCCCACGCGCCGCGCCCGCCGCCGTGCTGCGCGTCCAACCGCTCACGCAGACGAGCGAGCGCCCGCGCGACCCGCTGGCGCGCCGCGGCCTCGCTCACTCCCTGGCGCGCGCCGACCTCGGCGTGCGACAGGCCCTCCTGGTAGCGCAACAGGAGCGCGGTGCGGTACGGCTCGGGCAACGCGAGCACGTGGCTCGCGAGCTCGTGCCGCACGCGCAGCCGCTCGAGCGGGTCGTCGGCGGCGTGCGGCGCCTCCAGCGCGCGGCGCTCTTCGTGCTCGCGGCGCACCGCGGCGTCGCGGCGGCCGCGGCGGACCGCGTTGCGCAGCACCGTCGCGAGCCACGCGCGCAGGCGCGGACCGCGCAGGCGACGCGGCGCCGCCTGGAGCGCGCGCAGGAAGGCCTCCTGCACGGCGTCGTCGGCGGCGTGCTCGTCGCGCACCAGGCGCAGGGCGAGCGCGCGCAGCCAGACGAGGTCGGCGAGCGCGAGCTCGGCGGGAATGGAGCGGAGGTCGGTCACGGTTCTCGGGCGGAGAGATCCGCGGCGCGAGCGATCCGTGACGGGAATCGGGGAGAGCCGCGCCGGCAGCCGCTCAGCGTGGCACGGCGGCATGGCCTCGACACCCCTCGCCGAAGCGGGCGGCAGCGCGCCTCGGTGCCGAATCGGAGATTGCCGACGCGCGGCTCGCGGGCGGGATAGTTCTTTGGGCGGACGGTGGTGTCGGCGCGGCAGCCGATCGCCGTCCGAGCCTCTCCGCGGGCGAGAGCCCTCGCCCCCCGCCTCGGCCGGCCGTTGCCGGCCCCACCACGATGAAGATCGTCCTGTGCGCCCTCGCGGGCGTCCTGTGCGGCTCCCCCGTCCTCGCGGGCGGCGGCGCCGAGGTCAACGCCTACTACGAGACCGACGTCGCCGGCCTGCGGCTGACCGCGCAGGTCCGCGGCGCGAGCGGCCCGGCCTTCGCCCTCACCGCCGAGCTCGTCGGCTTCGCTCCCGTCGCTCCGATCCAAGCCCCGCTGCTCGGCTTCGGGCTGCTCGACGCGAACGGCGACGGGCAGCTCTCGCTGACGTTCCCCGCTGCGCTCGTCGGCCAGCTCCCCGCGCCGGTCGCGGTCCGCGCGCTCTACCTCGACGGAAACGGCGTCGCGTGGACGCCGCGCTCCCAGTTCGCGGTGCAGGGAGCGGTGTTCTGCGACCTGCTCGACTTCGACCACACCATCGGCGCCGACGACGTGATGGTCGCGGGCCGCACGATCGACACGCAGTGGGCGGACATCGGGCTCACGATCTCCGCGCGCAACAACTTCATCGGCCATCCCGACCGGGCGATCCTGTTCGACACGGGCAATCCGACCGGCGACGACGGCGACCTGGCGACGCCGAACCCCGCCGGGGTGGCCAACGACGAGGCGCTCGGCATGGCGCTCGTCATCGCCGAGAACGAGGCGGGCGCGAACGGCCCCAGCGGGCTCGTCACCGTGCCGGACGACGAGGCGTACGGCGGGAGCCTGTATTTCGACTTCGCCGGCAAGGCGACGATCTGCTCCGTCACCCTGCTCGACGTCGACGAGTCGCCCGGGACAGAGCTGCGCTTCTACCGCGACGGCGACCTCGTCACGCCCGACGAGGTGCTGCCGGTCGCGTCGCTCGGCGACGGCAGCGTCCAGACGGTCCATTTCTTCGAGCCCGACGTCGATCGCTTCGAGGTGTACCTGCGCGGCTCCGGCGCCGTGCCGATGCTCGAGCTCGTGCCCTGCCCGCGGATGATCGACTTCGACGAGACCTCGACGGGCATCCCGATGAGCTTCCAGGCCGGCGAGGCGATCGCCGACCAGTACGCGTCGATCGGCGTGACGATCAGCGCGCAGAACCACTGGATCGCGGGCGGCGACCCCGCTCAGAACCACCCCGACAAGGCGATCCTGTTCGACTCGGAGAGCCCGACCGGCGGCGATCCGGACCTCCTGACGCCGAACCCGCAGGTGCCGGGCAACGACACGCCGCTCGGGCTGGTGCTGATCATCGCCGAGGACGACGTCGACGCGGGCATGGACGGCTACGTCGACGACCCGGACGACGAGGCGCAGGGCGGCGAGATCCGCTTCGAGTTCGCCCAGGACGTGACGATCCTCTCGGCGCGCGTCCTCGACGTCGACGGGACCGAGAAGGACCATTTCCGGTTCTTCGACCAGTTCGGGGCGCAGATCAGCTCGATCCTGATCCCGGACGCGCCGGACGGCAACGTCCAGACGCTGGCGCCGAACGTGTCGGGCGTGCGCAAAGCGGTGCTCGAGCTCGGCGGCTCCGGGGCGATCACGCGGCTGCGCTTCTGTCCGGAGCCGGTGCCGGTGCCGGGCCAGCAGTAGCGGCTGCTCGGAACGCCACGTCCGCGGACGTGGAGAGAGCGCACGCGCGCGGCGTCCGACGGGGCGCCGCGCGCGTGCTCGTCTTGCGGGAGAGCGCGCCGAGCCGCGACCGGCCGGCGCTGGTCTTCGCTGAGTCGGCGACGCTCGTCGTACGCGCGAGTGCGTACGAAGCCGAGGGCGCGTTGCGCAGCGCGCCTCGTGCTTTCGTCGCGTGTCCGTCGGTACGCGCAACGTGATCGCGAAACGCGCACGCGCGTTCCGGAATTCACTCGATCCGCGCGCTGCACATCAGTACGAAGGGAGCGGAAACCGGGACAACGGCGCGGCGCCTCGCCGCGAGACTCGCCCAACAATCCTTCGCAACCGGGAAGCCGGTGGATCGCAACGCGATGACCAGACTCGCACGGCGCCTGCTCGCGGGCGCCCTTCTCTCGACCGCTTCGCCTCTGCTCGCCGAAACACCCGTCGCCCAGCTCGACGCCTACTACGAGACGGCCGCCTCGGGCCACGTCTTCACCGCCACCCTGCGAGGCGCGGAAGGACACGCCTTCGCGCTGTTCGCGGACCTGTCCGGGAGCGACCTCGAGCCGCTGCAGCAGCCGGTCGTCGCGGTCGGCCTGCTCGACGCGACCGGCCGCGGGACGGTCTCCGTCCCGCTCGGGCCGTCGTTCTTCGAGGCGCTCCAGGGCACGATCGTCCTGCGCGCAGGCTACCTCTCCGACAAGACGCCGGTCTTCTCCCCGCCCGCCGAGCTCATGCTCGGCGTACCGCAAGACTGCGACCTGCTCGACTTCGACCACACCCTCGGCGACGACTCGGTGATGGTCGCCGGCCGCACGATCGACAACCAGTGGGCCGCGATCGGCCTCACGATCTCGGCCGTCAACACCCATCCGGCCCACCCGGACCGGGCGATCCTGTTCGACACCGGCAACGTGACCGGCGGCGACAGCGACCTGGCGACGCCCAACGGCGCCGCCGTCGGCAACACCCAGGCGCTCGGCAACGCGCTGATCATCGCCGAGAACGAAGCGGGCGCGTTCGGGCCGACGGGCCTGGTCACGGTCCCGGACGACGAGGCCTGGGGCGGGAGCCTGCGCTTCGACTTCGCCGACGAGGCGACCGTCTGCTCGGTCACGCTGATCGACATCGACGAGCTGCCGGGGACCGAGCTGCGCTTCTACCGCAACGGCAACCTCGCGGTGCCGGACGAGGTGATCCCGGTCTTCTCGCTCGGCGACGGGAGCGTCCAGACGCTCCACTTCTTCGAGTCCGGCCTCGATCGCTTCGAGGTCTTCCTCAAGGGCTCGGGCGCGATCCCGATGCTCGAGCTGATCCCCTGCCCGCGCATCCTCGACTTCGACGAGAGCTCGACGGGCATCCCGCTCGGGCTGAAGCCCGGCGAGGTGATCACGAACCAGTTCGCGTCGATCGGCGTCACGATCGAGGCGGTCAACGAGTTCGTCGGCCCCGGCGGCGAGCCGGAGCAGAACCATCCCGACAAGGCCATCTTGTTCGACAGCGCGAATCCGACGGGCAACGACCCCGACCTCGCGACGCCCAACCCGGGCGTGCCGAGCAACGACCAGCCGCTCGGGCTGCTGCTGATCCTCGCCGAGGACGACATCGACAACAACACGGACGGCTACGTCGACGATCCGGACGACGAGGAGGAGGGCGGCGAGATCCGTTTCTTCTTCGCCTCCGACGTGACGATCCTGTCGGCGCGTCTCGTCGACGTCGACGCGAGCGAGGTCACCTCGCTGCGGTGCTTCGACCAGTTCGACGTGCAGATCGCGAACGTCATCGTGCCCACCGGTTCGGACGGCGCCGTGCAGAGCGTGTTCCCGAACGTCTCCGGCGTGCGCCGTGTCGTGCTCGACCTCGGCGGCTCGGGCGCGCTCTCGGACCTGCGCTTCTGCCCCGACCCCGCGGACACGCCGGTCGAAGAGTAGAAACTCGTAGGTCGTTTCGTCCGCGGTCGCGCGGACGTTCGCGCGGCGACGCGTGCCCCTCGAGCACCCGAGGGCGCGCGCCGCCGCCTGCGTTGCGGCGCCGCCTCGGCGGCACGCCGTTTGAGACACCCTGGCCGGCGACGCGACCGATCGGGGACGTGGCGCCGCGCGAGCAGCGCCCCGACCAAGGTCGTGCGTCGGCTCGAAGAGGAAAAGCGCGGTGCTGGGCCCGATGAGGTCGCGCGCGGCGACCTCCGTGTCTGCAATGCGTTTGTAGGGACGGGGGCCTTTCGACCACCAGACTCTACGAGAACCGGGACACCGGTGGACGTCACCTCATGGCCAACCACGACCCTCGCCTCATCGGAGGCGCACTCCTTCTCCCCTTCCTGGCGCCATCCGCACTCGCGGGCGACGCAGCCGTTCTCGACGTGCGTTACGAGACGGCGACGGCGGGCTTCTTACTCACCGCCGAGGTCAAGGGCGCGAGCGGACCCGTGTTCGCCGTCGTCGCATCCCTCGAAGGCAGTAGCGAAGATCCGCTCGAGACGCCGATCGTCGCATTCGGGACGCTCGATCCTTCGGGGCACGGCGTCGCGGCGGTGCACTTCGAACAATCGCTTCTCGCCAAGCTGAAGGACGGCGGGCTCCTGCTGCGCGCCGGCTATCTCGCCGGAGCGTCGATCGACTTCACCGAGCCGGCGGAGCTGATGATCGGCGGCGATCCTCCGCTCGGCTGCGAGCTGCTCGATTTCGATTTCACGCGTGGAGCCGATGACGTGATGGTCGGCGGCCAGACGATCGACCAGCAGTGGGCGTCGATGGGGATGCTGATCACGGCCAACAACAACCATCCGGCGCACCCCAACCGCGCGATCTTGTTCGACACCGGCAACCCGACCGGCGGCGACTTCGACCTCGCGACGCCCAACCCCGCCGCGGTGGGCAACACCGAGCCGCTCGGCAACGCCCTGATCATCGCCGAGAACGAGACCGGCGTGTTCGGCCCGAGCGGCCTCGTCACCGTGCCCGACGACGAGGCGTTCGGCGGCAGCCTGTTCTTCGAGTTCGACGAGCCCGTGACCCTGTGCTCGGCGACGCTCATCGACATCGACGAAGCGCCCGGGACCGAGCTGCGGCTCTACCGCAACGGCAACTTCTCCGTGCCGGACCAGACGATCCCGATCGCCTCGCTCGGCGACGGGAGCGTGCAGACCGTGACGGTGTTCGCGCCGGACGTCGAGATGCTCGAGATCTTCCTGCGCGGCTCGGGCGGCGTGCCGATGCTCGAGATCATCGCGTGCCCGCGCGTGGTCGATTTCGACGAGTCGTGGACCGGCGTGCCGCTCCAGATGCAGGCGGGCGAGCACATCACGACGCAGCTCGCGGCGTTCGGCGTTCTGGTCGACGCGGTGAACCGCTTCGTCGGCTTCGGCGGCGAGCCCGAGCAGAACCATCCCGACAAGGCGATCCTGTTCGACACGGCGAACCCGACGGGCAATGACCCGGACCTCCTTGCGCCGAACCCCGCGGTGCCGGGCAACGACAAGGCGCTCGGGCTCGTGCTCATCGTCGCCGAGGACGACATCGACGCGAACACCGACGGCTTGGTCGACGATCCGGACGACGAGCAGGCGGGCGGCGAGATCCGCGTCCGCTTCGACTCGTCCGTGCTGGTCGAGTCGGTGACCGTCCAGGACGTCGACGGCACGGAAGCCAGCTTCCTGCGCTTCTTCGACGAGTTCAACTTCGAGTTCGCGACCATCCCGATCCCGAACGGCGTCGACGGCAACGTGCAGACGCTCACCGTCAACGTCCCCGGCGTGTACCTCGCGGTGCTCGACCTGGGCGGCTCCGGCGCCCTCGCCGAGCTGCTCTTCTGCCCCGACGAGCCCGTCGAGGTGAACGAGTAACGCACGATCGAACGATCGGAACGAGCGGCCGCCCGTCCCCCGACGGGCGGCCGCTCTCATTCGCGCGAGGCGCGCAATGCCGCGCAGGCGCGCTCGACGTCGGCGTCGTCGTTCTGCGGCCCGACGCTGAGGCGCACGACGCCTCCCGGCGCAGTCCCCAGCGCGGCGTGCGCGAGCGGGGCGCATTGTAGACCCGCCGACGCGACGATGCCGGCGCGCGCGAGACGCCCGCCGAGCTCCGCCGTCGCGACCGACGGCGACGTCAGCGCGACGATCGGCAGCCGCGCGGCGCCTGACGCGCAGCCGTGCACGACGAGCCCCGCCGAGCGCGCCGCGTCCGCGATACGCGCGGCCCGTGCGCGCGCCTGCGCGAGCCGATCCGCGCGCTCCGGCTCCGCGAGCCACGCCAGCGCGGCCTCGAGGCCGGCGAGCGCCGCGCGGTCGACGGAGCCGACGTCGCACGGTCCGGGCATCGGTGCGCACGGCGCGGGCGCGCTCGCGCGTGCAGGCGGCGCGCACGTCGCCTCGGGCGTGGTCGTCGCGACGTGCGCCGCGACGAACAGGCCCCCGATCCCCCACGGCGCGTGCAGCGCCTTGTGCCCGGCGAACGCGAGCAGGTCGACCTCGAGCGCAACCGCGTCGAGCGGGAGCCAGCCCGCGGTCTGCGCCGCGTCGACCAGCGCGAGCGCGTCGTGCTCGTGAGCCAGGCGCACGAGCTCGGCGAGCGGGAGCAGCTCGCCGGTCACGTTGCACGCGTGCGTGAACGCGACGAGCCGCACCCGAGCGCCGCGCAGCGCGCGCCGCGCCGCGTCGAGATCGACCGGTCCGTCCGGCGAGCGCGGGACGGTGACGATCTCGACGCCGCGCAGGCGGGCGAGCACCTCGAGCGGCCGGCGCAGCGCGTGGTGCTCGTTCGCCGTCGTCACGACGCGGTCGCCCGGCTCCCACGCGTGGTCGAGCACGCCCACGGCGAGCGCCGACGTGCCGCCGGGCGTGAGCAGGAGCCGCGCGGGCTCGACGCCGAAATGGGCAGCGACGGCGCGGTGCGCGCGCTCGTAGCTCGCGTCCCACGACGCGACGACGACTCCGGGGTCGACTTCGGCGTCGACTCCGGCGTCGACCCTGGCGTCGACTCCGGCGGCGTCGGCGAGCGCGCCCGCGGCGGCCGCGCGCACCGGCGCCGGCTTCGGCCAGCTCGTGCCGGCGTGGTTCAGGTACGCCATCGGCGCGCGCGCGCCGTCACGCTCACGACGTCTTGCCGTCGAGCACGAGCACGGACGAGGCGTTGAACTCGTACCCCTCGCGCTCGATCTCGACGCCGCCGCCGGCCTCTTCCTCGATGTGCTCGGCGTCCTCCTGCGTGATCGTCTTCGGATAGAACGAGCCCTGGATCAGGACGCGCTGCCCGACGACCTCGGGGAACTTGTACTTGCCGCCGCAGCCGCTCTCCCAGCGGACCATCGCCTTCTGACCCTGGTCCTCGATCTGCATCCAGCAACCCGCCTTCTTGCAGACCGCGGTCGCCGTCGCCTCGACGAGAACGGTGCGCTCGTAGAACGCCGACGGATCCGCGTGGACGGTCGCGAACTGGACGATCTCCTGGGCCAGCATCGGCTCGCCGACCGGCTCGCCCGCGGGGAGCGAGGCCGTCGACGCGCACGCGCCGAGGACGGAGAGGACGAGCGGAAGGACGAAACGCTGCATGGGAGAGCTCCTCGGGGGTCGAGCGCGGAATTCGAAGCGAACGAGGCTACCCGGCGACCATCACCGGCGCAACGCGGCCACGCCTGGATGGTCGGCGGGGACCCGCGCTCCACGGAACAGCGCGAGCGGCGGCGCCTTGCCGGCGTGGTCCGGCGGCTTCACTTCGCCGCCGTACGGATTGAGGAAGTCCCACACGATCTCCTTGTCGCGCGTCAGCTCGAACAGGCGGCCCGCGGCGCCCGAGCAGACGAGCGTGTTGCCGTTCGGCAACCGCTGCGCGCCCGAGATGAACGCGGAGAAGAACGTGCCGCGGTCGGAGTAGGACCAGCTCGGCGTCGCGGGGCCCCACGGCTCGCCGCTCTCGCGCACGAAGCCGCGCTCGCGCTCGAACGGGAGCGCGAGCTCGTCGACCGAGGACCAGTCGCCGTCCGGCCGCTTGCCGCCGTTGTTGAAGACGAGGAGCCGCAGGTCGTCCGCGCCGCCGACCCACGTCGGGTCGTGCTGGTAGAAGAGCCGCTGGTCCGCCTCCGTCCCGTGCCCGTAGGTGGCGGGGTTGCCCCAGCGCCAGAGGATGTCGCCGCCCCGACCCTGGCGGCCGCCGCTCGAGCTCGCCGCCTCGGCGGTCGTCGTCGAGTGGTCGATGACGAAGATCTCGCACAGCTCGGGCGAGCTGAGCACGATCAGGTCGAGCTCGGCGTGGTAGTCGACCGCGTTCGTGTGGAGCCAGTCGCCGGCCTTGTCCCAGTCCGTCGGCGGCGGCGCGTCCGGATCGCGCTCCTCCGCGTCCTCGTCGTCGTCGTCGCCGCCCGCGTAGCCGAGATCGGCCATCTGCCGCTCGAGCGCCTCCTGCTCGCGTCGCTCCTCCTCGCTGATCTGGTCGGCCGGCACGTAGCCCGCGTTCACGTCGATGCGCTCGGGGTGGTCGGCGATGCTCCCGTAGCTCGGCTTCTCGGGGTCGACGTCCTGGACGAGATGGTCCCACGCGTGCCACGCCCACACGATCTCGCCGCCCTGCGGCGGCGTCGGACGCACCTCGTACACCGCGTCGGGCCACAGCCCCGCGGCGCCGACCGCTTCGGGATGGCGCCCGCGCGCGATGGCCTCCTCGGCGGACTTGCGCTCCCACGCGATGAGGAGCACGTTCCCGTTCGGCAGCGGCTCGAGGTCGTGGTGCTGCTGGCCGTTCTCGTCCGCGAGCTGGTAGCGCCACAGCACCGTCCCGTCCGGAGCGAGCTTCTGGATGCGCCCGCCGATGCCGCCCCCGCGGAAGTGCGGATCCTCGTCCTCGCGGCCGGCGCGCAAGAGCGTCCCGTCGTCGAGCAGGTAGCACCACGCGCCCGGCGCCGAGTCGGTCGGCCACGTGTGCACGATCTCGCCGGCCATGTCGACGAGGTGGATCGCGTTGGCGTTGAGCGGCGCGACGATCGTGTAGCCGTCGAACGCCTCGTCCTCGTGCACGACGACGCCCCGCGGCCGGCTCGCGTCGGCCTCGGCCGGCGACATGATGCGCAGGAGCTCGTCGGGCGACGGCGGCGCGTCGGCAGCGGCTTCCTCGGCATTCGTGGCTTCGGCGGCTTGCGCGGCTTGCGCGGCTTGCGCGGCGGCCGCTGTCGACGCCGCGGCCTCCGATGCGCCGGTCTCCGCGCGGGAGCAGGCGCCGGCGACGAGCGCAACGAGCGCGAGGAAGGGAACCAGGAACGAGACGCGCGGGCGCGGGGGGAGCGACTTCATGGCCGCGGATTCTCGCCGCGGCGCCCCCGCTCCACCACGCATCGCTCCCCTAAACCGGCGCGGGACCCGCTAGAAGGACGCCCCGAGGCTCCCGCCGAAGTAGTACTTCCCGTCCTGCTCGACGACGACGAGCCCGAGCCGGAAGCGGTCGCCGAGCGCGCGGTCGACGACGTGGTGCAGGTTCTCCCCGTCCCACAGGTGCGTCGAGCTCCAGTCGTCGCCGTAGCGCACGCGCAGGCCGCCGATCAGCTCGAACTCGTGCTCGAAGCCGCCGTAGGACGTGCCGACGTAGGGCGCGATCGGCAGCCCCGTCCACTCCTCGACGTCCTTCGACAGCGTCGCGTACACGGCGCGTCCCGACGGCGTGCCGATGCGGTCCGAGCTCGTCCCGACGATGAGCGCCGGCCGCCGCTCGGTCTCGTCGAGGACCCGCCAGTTGGCGAGCGGGCCGTAGTCGTCGTCCTTCGGGTTCACCTCCAGGCCGATCGACAGACGCTCGTTCAGCGCGTACGTGCCGGTGAAGCGCAGCCGCGCGCGATCGACCGGAATCCCCTCGATCGCGCGCATGCTGAAGCTCCAGCGCCGCCACGAATCCTCGTCCCCCGCCGTCCCACGGACGGCGTTGCCCTCGCCGGGTCACAAAGGTCAGCTCGGGACCTCGGACGCGGGCCGTTCGGGGTCTTGCTCGTGCGGCGCGTGGGCGGGCTCGTCGGGCGTCTCCTGCGCGGCGGCCGCAGGCGCGGCGAGCGCGAGCAGCGCGAGCAGCGCGATCGGTACGGGTCGAATCAAAACGATCCTTGGTCGTGCGATCAGAGGTCGAGCGGCTCGAGCACCGGCGGGCGGCCGCGGTCGACGAGCAGCATGTGGTTGCGCGGGATCACCTGCCAGCTCTCGTCGGGGGAGAGCCGCTCGGAGCTGACGACGACCGCCATGCCCTCGGCGTCCGGCGCGATCATGCGGCAGACGCCCTCCTCGCAGGTGTAACGCTTCCCGCCGCTCCAGTACAGGCTCTCGCCGTCGTAGTCGTCCTCGGTCGTGTAGCGCGACACCGCAGCGCTCTTCCCGTCGCTCACCGCGACGTTCAGGTACGACTCGTCTCCCCCGCCGTGCGCGCGCGACAGCTCGAGCGCGTCGGCGAGCGCGGCCTTCAGCGCCGCCCCGAGCTCGACCGAGCCCGCCGGCGGCGAAACGCGCACGCGATCGAGGAACAGCCCGAACACGTGCTCCGTGTCGGTCTGGCCGTGCACGCTCTCGAACGCCTCGTCCGACAGGCGCGCCAGCAGCGGCCGCCGCACCTTCTGGAAGCCGCCGAGGTCGCCGTTGTGCATGAACGCGAACCGTCCGTGCACGAACGGATGGCAATTCGCCTCGGACACGAAGCGCACCTGCGTCGCGGCGCGCACGTGCGCGAGAATGCAGCCGCTCTTCACGACGCGCGCGAGGCTCGTGAGGCTCGCGTTGCTCCACGCGGGCGTGAGCGCGCGGAAGAGCCCCGGCTCCAACGACCCGTCCGCCGGGTACCAGGCGAGGCCGAAGCCGTCGCCGTTGAGCGGCTCAGCGCGCTCGGACGCGTTGTAGCTCTGATGGATGAGCGAGTTCTCGGGCTCGGTCACGAGCGACGCGAGCGGCAGCGCGGGCCCCAGGTACAGGGTGAAACGGCACATTCACTGCGTCTCCGGGCGGTGGTCGGAATGGGCGTACACGATCCTCCAGCGCGAGCCTTCGCGACGCCACAGCAGCGTCGTCGCGCCCCGCTGGCGCACGGTCTCGCCGCCGGCGAGCTCGATCTCGTCGCGGAAGGCGAAGCTCGCCAGCGCGGCGCGCGGGCCGAGGACGATCACTTCGACGTCCTCGAAGCTCGTCTCGAGGCGCTCGAGCGATTGGAACGTCTGCGCGATCTGCTGCACGATCGCGTCGCGGCCGACGCGCTCGCCGTCCTGGAACATGCGGAACTCGGGCGCGAGGTAGGCGACGACGCGCGCGGCGTCGCGCTGCTCCTGCGCCGCCTCGAAGCCGCGCAGGGCCTCGGTCACCTCGCGCTCGACCTGGTCCGGTCCGTCGGACGACGAGTCGGAGCCGGTCGACGCGCAGGCCGCCACCAGGACGAGCGCGAGGCAGGCCGTGCGCATGCCGAGCGTCCGCATCAATAGCCCAGCGCGTCGAGCATGCGACGCGTCTCCTCGTCGTCCGCCTCGTCCGCCCGCAGCGCGCGCGCCTCGGACGATGCCTTCCAGGCCTCGATCTCCGCCGCGAGCCGTTGCGCGAGCTCCCCCGGCGCCCGCTCGAGCACGTTCTCCTTCTCGGCGGGATCGCGCGCGATGTTGTACAGCTCGTCGGGAGCGTCCTCGCTCCAGATGTACTTCCACTCGCCGCGCAGGAGCGAGATCTGGTCGCCGCGCGTGATCCCCGGCTGCCCGGCCAAGGCCTCGAGCAGCGCCGCGATGTGCCCGCGCCGGTCGAGCTCCTCGTCGCTGAACGTGCGGCGCTCGCCCAGGACGCGCCCGCTGCCCTGCGCGTGCGGCCGGCCCTCCGCGTCGAGGAGCGGCGTGCCCGGGAAGCGCCCGCCTCGGTCGATGCCGAGCAGGTCGAGGCACGTCGCCGCGACGTCGACGAACGAGGTCGCCGCCGCGACGCGTTGGCCGGCGGGCACGCGCCCGGCGAAGCGCAGGACGAGCGGGACGAGGAGCTGCTCCTCGTAGTTCGAGAACCCGTGCCCCATGTAGCGGTGCTCGCCGAGCCCTTCGCCGTGGTCCGCGGTGACGACGACGAGCCCCGCTCGCCCGCGCTCGGTCGCATCCCACGCCGCGAGCAGCCGACCGATGTGGTGGTCCGCGTAGCGCACGCCGCTCTCGTACAGCGCCTGCGACGAGACGATCTCGTCGACCGAGACGAAGCGCGACGGCTCGGCCCGCGCGGCGAAGAAGTCGCGCTCCGCGCGCGAATCGACCTCGAAGCCCGGGCGCTGCTCGTACGGCGCGTGCGGGTCGTACAGGTGCACCCAGACGAAGAGCGGCTCCGCGCGCGGCGGCGCGATGTGGGCGATCGCCCGATCGACGACCTCCTCCGCCGTGCGCCGGTACGTGCGCGTGTGCTGGTCCCTCGTGTCGATCTCCTCGTCGAAGTGCTCGAAGCCGCGGCCGTACCCCTTCTCGGCCGAGAGCAGCGCCGCGCCGACGAAGGCCGCGGTGTGGTAGCCCGCATGACGCAGCTCCGCGGCGAGCCACGGCGCCGCGGCCGGCACGGCGGTCCCGTTCGAGCGCACGCCGTGCGCGCGCGGGTGCAGCCCGCTGAACAGCGACGTGTGCGCCGGCCCGGTGTGCGACATGACCGAGTAGTGGCGCTCGAAGACCGCTCCCGCGTCGCCGACCGAGTCGATCGCCGGCGTCGTCTCGCGGCCGTAGCCGTACGTCGAGACGAAGTCCTGGCGCAGCGTGTCGACGGTGACGAGCAGGAAGTCCGGCGGCGACTCGCGGCCGCACGAGGCCGTGAGGAGCAGAAGGAGGACGTGGGAGGCCGCCCGGGGCATCGGCGCATTCCACCACGGCGGAGGCGTGCTCGTCACGGCCGCGCCACGTAGGTCCGAATCCGCTCGCCGTCCTCGCGGCACCACACGACGAAGCCCTGGCGCCGGAGCGCGTCCACGCCGGGCGCGGGGACGTGGGTCGTGACCAGCTCGACGATCTCGCCCGGCGCGAGCGCGCGGGCCCGGCGCGCCAACGGGGCGAGCGGCATCGCGTCGGTGTCGAGCTCCGCCTCGACGAGCGTCTCCACCACCCGTTGCGGGTCGTACCAGCGCGGCGGCGGCCCGAGGTAGCGCTCGCCCTCCTCGGGCCCCTCGCGCGCGCCGAGCGGCGGCTGGCCCACCGCGGCGCGCAGCTCGTCGACGAGCGCGCCGACCGGGAGGCGTGCGACCGCCGCCGCCTGGCGCAGGGACGCGACCTTCGCGACGCTGCGGCGCAGCAGCGGATTGCGCAGCTTGGCGAACGGCGGCGCCAGCGCGACGAGCAGGTCCTCGAGCTGGGGATAGCGCTCGAGGAGCGCGGCGACCTTGGTCTCGGGTGTGATCGACTCGGGCGTGATCGACGGCTCGTCCGCCATGCGCCCATCGGACACGAAGCGGCGCGCGCGGGCCAGCGCTATCCCTGCGCTCGCTATCCCTTGCGCTCGCTATCCTCTGCGCCCGATGTCCGCCGCGCTGCCGATCGACGCCGTGCTCGCCGACGTCGTCGCCGCGTTGCGCCAGGCGCGCTCCTGCGTGCTCGTCGCCCCCACCGGCGCCGGGAAGACGACGCGGCTGCCGCCCGCGCTCCAGGACGCGGGCCTGGGGCCGGTCGTCGTGCTCGAGCCGCGCCGGCTGGCGGCCCGGGCGGCTGCGCGGCGGGTCGCGCGCGAGCGCGGCTGCCCCGTCGGCGAAGAGGTCGGCTACCACGTGCGCTTCGACCGCAAGGTGAGCGGGCGCACGCGCATCGCGTTCGTCACCGAAGGGATCTTCGTGCGCCGCCTGCAGGACGATCCGTTCCTCTCCGGCATCGGCTGCGTCGTGCTCGACGAGTTCCACGAGCGCAGCCTCGACCTCGACCTCGCGCTCGCCCTCGTGCGGCGCATCCAGCTCGAGGCGCGGCCGGACCTCGCGCTCGTCGTGACGTCGGCGACGCTCGACGCCGAGGCGGTGTCCGCGTACCTCGGCGGCGCGCCGATCGTGCGCTCGGAGGGGCGGCTGTATCCGGTCGCGACCCTGCACCTGCCGCCCGAGCCGCGCGAGCGGCCGGCGGAACACGTCGCGCGCGGCGTGCGACGCGCGCTCGAGCACGGCGGCGACGTGCTCGCGTTCCTGCCGGGCGTCGCCGAGATCCGCCGCGCGCGCGAGGCTCTGGCGGACTTCGCGGGCGCGCGCGGCGTCGCGCTCGTCGAGCTGTACGGCGACTTGCCCCCGGCGGCGCAGGACGCGGCGCTCGAGCCGGGGCCGGCGCGCAAGATCGTGCTCGCCACGAACGTCGCCGAGTCGTCGGTGACCGTGCCGGGCGTGCGCGCGGTCGTCGACACGGGGCTCGCGCGCACGCTGAAGAGCGACCCGGCGGTCGGGCTCGACCGGCTCGAGCTCGGGCGCGTGTCGCTCGCGTCGGCGGACCAACGCGCAGGCCGCGCGGGGCGCGAGGCGCCGGGGCTGTGCGTGCGGCTGTGGAGCGCCCTCGAGCAGCGCGCGCTGCGCGCGTTCGACGAGCCCGAAGTGCGGCACGCCGATCTCGCGGGCGCGGTGCTGCAGTTGCTCGCGTGGGGCGAGCGCGACCTCGCGGCGTTCCCGTGGCTCGATCCGCCGCCGGCCGCGGCGCTGGAGCGCGCGCTCGAGCTCGGCCGGCTGCTGGGCGCGATCGACGCGTCGGGCGCGTTGACGCCGCTCGGCCGCACGCTCGTGCGCGTGCCGGCGCACCCGCGGCTCGCGCGCCTGCTCGTCGCGGGACACGAGCTGGGCGCGCTGCACGACGCGGCGGCGGCGGCCGCGGTGCTCGGCGAGCGCGACCCGTGGCGGCGCGACGAAAGGCGCGGCGACGGACGTGACGTGCAGCGCGGGAGCGACAGCGACGTGCTCGACCGCGTGCGCGCGCTGCGGGCGTTCGGGGAGCGCGGAGCGGCGGCGGCGCCGCAGCTCGCTCCGGGCGCGGCGCGCGCGTGTCTCGCGGTGCAGAAGCAGCTCGTGCGTGTCGCGCGCGAGGCGCTGGGGCCGTCGCGCGAGCGAGCGCAGGACGATGCGCTGCTGCGCGCGCTGCTCGCCGCGTTCCCCGATCGGCTCGCGCGGCGGCGGCCGGACGACCCGCGGCGCGCCGTGCTCGTCGGCGGCCGCGGGGCGCGGCTCGCGCCGGAATGCGCGGTGGAGCAGGGCGAGCTCTTCGTCGCGGTCGATCTCGACGCGGGACGCGGCGAAGCGCTCGTGCGGATGGCGTCCGCGGTCCATCGCGATTGGGTCGACGGCGGTCGGTCGCACGTCGAGGTCGCGTGCACGTTCGATGCGGAGCGCAAGCGCGTCATCGGGCGTCGGCGCGTGATGCTCGGGCCGCTCGTGCTCGACGAGAGCGACGCGGACCCGGGCGACACGGCGGACGTCGAGCGCGTCCTGGTCGAGGCCGCGCGCGCCGACCTGGCCCGCGCGCTCGACCTCGCTCGGCCGGAGGTCGCGGGCTTGATCGCGCGGCTGCGTTGCCTCGCCCAGTGGCGGCCGGAGCTCGAGCTGCCGGCGCTCGACGACGCGTTCCTCGCAGCGCTCGTGCCGGATCTCGCGGTCGGCTGTCGCTCGTTCGCCGATCTGGCAGCGGCGCCGTTGGAAGCGCACATCCGTGGGCGCCTGACTCGCGAGCAGCTCGCTGCGCTCGAGCGCGACGCGCCGGAGCGCATCGAGGTGCCGAGCGGGAGCCGCATCCGTCTCGCGTACGAGCCGGGCCGCCCGCCGGTGCTCGCCGCGCGCATCCAGGAGCTCTTCGGCCTCGCGCGCACGCCGCGCGTCGCGGGCGGACGCGTCAACGTGCTGATGCACCTGCTCGCGCCGAACGGGCGGCCCCAGCAGGTCACGGACGATCTCGAGAGCTTCTGGAGCCGCACGTATTTCGACGTGCGCAAGGAGCTGCGGCGGCGCTATCCCAAGCACGAGTGGCCCGACGACCCGACGACGGCGGTCGCGCGGCGGCGGCCGGGCCGGGGGCCGCGCTCGTGACCCCGCCGCTCGATCCGAATCGGCCGTTCCGCCCGGCGTCGTTCCCGTTCTTCTACGGCTGGGTCGTGCTCGTCGTCGGCGCGCTCGGCATCCTCGCGAGCATCCCGGGACAGACGATGGGCGTGAGCGTGTTCACGGACCATCTCGTCGCGGCGACGGGCCTGTCGCGCGTCGCGCTGTCGAACGCGTATCTCGTCGGGACGCTGGCGAGCGGCCTGTGCCTGCCGCTCGGCGGCCGCGTGCTGCACCGCTTCGGCGAGCGAGCGACGGCGGTGCTGTCGTGCTTCGGGATGGCGGTCGCGCTCGTCGGCCTGAGCCGCATCGGCGCGACGGCGAGCTTCGCGTTGCTCGCGCTCGGCTTCGCCGCGCTGCGGTTCAGCGGCCAGGGGATGCTGACGCTGTCGAGCCGCAACATGGTCCCGAAATGGTTCGAGCGCTGGCGCGGGCTCGCGTCGGGGTTGCTCGGCGCGTTCGTGACCTTGGGCTTCTCGATCGCGCCGCTCGTGCTCGCGTGGTGGATCGCCGCGGCGGGCGACTGGCGCGCGGCGTGGCTCGGCATGGCGGTGGTGGTCGGAAGCGGCATGGCGCTCGTCGCGTGGGCGTTCTATCGCGACGATCCGGAGTCGTGCGGCCTGCGGATGGACGGCGACGCGGCGCCCGTCGCTGCCGGACCCGATCCGCGTCCGGTGCGCGACTCGCGCGCGCTCGATCTCGAGCGCGCGTTGCGCAGCGGCGCTTTCTGGGCGCTCACGCTCGCGCTCGCGATCCATTCGGCGCTGGTGACGGGCGTGACGTTCCACATCGTCGATCTGGGCGCGGCGGCGGGCCTCGACGAGACGGCCGCCGTGGGCCTGTTCCCGCCGATCGCGGCGGTGAGCGTGGTGACGTCGCTCACGGTCGGCGCGCTCGCGGACTTCGTGCGCATGCGTCGGCTCGTGACGCTGTTGCTCTTGGCCGAGGCGAGCGCGTACCTGGCGCTCGTCGGCCTCGAGCACGTCGCGCTGCGCTGGACGGCGATCGTGTGCCTGGGCATCGCGAGCGGCAGCTTCAGCGCGCTGACGACCGCCGGCGCAGCGAAGCTCTTCGGCCGCTTGCACCTCGGCCGGATCGCGAGCGCCCAGATGAGCGCGCTCGTGATCGCGAGCGCGCTGGGACCGTCGCTGCTCGCGATCTCGCGCGACGCGACGGGTTCGTACGCAGCCGCGCTCGCAGCCGGCGCGGCGGCGCCGCTGGTCGTGCTCGTCGTGACGCTGGTGTCGCGCGACCCAATCGACGACGGGCACCAGTGGTAGGCTGTTCGCCGTGATCGGCCCGAACGAGCTGATGCATCGGTCCCTTGTCGAAGTCGAGGTGCGCCGAACGAGTGCGACCGCTACGCTCCCCCCATCGTGGCGCTCGTCGCGCGAGTGGCTCGGTCGACGACCTCCGGGGGTGCATCTCGAGCGTATCCGCGCCGGGAGGATCGAGATCGAGGAGGACCTGCGATGAGGAGCGTGCCTCGATTCGCGCCGCGCACCCCCGCGACGACCACCGCGGCGAGGTCGCCGGGCGCGTAGCGATGGCGCGACTCGCGCTCACGACGCTGATCGGCGCGCCGATCGAGCGCTGTTTCGACCTCGCGCGGGACCTCGATCTGCACACGCGCTCGCTGGCGCACACCGCGGAACGGGCGGTCGCCGGGCGAACGAGCGGCCTGATCGAGCTCGGCGAGAGCGTGACCTGGCAAGCGCGACACTTCGGCATCCTGCACCGGCACACGTCGACGATCACCGCATACGAGCGGCCGACGCACTTTTGCGACGAGATGACCGAGGGGAGATTCGGGCACTTCCGGCACGACCACTTCTTCGAGTCCGTGCCGAGCGGAACGCGGATGACGGACGAGCTCGACTACGCGGCGCCGCTCGGCGTCGTCGGCCGGCTCGTCGAGCGACTCGTGCTCGACCGGTATCTGACCCGCCTGCTCGTCCGGCGCAACGACGCGATCCGCCGGGCGGCGGAGGAGCGCACGTGATGGCGCACGTGCGTCCCGCTCGCCGCGACGACGTCGAGGTGCTCGCGCGAATGCGCTTCGAGCTGTGGCCGGAGGACACCGCCGACGTGCACCGGCGCGAGCTCGAGCGCTTCTTCGAGCGCGGGTGGGCGCTCCCCTCGCAGGTCTTCGTCGCCGAGGCGGCGGGTGCCGCGCTCGTGGGCTTCGCCGAGGTTTCCGTACGTGCGCACGCGGAAGGCTGCTCGAGCGAGCACGTCGGCTACCTCGAGGGCTGGTACGTCATCGAGAGCGAGCGACGCACCGGCGCCGGCCGGGCGCTCGCCCTGGCGTGCGAGAGCTGGGCTCGCGCGCAGGGCTGCTCCGAGATGGGTTCCGACGCACTTCCGGAGAACGATGTCAGCGCTGCAGCGCACGAGGCGCTCGGCTTCGAGGACGCCGGGCTCGTGCGCTGCTTCTACAAGAAGCTGTAGCCCGGACTATCCGGGCTCGGAGCTCAGCGCGGTTGCGGGACCACGCGGATGTACGGCTTGGGGGACTTCCAGCCGCCGGGGTACTTCTTCTTCGCGTCCTCGTCCGAGACGGCGGGCGAGATGATCACGTCCTCGCCCTGCTTCCAGTTTACCGGCGTCGCGACCTGGTGCTTCGCGGTGAGCTGGCAGGACTCGAGCAGGCGCAGCACCTCGTCGAAGTTGCGGCCCGTGCTCATCGGATAGGTGAGCATCGCCTTGATCTTCTTGTCGGGGCCGATGAGGAAGACCGAACGGCAGGTGGCGTTCGTCGCGGCGGTGCGCCCCGTGGAGCTGGCGCCGGCGTCGGCGGGGAGCATGTCGTAGAGCTGGGCGACCTCGAGCTTCGGATCGCCGATCAGCGGGTACTTCACCTCGTGCCCCTGCACGTCGGCGATGTCCTTGCTCCACTTCTCGTGGTCGCTGACGGGGTCGATGCTCAGGCCGATGATCTTGCAGTTGCGCTCGCGGAACTTGGGCTCCAGGCCGGCCAAGTAACCGAGCTCCGTCGTGCACACGGGCGTGAAGTCCTTCGGATGCGAGAACAGGAGCGCCCAGCCGTCGCCGATCCAGTCGTGGAACCGGAGCTTGCCCTGGGTGGTCTCGGCGGTGAAGTCGGGAGCGGTGTCGTTGATGCGCAGGGACATGGGAAGCTTCTCCTGACGACCACTGCGGTCGTCGGGCGGGATCCTAGCACACCGCGTGCGCCTCAACCGTCGTGTCCGTCCGACGCCGAGCCCGAGCTCGCAAGGCGCTGCACCTCGACCACGAGTTGCTCGACGCGCCGGACCAGGGCCTCCAGCGCCGGTCCGACCTCCTGGGCGCGCGCGCCGCGGGCCAGCTCCTCCACCTCCTCGGCGAGCGCGCGCACGGGCTCCGCGCAGAGCACCGCGGCTTCGCCCTTGAGGCCGTGCGCCGCGTCCGCCAGCGCGGCGGCGTCGGCACGCGACGCGGCGCTGCGCAGGGCGTCCATCGTCTCGGGTGCGGTGAGCAAGAAGGTCGACAG
>CAZGTQ010000052.1:0-4675 GCA_964528575.1 uncultured Planctomycetaceae bacterium | reverse complement strand
CCGTACGGTGAGCGCACGGACGCGCTCGAGGTGAGGAGCAGCGTCTCGCCGTCGATCGGGCCGAGCAGGTCCATGCGCAGGCCGACGTAGGCGTTGAAACGGGTGTCCGAGTCCGGAGGCACCACGAGCGTCATCAGCTCTCCGCCGTCGCTCCCGCCGACGATCCAGAGTCGCTCCGTCATCGAGTGGGGCGCCACGACGGCCACGTCCTGGACGCCGTCCGCGTCCAGGTCGGGCAGCGTGGCGAGGACGGCGCCGGCGTGGCCGTCGACCGGGCCTCGTCCTTCTTGCGACCACGAGTCGAGCAGTGCGCCCGTGCGCGAGTCGAGCAGGGCGCCCGTGCGCGCGTCGAACACGTGCACCGAAGCGTCGTCGTGGAAGGCATCGCCGACGAGCAGCCGGACGTCGTGCCCCGGCCCGCGCACGAGCGCGAGCGACCAGCCGAAACCTCCCGTGGGCTGCGGCGGCGCGTAGCGGGCGATCGATTCGCCCGTGGTGCAGGACCATGCGCGGACTGCGCCGGACCACGCGCCGCGCTCGTGCGACGGCCTCGTGGCGACGACGACGTCCGGCCTTCGGTCGCCGTCGAGGTCGCCGGCCGCCAGAACGCTCGTTCCGAGCCCCTCGTCCGCTCGTTCTCCTTCCCACGAGCGCAGCACGCTCCCGTTCGACCCCGAGCACAGGCTGACGCGCCCCCGATGGTCGTCCCCGGCCAGCGCAGAGCCCACGACGAAGTCGGCGACGCCATCGCCGTCGATGTCGCCCACGACCGCGAGCGCGGGACCGGGCGCGACGTTGTACCAGGCGTACTTCATCTCGTCCGCGGGAACGGACGTGGCGTAGAGCGTGGTGCCGGTCGCTCCGTCCACCGCACGCACGGATCCGAAGGCGGCTTCGTCGTCGAGGGGTCCGAAGCCGCCCGAGGATCCTGACGCGCCGACGAGCAGATCGGGGACGTCGTCGTCGTTCAAGTCGCCCGGCGCCGCGAGGGTCCAGCCGAAGCCGATGTCGCGCTCGTCGCTCTCGATGGTGCGCACGACGGAACGCTCCGCGCCCGAGTAGATCCACACGCGATCGCGCCCGGGCTCCCCCACCGCGAAGTCGGGCACGGCGTCGCCGTCGACGTCGCCGATCGTCGCGATCGCCATGCCGAACAGGCTGGAGCGCTGGAGGTCGGCCTCGTCGCTCGACGCGTGCTGCACCGCAGCGGCGGGTCGAGGCTCCGCTTCGACTCCGCACGAGCACGCGACACACGCGAGCGCGAATCGAACGATGGTGCGCATCGCCGCGAGCGTACGCGGCGGCGGGGCGCGCGTCGCGCGCTCGTTACACGCGCGTGACGACGCGCTCTCCGCTCACGGCACGACGATGCGCGCGACCGGCCGCGTCAGCCCGTCGGTCGAGTCGAGCACCTGGAACACGAGCGGCGTTCCGACGAGCGCGCTCGACGACGGCACGTCGAACTCGAGATACGTCACGGCCTCGGTCGGCAGCGGCCCGAACACGCCGGCCGTCGCCGAGTCGACGAAGAGCCAGCCGTGCGGCGCGAGCGACGTCGGCGGCGTGATGCCGACGTCGAACAGCAGGACGGCGAGCGGGCCCGAGGCGAAGTAGCCGAAGGTCCAGCTCGCTCCCGAGCGGATCGGCCCCGTGTCGCCCGCGAGGTCGAGGAGCGGATGCACGGCGCCTGCGATCGCCGGCGGCCCGTCGGGAGCGTTGCCGCAGTCGCTCCAGTCGCCCCCGACGCGGAGGGGCGCGGCGACGACCTGGGCTCCCGCTCCTCCGACGACGTAGCCGCCGGCGACGAAGAGCGACGAGGCGACGACGGCGGGCGCGCCGGCGCCGCTCGTCGTCGACGCCGTGAGCTCCGGGCACGGACAGCCGTAGCAACCGTACGGCGTGTCGAGCGAGCCGCCGACGACGTAGGAGTCGAGGAGCGTCACGTCGCTCGCCGGCGCCTGGATCGCGGGGTACGTCTCGAGGGGCAGGTATTCGAAGAGCGAGAAATCGTCGGTCTGGTCGTTGCCCCCGACGAGCGTCGAGTCGGTCACGAGCACAAACGGCACGTCCGTTTCGATCGCCGACGTCCCGTAGCCGAGGCCGTCGAAACCCGTCAGCGGGACGACCGCTTCCACCGACTCGAGATGGAGCTCGTCGAAGCCGCCGCCCAGGAGCAGCGGCTGCATCGAGGGGCAGTTGCCGCCGCGCGTGAGGCGCACCTGGACGAGCGCGACACGCCCTGCGCCGGGCCCGTCGAGCTCGATGCACGGCTTCCAATACGCGGGCTGCGACCAGCACGGCTGGTTCGACGGGAGCCCGATGTTCGCGATGGGATCGCCGATGATCGTGAGCGGCTTGTCGATGACGACGCGCGGCTGCTGCACCTGCGTCGCGACGACGATCGTGGCATGCGGAGGAGCCGCCGCGATCGCGGCGGCGAGGTCGGGGTAGTCGGTGGGAACGACGATCTGGCTCCAAAGGAGCGGGGCGAGCAGGAACAACATGACGAATCCTCGGTCGGCGAGCCGTGGCCACGGCCCGCGAGCGACGAAGGCTCATGCCACTTTCATGCCAGAACGGCCCGAGCGGGTGGTCGAGAAAGCTCCAGGAATCCCGAGAGTGGCCCGGAGCTTCCTGGAGACGGGGCCGCGAGCCACCGGGCGGGGCCCTGTGCCGCTCCCCCCGAAGCGACGGTTCTACGCCTCGTGGGGCAGCCGCTCCCCGATCCCGACTACGATGTGACGATGTCCCCGGGCCTGCTCCCGCGCGTCGCGCGGACGGCGCTCGTCGCCGCGGTCGCCGTAACATCGGCCCGCGGTGCGCCGCTCCAGTGCGGCGGCGCGAAGATCGTCGCCCCCCCGGGGACGGGCGACTTCGGAACGCGGCTCGCGGCGAGCGGCGAGTACGCGATCACGGGGAGGCTGTACAACAGCAGCGCGGCCAACTCCAACCTGCCGGTGTCCGTGTTCCGGCGCGACGGCGGCGCGTGGATCTTGGACGCGAGCTTGTCGATCGGTGAAGGCGGCGGCGCGTTCGGCGCGTCGGTCGCGATCGACGGGTCGCGCGCCCTCGTCGGCGCGCCCAAATGGGGCACCGAATCCGCGTACGTCTATCGCCGCGAGGACGATGGGATGTGGGTGCAAGAGGCGGGGCTGGAGCCCGCAGGAGGCGGACCGGGCATGCTCGGCTTCGCATGCGCGCTCGACGGCGATTTCGCCGTGCTCGCGGCGGAGTACGATCCGCCGGCGTACGTCTTCCGGCGCGACGACAACGGGACTCCCGCGGACGCGAACGACGACGCGTGGATCGAGGAGGCTGCGCTCACCGACGGCGGCTTCTCCGTTGCGATCGAGGGCGACACGGTCGTCGTCGGCGCGATCGAAGAGTGGACGACGGGCACGCCGGTGGTCAGCGACCGGATCTTCGTGTACCGCCGCGAGCCTGATGGAACGTGGGTGCTCGAGGCGACGCCGGGCCCGGCGCAGCCGGTGATGTACTTCGGGCACGTCGTCGCGATCGCCGGCGACTTCATCGCCGTCGGCGAGCCGGGTCTCGTCGGCAACGGCACGGTGTTCCTGTTCCGCCGCGACGACGCCGGCACGCCGAGCGAGCGGAGCGACGACACGTGGCTCGAGCACGCGCAGCTCACGACTCCGACACCGTCCGGCTTCGGCGCGTCGCTGTGCATGGTCGGCGACCGCCTGCTCGTCGGCTCGCCGGGAGACGGCCCGGGAGGCCTCGCGTACGTCTTCGAGCGCGACCGGAACGGCACGCCGCTGGACCCCGCCGACGACACGTGGGCCCCGCTCCACCAGCTCGTGCCGTTCGACCTGGCGGACAACGACGGCTTCGGCTCCGCCGTCGCGCTCACCGGCGACGTCGCGCTCGTCGGCGCCCAGGGCGCGAACCCGCCCGCGCTCTACGACTTCGCCGTCGGCGGCCTCTGCTCGGACGACGCCGCGGTCTCGCTCGCGACGGGCGGAGCCCAACGCCTCGAGCTCGCGACCGGCCCATCGCTCGGAGGCAGCCTCTACCTCGTGCTCGGGTCCACCGCGCCCGGCCTGGGCATCCTGGTCGACGACGTCGTCCTTCCGCTGACGATCGACGCGTACCTGCTCTACACGCTAGCGAACCCCAACTCCGCGACGCTGAACGGCACGCTCGGAGCGCTGGACACGCAAGGCACGTCCGAGGCGACGATCGCGGTGCCGCCCGGCCTGAGCCCCGGCCTCGCCGGGCTCGTGCTCGCGCATGCCTACCTCGCGTTCGACCCGACTGCGGGCGCGATCTTCGCGAGCAACGCGATCGAGCTCACGCTGCTCCCATGACTTGGCGGAGGCGGGAGGATTCGAACCCCCGGTGGGTTGCCCCACGGCGGTTTTCAAAACCGCTGCATTCGGCCGCTCTGCCACGCCTCCGTCGGGCGCGCAGCGTAGCTCACCTGCGCACGCGCCGCACGAGCGAGGCCACGCCCTTCCAGAGCCGGCGACCAAGAGCGAGCAGGACGACGAGCGCCGCGTCGTCCGCGACGTCGGCCGTTCGAGAGGAACGGCGGGCTCTCGGGCGCGAGCGCCTCGGGCGGGTCGTTGCGCGCTGGATCGATCTTCGCCTGGTCGTCGTCCTCCCGCGAGCGGCAACTGCACGTCGACGACCGTGCCCTGGATCCGCGCGCGCG
>CAZGTQ010000051.1:0-7834 GCA_964528575.1 uncultured Planctomycetaceae bacterium | reverse complement strand
TCCATCGCGACCGCGGCCGGGCCGATCGACCACACGCCGAGGTTCTGGTTCAGCGCCGACGCGATGAAGTCGCCGAGCACGCCGATCGGCAGCGGGCTCGCCGTGATCAGCCCCATGTAGCCGCCGTGGCCGGTGTGCGTGCAATGGGGGTAGAGCTTGCGCTCGAGCTCCGCGAGCACCTCCGCGGCAGGCCGGCCCGAGCGCGGCACGGGCTCGTCGAAGAGCCGCGCGACCTCTTCGGGCGCGACGTTCGGCGACACGCTGCGCTCGCCGATCGAATCGAAGTAGTCGCCGAGCTGGTCGACGACCGCGTGCCCCAGACGCCGAAACTCGTCGGTGTGCATGCGCAGAGCGTAGCGCTATCTTGGGCGGCATGGTGCTGGCCGAACCGGTGCTGGCAACGATCGTGCTCGTCGCCGCCGCCGCCGCGGGCACGCGTTCCGACGAGCTGGACGTGCTCCGCGAGCGGATCACAACGGGCGACGATCCGCTCGGGCGGCTCGCCGCGGTCGAGGATGCCGTCGTGATCGCGACGGCGACGCCCGGCTCGGCCGTCGAGATCGCTCGGCTCGTCGCGCGCGCTCTGCTCGACGACGACGACTTCCGCGTCCGGGCCGCCGCGGCGAGGGCGGTGCGCAAGATCGACGCGGAGACGGCGCTCGACGCGGTGACGCGCGCGATCCCCGACGTGCTGCGCGACAAGAAGAAGCTCTTCGAGCAGGACCTCCCGCTCCTCGGCGATGTCGAGGAGATGACGTTGGGAGAGCTGGTCGAGCGCTCCCGCGAGATCACGCGCCTGCTCGAGGAATCGTCGACCCAGATGTCCGCCGCCATCGACTGCAGGCTCGCGCTCGGCGAGGCGCTCCAGGGGCTGCGCGACGACCGCGCGGTCGTGGGCATCGCGAAGCTCCTGCGCGACGACGATACGACCGCCGACAGCGCCGAGCCGTACGTGTCGTGGCTGATCGAGTACCGCACGCAGAACGCGCTCGCACCCGTCGTCGACCGGTTCGCGGGGGCGGCGAGATTGCTGCGCGCCCGCGAGGGAGCTCGGCGCAAGCTCGAGCGCGGGCGGCCCGGCAAGAAGTCCGACGAGCGGATCTCCGATGCCGAGTGGGAAGCTCGGGAGCGCGCGCGGATCGCCGCCGCGCTCGTCGAGCACGACGCGTTGACGCGGACGGTCGAGACGTACCGCGAGGATCTGCGCGAGCGCCTCGTCGCGCTCGGCACCGAGCTCGGATGGCCTGCGGTCCCCGAGGCGAGCGACTCGCCATCGGCGTGGACGAAGTGGTGGAAGAGCGCGAGCGACGCCCTTCCCGCGACGATCGCCGACGCGCAAGCCGAGGGAGCCGGCGCGAAGTGACGTTGCTCGCGCCGCTCGCCGCGCGCGCGCCGCTCCTCCTGCAGAGCTCGAGCTGGGCGCGCCGGCGCAGCGGGTCATGAGCCGGGTTCGACGCGCGTTTCCGGGTTCTCGTTCCGGTTGGGGCGGCGGCGAGCGCTGAGCGAGTGGTGCCGCGACGAATGCGCGGCGCTCCCCGGGCCGCGCGATGCGAGCGCCGGCGCGGCGGGAACTGCTCGCATCGAAGGAAACCGTTCATGAAGTACGCGATCCAGGCTTGCGCCGTGCGCGTCGCGCTCGTGTTGTCCGCGGTCGCTGCGCTCGGCGTCGCGGCGCCCAGCCCGCTCCGTACGGCCGAGGAGGAGCTGACCGTGGCGCGCTGGGGCCAGGCGACCGTGGACCTCGACCAGGACCGCGCGCTCGCGATCGTCGCGGCCGAGGTCGCGCAGTTCCGCGCCGGGAGGGGCGGCGCGGAGGTCGACCTCGTGGAGCTCGTCGACTTCCTCGCCGCGCGCCACGCGCTCGTGTGGCAGCTCGCGCCCGACGAGACGGAGTACTACTACGTCATCGGGCCCGACGGCGAGGTCTACCGCATCTGCGTCATGCCCGCGCGCATTGCGATCCAGGACACGCCCGGCGAGACGCCGATCCTCGTCACGCTCGACCTACGGCAGGTCCTGTGACGCACCGACGGCGGGCGGCGCGCCCGGTTCGTGTGCCGGGCGCGCCGCCCACCGAGCTGCCGCAGTAGACTGCGCGAACCGGCCAGTCCGGGCTAGCCCGGAGACGCGGTGGCGATCGTGGACGACGAACGAAGGGACGAGGTCGAGCCGGCGCTGCCGGACGAGAACGCGCCGAAGCCGACGTGGCGGATCGTGCGGGCGGCGCGCGCGGGCCAGCCGGGGTCGTGGGACGAGCTCGTCCAGCGCTACGGGGGCGCGATCGCCGCGACGGTCGAACGCCGCATCCCGCGGGACCTGCGCGGCAGGATCGATGCGGAAGGCGTGGCCCAGTCCGGGCTGGTGCGCGCCTACCGCAACCTCGCGTCGTTCGACTACAAGGGCAAGGGCAGCTTCTGGCGCTGGCTGAAGACGATCGTGGCGAACCTGACGAGCACGCGAGTGCGCGACCAGCGCGCGGCCAAGCGCGCCGCCGTCCAAGGCGAGCTCGCCTTCGAGGCGGACGAGCTGCCCGCGCGTCTCGTCGATCCGTCGCCGAGCCGCAAGGCGCTGCAGAACGAGCGCAGCCGCTTGCTCGCAGCGGCGGTCGACGCGCTCGGCGAGGACGACGCGCAGCTCCTGCGCCGTCACTTCTACGACGGCGTGCCGCTGCACGAGATCGCAGCCGAGCGCGGCGTCACGGTGAAGGCGCTGCGCAACCGCATGAGTCGGCTGTTCGGGCTCCTCGCCAAGAGGCTCGGGCCATGAGCGCAGTCACGCTGCTCGTCGCGGAGTTCCTCGAGCGCTGGGAAGCGGGCGACGCGCCCGATCCCGACGACTTCCGCCGCCGCGCGGGCGCGCGCGGCGACGAGTTGATGCAGCGGCTCGCGATCCTCGCCGACCTCGCGCAGGCGTCCCGTCACGCGCTGCGTGCGCGCGACGCCGACGCCGATGCCGCGGACGACGTCGACGCCGGCGTCGAGTGTCGCCGGCTCGACCGCTTCGAGCTGCGCCGCAGGCTCGGCTCGGGCGGGCTGGCCGACGTGTACCTCGGTTGGGACCTCTTCCTGCGGCGCGAGGTCGCGGTGAAGGTGCTCGCGGCGGCGATTCCGCCGGACGAGGCGCGCGCGTGGACGCAGAGCGAGGGCCGCCTGCTCGCGCAGCTCGAGCACGACTCGATCGTGCGGGTCTACGAGGTCGGCCAGGACCAGGGCGAGACGTTCATCGCGATGGAGCGCGTGCGCGGGCCGCGGCTGCACGAGGTGCTGCTCGCGATGCGCGGCCAGCTCGCGGGCGTCGAGCGCGACGCGGTCGAGGCGGCGCACGCTCTCGCTCCGCTGCCGGCGCGCTGCCGGCTCGTCGCGCAGCTCGCGCGCGCGCTGTGCCACGCGCACGACCAGGGCGTGGTGCACCGCGACGTGAAGCCCGCGAACGTGCTGCTCGAGGCGCGCTCGCAGCCGCCTTGGCGTCCGAAGCTGATCGACTTCGGCCTGGGGCAGCTCGAGTCGGACGCGACGGATCCGGGCGTGCGCGAGCTGTTCGGCACCGAGCCGTACCTCGCGCCCGAGCAGGTGCGCAGCGGAAGCAGCGGCGCGAGCGAGGCGAGCGACCAGTTCTCGCTCGGCATCGTCTTCTACGAGCTGCTCACGCTCGTCCACCCGTTCCAGCGCGACACGTCCGATGCGACGCAGGCGGCGATCGCGGACGCGCGGCCCGTGCCGCCGCGCAAGCGCAATCCCGCTCTGCCGTCGGATCTCGCGCGCATCTGCTTGCACTGCCTCGAGCGCGTCGAGGAGGACCGCTACCCGTCGCTCGGGCACCTGGCGGACGACCTCGACGCGTTCCTCGGGTACCGCGCGATCTCGCTCGAGCCGCGCGCGCCGGCGAAGCGGCTGCGCCTGTGGCTGGCGCGCCACCGCGCGCAGTGGGTGCCGGCCCTGATCGCGGCGTCGCTGCTCGCGCTCGTCGGGCTGGGGCTGCACGGCCGCGCATACGCCGCCGAGCGGGACGAGCTCGCGACGCGGCTGGCGGGCCTGCGCGCCCGCGCCGCGACGTGCGCCGAGCCGGCGCAGCTCGAGGAGCTGTTCGGCGAGCTCGCGCTCTGCGGGGAGCGCGCCGCAACGCTGCGCGAGGTGCCGCTCTGGCCGCGGTTGTACGCCGACGCCGGTGCCGACGTCGACGCGGCGTGGGCGCTCGCGTCCGCGCGCGCGGCGAGTGCGATCGAGCAGGAGTTCGAGCGCGCGCACGACGAGCGCGTCGCCAAGCAAATCGGCCTGACGCGCATCGAAGGCCGCTACGTCGAGATCAACCGGCGCTGGAGCGGCTCGCGCGTCGTCCAGCGCAAGGCCGCGCTCGATCCCGGCCGGCCGCTGCTGCTCGAGGACGTCGGTCGCGTCACGCTGCCGGCGGACGGAGAGCTGTGGCGGTACGACGCGAGGAGCTTGCCGATGAAGCCGGCTCTCACGCTCTACGAGGATCCGACCGGCCTGTCCGAGGGGCTCTACCGCTTCTGCGCCCGGCGCGGTGACGTCGTGCAGCAGGTCGACTTCTTCGTTCACCCGCTGCGCGCGCCGTGGACGCTCGAGCTGCACCCGACGCCGGCGTGGGTCGCGGAGCGAATGGTGGCGGTCGCCGAGGGCGTGGTCGCCGCTCCGCCGTCGTGGATGTGGTATGGCGAGCCGTTCGAGCTCCTCGCGACGCCGGTCACGTGGGCGGAGGTCGAGAGCGTGTTCACGCCGAGCGAGCTCGAGCTGTGCGTCTTCCTCAACGAGACCGAGGCGGTGCGGGGCCTGCTCGGCCCGGAGGACCCCGCGGTGGTCCCGGCGATGATCGCGCAGGAGCTCGCCTACCGCGTGGGCGCGCGTCTCCCGACGGCGAGCGAGCTGGGTGCTGCCGCGCGCGCGGGCCTCGTCGTCCTCGACGAGCGCCTGAGGGGCGAGCACGTCGCTTCGGTCTGGGGAAAGAACTACGCGATGCAGCACGTCGCGCTCTACGAGGGCCTGCTCACGTCGGAGAACGGCGGCGGAGTCCTCGCGATGGTCCAGGACGACGGCTTCTACGGGGGCGCCGGCGTGCGTCTCGCTCGCGGCCGCTCGCGCGGGACGCGCTGAGAGGACCGTCGAAGAACTGGCGCGCCCCGATTTCCGAGATTGCGCGCGCGGCGCGGGTGCGCTCGGTCCTGTGCTCCACGGGTGCGGGCTCGCGCCCCAGGAGATCGGGATGCTCGAAGAAGACACGTTGGGCGCGTTGTGCGCGCGTTTGCAGCCGTACGCGCTGGCGTGCGTGCGGCGCCGGATGGGAGCGCGCGTGCGGCGCTGGGAGAGCGCGGAGGGGATCGCGGCGCAAGTCGCGCTCGACGTCGCGAAGCAGGCGTGCACCGGCGCGCACCAGCTCGGGGAGGAGGATCTGCGCGCGCGCTTGCGCCGCACCGCCCGCTGGCGCGTCGCGGACGCTGCGCGGCGCCACGCGCACGCGCGCGGCGAGTCGGTGCTGGCGCTCGAGCCGCCACGGCGGCGCGAGCCCGCGAGCGACACGAGCGACACGAGCGTGAGCGGCGAGCGCGTGCGTTGGCTCCACGAGCGGATCCGCGCTCTGCCCGCGATCCAGCGCGACGCGGTCGAGCTCTGCGGCCTCGCGGGGTTGAGCTTCGTCGAGGCGGCGCGCCGGCGCGGCGCGCTGCCCGACACGATCCGCAAGCGGTACGGCGCCGCGCTCGCCGAGCTCCGCCGAGCCGCGGCCGCGTTCTTGCGCTAGCCCAGCTTCCGCAGTTCAGAGGGTCGAGTTGAGTCCTGACAAGGGTTTACGTCTGCGGGTTGGCACTACATCGACGCTGCGAGCCCTGTGGGAGAGCGCAGCCGCTTGGGCAGTTCGAGCCCGAGCCGGTCGAGGAGCGTGGCCTGGTCGCGGTCGGGACGGACGACGCATCGGAGGCGGAGCTCCCGGCCATCGACAGCCGGGACCACGACGTCCGCGCTCTGGATCTGCCCGAGTTCCTCGAGCAGCGTGCGCGGACTGCTGCCCAAGCCCGCCCGCCGCTGCCACTGCTCGAGAGTCTTCCACAGGACGTAGGCGAGGAAGCACACGAAGATGTGCGCCTGGACTCGATCTTCCCGTTGGTGCCAAACCGGGCGGATCGACAGCTCGGACTTCTGGATGCGGAAAGCAGCCTCGGCGTCGGTGAGCTGGATGTAGGTCCGCCACAGGTCCTCGTCAGACCAGCTCTTCACGTTGGTGCGCAGGAGGTAGCAGCCTTCGGACAGCTCCGCCCACTCCGACCAGCCAGCCTGCTGCACGACGACCAGGCGCAGTCCCGAAGGCACGGCGTCCGTCTCCTCGACGCGGATCGAGTACTTCCCCGCGACCCGCGAATGCTGTGCGAGCATGCGACCGATCTGGCGCTCCACCTGGGCGCAGCTCACGGCCTTGCGCGCCTGTTCGAGGCGCCGCCCCAGGGACGCCAGCCTCGCCTCGAAGCGCTTCGTGAAGCGTTCGAGAATGGCGCGGTCCTTCTCCCGGCGTGCCTGGGATCGGCAGAGCACGTAGGTCTCGGCTCCGTCGGGACCGTCGCAGAGCTTGACCTCCACGTCCTCTCGTATCGTCCGCCAGTCCCGCTGATCGACGATCTGCGATTCGAAGCGACGCAGCTCCGACTTCGAGGCTCCGATCAGGTAGGAGCGCCCTCCCTCGCGTAGCCACTCGAAGTTGGCCTCGCTGGCCATCCCTCGATCCATCACCCACACGCGATCCGCCTTCCCGTAACGCTCCTCGACCGCCGTGACGATCTCCTCCACCGTCGTCACGTCGACGCGATTGCCGTCGAAGACCTCGTAAGCAAGCGGCATCCCGTCCCGCGTCACGACCAGCGCGATGCACACCTGCTTGCAGTCCGGTCGATGGTCGCGGCTGTGTCCGCGCTGCGCCTGTGGGTTGCGCTTGGCCAGTCCCTCGAAGTAGGTCGACGTGACGTCGTAGAGCAGCAGGTCGTACTCGAGGTCGAAGAGCTCTCCGAGCCGCGCCCTGAGGTGCATCTCCACCTCTCGCTTATGCGGCAACAGGCGGTCGAGGGCGCGATACAGCCGGTCGTCGTTGACCTTCTCCGGTGGTAGGCCGAGTAGATCGTCCAACGCCGTTCGCCGGAAGAGATCCTCGGCGATGTGGAGCTCGCTCGACGGAGAGCACAGGCGGCAGAGCACCAGAGCCGCGGCGATCGATGGCCACGGCACTTCCTCGCGCCCTGGGGGAATCAAGCGCTCGAGCAGCACGTCGAGCTTCAGCGCGCGCCAGAGTGTCAGGCCGAGGAAGTACGCCCCGAATTGCCGCGACCGCTCGATGCGGATGGCGTCGAGGCGTACCTCGACACGCTCGTCCTCCCCATCGTTCTGCGGCTCGAAGAGCGAAGGCTGCGTCCTCCGCCCAGTGATCGAGTCGGCGAGCGCCCGTGCCCTGGCGCGTCCACGCGCATCGAGCTCTCCGAGCATGGCCACCGTCTCCTGGCGCACCTTGCGACCGTTGCGGACACTGCGGACCAGACGCCAGTAGACGCGCGTCTTGCCGTTCTTCCGGACGGTCGTGTGGCGCAGGTACACGCTCGATCTCCCGGCCCCGTTCTCGCCGGCTGGATCCACCCGATCAACGGGGCGGGTTGGCACTACATCGCCTGCGACGAGCTCGATCCCTGCTCCCGCTGCCCGCAGCGCAGGGCGACCCCCTGCAGATCAGCTCCATTTCTCACGAACTGCGGAAGCTGCGCTAGCCGACGGGGGTACGCGTCCGCATGTCGACTGCAGAGACGACGATGTCGTCGAATACGGAGTCGCATACGGAGTCGCACACCTTG
>CAZGTQ010000050.1:0-7656 GCA_964528575.1 uncultured Planctomycetaceae bacterium | reverse complement strand
GAGCTCGCCGGCTACGGGAGCGGCTCGGGCGGCAACCTGACGAGCGGTGGGATGGTCGCGAACCTGATCGCGCTCAAGCTCGCGCGCGACGTCGCGAGCGGGCAGCGCGCGCAGGAGGACGGCGCCACCGGGCGCTGCGCGGTGTACACGAGCGAGGAGCGCCACGTGTCGGTCGACAAGGCGGCGGACGCGGTCGGCCTCGGCCGCGCCAGCGTGCGTGCGATCCCGACCGACGCTGCGTTCCGCGTGCGCCTCGACGCACTCGAGGACGCGATCGCGGATGATCGCGCGGCGGGCGTGCTGCCGGCGTGCATCGTCGCGATGGCGGGCTCGACGAACACGGGCGCGGTCGACGACCTCGCGGCGCTGCGCGCGATCGCCGACCGCGAGGCGATGTGGCTGCACGCGGACGCGGCGTCCGGCGGCGGGCTCCTGCTCTCGCACCGCTACCGCGATCGGCTGGCGGACCTCGAGCTCGCGGACTCGATCACGATCGACCCGCACAAGTGGTTCTACGCGCCGGTCGACGCGGGCGCGGTGCTCGTGAAGGACGAGGTGCAGCTCACGCGCTCGTTCGGAATGCAGCCGGCGTATCTCGTCGACGCATTCGACGCGTCGGACGCGCGCTACTCGTACTACGTGCACGGGCTCGAGCAGAGCCGGCGCTTCCGCGCGCTCAAGGTGTGGATGAGCCTCGAGCGCTACGGCACGGACGAGGTCGGACGCTGGGTCGACACGAACGTCGACCAGGCGCGCCTGCTGCACGAGCTCGCGAGCGCACATCCGCGGCTCGAGTCGGCGGTCGAGCCGCCGATGTCGGCGGCGTGCGTGCGCTGGGTGCCGTCCCGCGAGCTGAGCGCAGCGGACGAGACGCGCCTGCACCACATCGCGGTCGAGCGCGTCCAGCGCGCCGGCGAGTTCTGGATCGGGACGACGCGGCTGAAGGGACGCGAGTGGTTCCGCGCGTGCGTGGTCAACTTCCGTACGACCGCGGAGCACATCGAGCGGCTCGTCGCCGTGCTCGCTCGGACGTGCGCCGCGGTCGAGAAGGAGCTGTGAGCACGCGGGCCGTCGCCGGGACGCCGACGCCCATCGAAGCCGTAGTGGCGTGGCCGTCGTTCCAGTCCTCGCGCAGGCGTCGGGCTCGACGCGAGCGCTCCCCCGTCGACGAAGCAGCCACGTCTGCGCGCGTTCGGCGGCGTCGTCGTCCCGATGACGAACGCGACGACGTGCGTCGCCGGGGATCGTCGCGAGCACGCGTCCTGCGCGCGCAAGGCTGCCGTGGGGCCGGAGGACGCAGCGTCAGGCGAGCCCGCGCAGCACCAGGACGGAGCAGGGCGCGGCGACGACCACGCGATTCGCGACGCTCCCGAGCAAGAAGCGTCTCAGGCCCGTCCGGCCGTGGGAGGAGATCACGATCAGCTCCGAGCCGAGTTCCTCGGCGGCCTTGCAGATCTCCCCCGCCGGGTCCCCGCGTACGAGGCGGACCTCGGGGGCGACGTCCGTGGCGCCGGCGGGGACGAGCGCCGCGAGGCCCGCGCGCGCCCTTGCTTCGGCTCGGTCGCGCTCTTCGGGCGAGGGCGTGGGACGGTAGTGGGCGTAGAGCGGATTGGGAACGCCCTCCTCGAGGACGTGCAACAGCGTGACGCTCGCGCCGTCCGCGCGGGCGACGCGGCAGGCCACCGGCACGGCGGCGTTGCCCAGGTCCGAGAGATCGGTCGTGACGAGGATCTTGCGGAAGGACTCGATCATGGCAGTGTCGGCCGTCGGCGGCGAACGCCGCGCGGCGGCCGCCCTCGCGGACCGGCCGGTGAGGTCGCTAGCCTATCCTCAGGTCGCCGGCGAGAGCGCCGTTGCGTCATCGCCGTTCGCGACTACGCGCGCGTCCGCCTTCCGGCGCGCGCTGAACCTCCGCGCGCCCGTCGCCTCGCCTGCGCACCCATGGCATCCGCCTTCCGCCGCGCCCGCGGCCGCGCGCTCCGAGCGGCTGCGGTAGCCCTCGCCGCTCCCCCCGCGTCCGCCGCGCCCGCCGCTCCCACCGATGCCACGCTCGGCCAAGAGCTCGGCTTCTGGACGATGCTGCCCTTCGTCGGGCTGCTCCTCTCCATCGCTCTCCTGCCGCTCTTCGCCGGACATTGGTGGGAGAGGAACCGGAGCAAGGCGCTCGTCGCCACGGCGTTCGGCGTGCCGCTCGCGCTCTACCTCGTCGCCTCGCACGGCGAGCACGGGCTCCACGCCCTGGTCGAGAAGCTCGAGGAGTACACCTCCTTCATCGTGCTGCTCACGTCGCTGTTCGTGATCACCGGCTGCGTCTTCGTTCGCGGCTCGCTAGCCGGCACGCCGCTGCTGAACACGGGCATCCTGGCGATCGGCGCGGCGCTGGCGAGCTTCATCGGCACGACCGGCGCGTCGGTGCTCCTGATCCGGCCGCTCCTGCGCGCCAACGCGCCACGCCAGCGCAAGGCTCACATCGTCGTCTTCTTCATCTTCGTCGTGTCGAATTGCGGAGGGCTGCTGACGCCGCTGGGCGACCCGCCGCTCTTCCTCGGCTACCTCAAGGGCGTTCCATTCGAGTGGACGTTCTCGCTCTTGCCGCAGTGGGCCGCGGTCGTCGCCGTGCTGCTCGTCGTCTTCAACGGGTGGGACCAGATCGTCCTGGCGAGCGAAGAGAAGGAGCGTGCGGGCTCGCAGCTCGAGGCGGTGCTCGAGCACGAGCCGTTGCGCGTTCACGGCTGGCACAACTTCCTCTTCCTCCTGGGGATCGTCAGCGTGATCGCGGCGGCCGGCGGCGGGGCCCTGAACGCCGGCAGCCCCTGGCCCTTCGGCGTGCAGGAGGCGCTGATGCTCGGCCTCGCCGCGCTCGCCTGGCTGACGACGAGCCCGGCGAACCGCGCTTCCAACCGCTTCACGTTCGCGCCGATCGTCGAGGTCGCGGTCCTGTTCGCCGGCATCTTCGTCACGATGGCGCCCGCGCTCTTGATCCTGAACGCGTGGGGCCGGGGCGAGCGCGACGTGCTCGGGATCGCGCTCGGGCTCACCGATGCGTGGCACTACTTTTGGGCGACGGGGCTGCTCTCGAGCGTCCTCGACAACGCTCCGACGTATCTGACGTTCGCCGCCACGGCCAGCGGGAGCCAGGGCATCGCCGTCGAGGGTCGCTACCTGGGCGAACTCCTCGCGCAGGGCCCGGAGGGATCGCGGATCCTGGGCGCGATCTCTTGCGGCGCGGTCTTCATGGGCGCGAACACCTACATCGGCAACGGGCCGAACTTCATGGTCAAGGCCATCGCGGAGGAGAACGGAGTGCGCATGCCCGGGTTCTTCGGGTACATGCTCTACTCCGGCTCCGTCCTCCTCCCGATCTTCGCCGGGCTCACGTTCGTCTTCTTCGTGTAGCCGATGACGCGCGGCCAGCGACTCTACGTAGTGCTCTCGGGGCTGTTCATCGCCTTCCTCGTGCTGGCGGAGGTGACGGGCAGCAAGCTCTTCGACACCGACGTCTCGAGGATCCTCGGCGTGCTCGGGATCGAGAAGGTCACGATGACCCTCGGCGTGATCCCCTTCCCGGTGGTCTTCATCGTGACCGACCTGCTCAACGAATACTTCGGCCGCCGGGGCGTGCGCTTCACCACGCTCGTCGGGATGGCGAGCCTCGTGTTCATCTACGGCGTCCTGTTCGTCGGGCTGCAGATCCCCGCTTCGCCGACCTCGCCGGTCGGCGACGAGGCGTTCGAGACCGTCTTCGCGAGCTCGAAGGCGATCATCGTCGCCTCGATGATCGCGTTCCTCGTGGGGCAGTTCGTCGACATCTCCGTCTTCCATTTCCTGCGCCGGCGCACGGGGAACCGGCACATCTGGTTGCGCGCGACGGGCTCGACCGCAGTCTCGCAGCTCGTCGACTCGGCGGTCGTGATCTACGTCGCGTTCGGCACGGGGCTGGGGCCGGCCCACTGGCCGCTGTCAGAAGTCGCGCAAGTGGCCTCGACGAACTACGCCTACAAGCTCGCCGTCGCGATCGCGATCACGCCGGTCATCTACCTCGCCCACCGCCTGATCGACCGCCACCTCGGGCGCGAGGCGGAGGTGCTCCAGGAGCGCGCGCGCGTCGACGAGGCGTTCCGCACCGTCGCGTTCGCCGACCGAGGCTGAGCTCGTCGCCGTCAGCTCGGGTCGCCGGCCTTCTCGTAGCGGGCGACGAACAGCGCCGCGGCCAGGTCCCCCGCGACGTTCACGACGGTCCGGCACATGTCGAGGATGCGGTCCACGCCGATGATGATCGCGATGCCCTCGGCCGGCACGCCCACGGTCGCGAGGACCATCATCAAGAGCGGCAGCGAGCCGCCCGGAACGCCGGCCGCACCGATCGCCGTCAGCACGGAGAGCAGGACGACGATCGCCTGCTGGCCGATGCTCAGCTCCACTCCGAACAAGCTCGCGAGGAAGAGCACCGTCACGCCCTCGTACAGCGCCGTCCCGTTCATGTTCATCGTCGCCCCGAGCGGCAGGACGAAGCCCGCGACGGTGGGCGACACGCCCAGCTCGCGCTCCGCGACCGCAAGGCTCGTCGGCAGCGTCGCGTTGCTCGAGCTCGTCGAGAACGCAGTGACGGCGCTCGCGCGGATGCGGCGCCAGAAGACGAGCGGGCTCATGCCTCCGAGCACGCGCACGAAAGTGGAGATCACGACGAGCGAGTGCAGCGTCAGGCCGAGCACGACCACCAGGACGTAGCCGCCGAGCTCCTCGAGGAGCTCCCAGCCGAAACGGGAGGCCACGACGAAGACGAGCCCGAACACGCCATACGGCGCGAGCCGCATCGCGAAGTCGATGATCACGAGCAGCACGTGCGTCACGGCGTCGAGCAGATCGACGATCGGCCGCGCCTTGTGCTCGGGCAGCAGCGTCAGCGCCGCTCCGACCAGGAGCGCCGTGAACAGCACGGCGAGCATGTCCATGTCCGCCGCCGCGCGGATCGGGTTCCGCGGCACGATGTTCACGAACGTCGAGATGCCGAAGCCGGCCGGACCTCCGGCCTGCAGGCCCTCCGCCTGCGGGCGGTAGGATTCGAGCAGCTCCTCGCGCACCTCGGCAGGGACGCCTGCCCCCGGCTCGATGACCGCGACCAGCACGAGCCCGAGCACGGCGGCGCACGCGCTCGACAGCACGAAGAAGGCGAGCGAGAACGCGCCGACGCGCCCGACGTGCCGGAGGTCCCCGAGACCGGCCACACCCAGCGTGACCGACGCGAACACGAGCGGAACGACCGTCATCAGGAGCAGCCGCAGGAACACCTGCCCCACCGGTCCCGCCACGTAGTCGCCGATCCATCGCACCCATGCCGCTCCGGGGGCAACCGATTCGACGACGATCCCCGCCGCGGCGCCCAGGAGGAGGCCGAGGACGATCCTCGAGTGCAGCGCGAGGCGCACCCGCGGTCGGCGGGCGGGGGTCAAAACGGGGCGCAGTCTAGGGGCGCGCCGGCCCCGTGGAAACGGGGCGAGCCGAGACTTGACGGTCGAGCCCGCCTGCACGATGACGATGGCTGCCGCGCCCCACCGACGAGGCGCGGACGTCGCGGGTCCGGGTCAAGGGCAGGACGCGCGCGACGCGGTGGACCTTGCCCCCGTCTTCGCCGCACGCGCGCGCGACGTTCCGCTCCGCGATGGACCTGCTGCACCGCATCGCCGACGTTCTGCTGCACCTCGACGTCCACTTGAAGGAGCAGGCGGACGCGCTCGGCCCGTGGACCTACGTCCTCCTCTTCGCGATCGTCTTCTGCGAGACCGGCTTGGTCGTCACGCCGTTCTTGCCCGGCGACTCGCTCCTCTTCGCGGTCGGCGCGCTCGCGGCGAGCGACGCAGCTCCGATCGGCGCGGTCGAAGCGAGCCTCGTCCTGTTCGTCGCCGCCGTGCTCGGCGACGCCGTGAACTACCGCATCGGCAAGCTCGTCGGTCCGAAGGTGTTCGCCCGTGAGTCCTCACGCTTGTTGAAGCGCGAGCACATGGACCGCACCCGTCGCTTCTACGCGAAGTACGGCGGCAAAACGATCGTCATCGCCCGCTTCGTCCCGATCGTGCGCACCTTCGCCCCCTTCGTCGCCGGCGTCGGCCGCATGGACTACCGCCGCTTCGCCTTCTTCAACGTCGCTGGCGCCATCCTGTGGGTCGTGGGCTTCGTCTCGGCCGGCTATGCGTTCGGGAACCTGCCGCTCGTGAAGCAGAACTTCCACATCGCGATCCTCGCGATCATCGCCCTCTCGCTCGTCCCCCCCGCAATCGAGTACGTGCGCGCCCGCCGCAGCGCGTGACGAATGCAAGCGCTACCCGAAGGCGGTCGCGGCGCCGATCATTCCAGGGACGCGAGTGGTTCCGCGCGTGCGTGGTCAACTTCCGTACGACCGCGGAGCACATCGAGCGGCTCGTCGCCGTGCTCGCTCGGACGTGCGCCGCGGTCGAGAAGGAGCTGTGAGCCAGCCGCCGCCTGGACGCGTCAGAAGGTCACGATCGACGCGTTCGAGCACGGCGCGCCGCCGGACTCGCACACTTGGTACGAGTAGCTACCGCCGCCCTTGACGCTCGTCGCGTGGGTGTACGCGCCGTCGTTGTTCGTGACGACGATCAGCCCGCCGTTGCGCCAGATCTCGACGCTGGCGCCGCTCGCGCCGGACCACGACAAGTCGATCGTCTGGTTGCCCTTGATCTTGTAGCCGCTCGTCGAGAGCACGATTCCGCCGCCGCCGCCGACGCTCGTGACGGTGACGCCGACGGTGTCGGAGCCGGGCGCGCCCGCGGAGTCGGTGACGGAGGCGGTGACGACGTGGGTGCCGACGGAGAGCGTGCTGTTGATGCTCGCTCCGCCGCCGAGGGCGCCGTCGAGGTTCGAGGACCACGAGATCGAGCTCGACAGGTTGCCGTCTTCGACGTCGCTCGCCGAGGCGGAGAACGCGATCGACGTGCCGTCGCTCACGCTCGTGCCGTTCGCGGGCGACGTGATGTTCACGCTCGGCGGCGCGTTCGTCGGACCGGTTCCGCCCGCGACGAGCTCGAAGCGGAAGTTGTCCAGCGTGCACCGCATGCGGTTCGCCTGGTTCGGCGTGAACTCCCGCATGCAGATGTCGTCGCTGTAGTCCAGGTAGTTGTTCGTCGGGTCGGCCGACCCGCACGTCGTGCGGCTGCACGGCGAGTAGTTGGGCGACGACTCCGGATTGGTGTCGCAGATCAGGTCGCCGTTGCTCGAGCAGCCGCTCGCGCTCGCGCAACCGCCTTGGAACGTGTGGTAGAGCCCGAGGTAGTGACCCACCTCGTGCGTCGTCGTGCGGCCGAGGTCGTAGGGATCGCCGATCGGCGCGTTCTCGCCGACGGTCGCCCAGTGCATGCGCACGCCGTCCCACGACTGTCCGACGACGCCGCCGCCGCTCGGGACGTAGGCGTAGCCGAGGTTCCCGCCGGCGGTGTTCGTGTAGATGTTGAGGTAGCGCGTCGTGTCCCAGCCGACGGAGTTGTAGTAGGTGCCCGAGTCGTTGTACCAGGAGTTACTCTTGTGCCGCGTGATGCCCGTCGTCGGGTTGCCGTTGGGGGCGGCTGTCGCGAGGTAGAACTCGACGCGCGTGTCGTTCCCGTTGCCGCCCAGGCTCCCGGCGATCGCGCGGAAGTCCTCGTT
>CAZGTQ010000049.1:0-36286 GCA_964528575.1 uncultured Planctomycetaceae bacterium | reverse complement strand
GTCGCGAGGATCAGCGCGACGCCCTCCTCGCGCCGCAGCTCGGAGAGCAGCGCGAGCACGCTCGCTCCGCTCGCCGTGTCGAGGTTGCCCGTCGGCTCGTCCGCGACGACGAGGCGCGGCCGGTGCGCGAGCGCGCGCGCGATCGCGACGCGCTGCTCCTCGCCGCCCGACAGCTCGCTCGGCCGATGGCGCGCGCGCGCTCCCAGCCCGACGCGCTCGAGCAGCGCGGCGACGCGCCGCGGGTCGCTCTTGCCGTCGAGCGCGAGCGGCAGCGCGACGTTCTCCGCCGCGGTGAGGTTCGCGACCAGGTGGAACGACTGGAACACGACGCCGATGCTGCGGCGGCGCAGGAGAACGAGCTCGCGGTCCGAGGCGCGGCCGACGTCGTGCCCGCAGACCACGACGCGCCCGGCGTCGGGCCGATCGACCGCGGCGACGAGGTTCAAGAGCGTCGACTTGCCGCAGCCGGACGGCCCGACGAGCGCGACCGCTTCGCCGGCCTGGACGCGCAGCGACACGCCGTCGAGCGCGTCGACGCGGACGGGGCCGTGGTCGTACGAGCGGCGGACGTCGTCGACCTCGACGAGGGCTTCGGGAACGGACGACATGCAGGGGAAACGCGAAAAAGGACGCGGCGGACCAACGGCGCGTCGCGCGGGCCCGTAGGACCCGCGTCCGGCCGTCGAGGAACCCCTCGGAAAGGACTCCCCATGGTCTCGGGACGCTTCGTCTCGCAGCGCGCCCTCGCGGCGATCGTAGGTCTCGCATGCGTCTTCGCTTGCTCGAAACCGACGGATGCGCCGCCGGATCCGGCGAGCGCGCAAGCTCCGGCCGCTCTTGCCCTGCCGCTCCCGCTCTCCGTCGAAGCCGTCATGGACGGCGCCGGGAACGGGGCGGCCGCCGATGCCGTGCCGGCGAGCCCGCGGCCGCTGCTGACGAACGTCGTCTACGAAGTCCAGGGGCCCGCGAACGGCGGGCCGGGAAGCGCGCAGTACTACCTCGCGTCGACGACGGTGCTCAGTGGATCGCGGCGCGAGCTCTCGGGCTACGCTGGCGGGACCGGCGGCGTCACCGACGGACGCGTCGACTGGGGCTCGTCCTCGTTCGGCGCGCGCGCCGAGCGAGCCAACCCGGCCCAGGAGCCCGCGACCACGTGGCGGCGCGCGGGTGCGGAGCCGAACGGGTCGGTCCTGAAGGTCGGTGAGCGCGAGGAGCTGCCGCTCGTCGCCGCGCGCGCGGCCGTCTGGATCGAGGGGCATCGCGCGCGCGTCGTGCTCGACTGGTTCTACGCGAACGACACCGAGCGCACGCTCGAGGGCACGTTCAAGCTGCGCCTCCCCGACGGCGCGTCCCCGTACTACCTCGCGTTCGGCGGCAGCGCCCTCGCGGCGGACGCCGGTCCGCTCGCGCCGCCGAAGCTCGCTCCGCAGCGCGAGCTCGAGGCGCTCGGCCACGAGCCGGTCGCGCTCTGGGCGGACCGCGCCGACACGTGGATCGACACGATGATCGACCCGAGGGAGGCGCGCATGGTGCCGCGCGTGAAGGCGGCGCGCGCGTACCGCGACACGGTGCGTCGGCAGGTCGACCCGGCGCTCCTCGAGTGGTCGGGCGCGGGCGTCTTCAGCGCGCGCGTCTTCCCGCTGACGCCGCTCGCGCAGCACCGAATCGTCGTCGCCTACGAGATGGACCTCGTGCCGATCGACGGCGAGCTCGAGTACGCGCTCGAGCTCCCCGAGTCGGTCCCGCTGCAGAGCGTCGACGTGCAGGTCGCGGCGGCGCCGTCCGCGCGCGTGACGGTGACGCCCGGCGCCGACGACGTCCTCGCCCTCGGTCCGGGCCGTGCGCGCCACGCGTGGGTCGCGCCCGAGGCGCGCTCGTTCCACGTGCGCGTGGCCGGGGCTCCGCTCACCGCTCTCGTCACGCCGCCGTCGGCCGACGACGGCGAGTTCGCGCTCGCGCTCCGCCCCGAGCTCGCCGCGCGGCCGACGGCGGGCGCGACGCGCGCGGTGTTCCTCGTCGACACGTCGCTCGGCTCGGCGTCGAGCAGCCTGCCGATCTGGCTCGACCTCCTGCGCGAGGTGCTCGAGCGCAACCGCGAGGCGCTGAGCGAGTTCGCGGTGCTGTTCTTCGACGTCCAGCGGCACTGGTGGCGCGAGGGCTTCGTGCCGAACACGCCGGCGAACGTCGACGCGGCGATCGAGCACGCGCGGCGCATCGCGCTCGAGGGCGCGACCGATCTCGACGCGGCGCTGCGCGAGGCCGCGCGGCCGGCCTGGGCCGAGGGCGCACCGGCGTGGCTGGTCTGGGACGCGTTCCTGCTCAGCGACGGCGCGGCGACGTGGGGCCCGCGCGAGCCGTCCGAGCTCGCCGCGGCGCTGCGCGACGGGCGCGCCGGCGCGCTCTTCGCCTACAGGACGGGGCTGGCGGGCACCGACGGCCCCGTGCTCGAGCACCTCGCGCGCGAGAGCGGCGGCGGCGTCATCTCGGTGGCGGGCGAGAGCGAGCTCGCGGCCGCGGCCGTCGCGCACCGCGCGCGGCCGTGGCGACTCGAGCGCGTCTCCGTCGCAGGCGCGCACGACGTGCTCGTCGCCGGACGCCCGCGTCACGTCTTTCCCGGGCAGCGCCTCGTGCTCGCGGGCCGCGGCCGTCCGCGCGCCGGCGATGCGGTCGAGCTGGTGCTGACGCAGAGCGGCGAGAGCACGACGGTGCGCGCGACGATCGACACGGCGCTCGAATCGCCGCTCGCCGCGCGCGCTTACGGCGAGATCGCGGTCGCGCAGCTCGAGGAGCTCGGCGCGCGCGACGACGACGTCGCGCGCTCGTTCGCGACGCACTACCGCGTCACCGGACGCACCTGCTCGCTCTTGATGCTCGAGACCGAGGAGGACTACGAGCGGCACGGGATCGACGCGACGGCGGACGCCGCGCTCGTGCGCGCGACGGAGGTGGGCTCGTACGTCGGTGCCGCGCTCGACGACGTCGGCCGCGCGCTCGCCGATCCGCGCGCCGCGTTCCTCGCGCGCCTCGATCGGCTCGCCCAGAGCGAGCAGCGTCCGCTGCCCGAGGACGTGCGCGCCGTGGCCGGTGGCGGACGAGGACGCGGCGATGCGCGCGGGCCTCGTCGAAGGACGGCCCGACGGCGCGCTCGTCGACGCCGCGGTCACGCGCCGCGCGGAGGAGCTCGGGCGACCCGACGACGCGCTGCGGCTGCTCTCGTCGCTGGTCGAGGGCGCGCCGTCCGAGGAGGCGATCCTCACCGGCGTCGGGCTGCGCGCGATCGAGCTCGGCTTCCCCGGCCACGCATACCACCTGTTCGCGCGGCTCGCGGACGCGCGTCCCGGCCGCCTGCACCCGTACCGGCACGCGGCGCGCTGCGCCGCCGCGCTCGAGAAGCCGGCCCTGGCGATCGCGTGGTACGAGCTCGCGCTGGCGGGCACGGCCGGCGACGTGCGACGCATCGTCGCGTTCGAGTACGCGCGCGCGCTCGACGAGCTGCGCGCGCGCGAGCTGCCGCCGCAGCTCGCCTCGCTCGCCGACCGGCGCGCGAAGGGGCTCGGGCGCGAGCTCGGCGACGTCCTGGGCGCCGATCTCGTCGTCGTCGTGTCGTGGAGCACCGACGCGACCGACGTCGACCTGCACGTGCACGAGCCCGACGGCGGCCACTGCTTCTACGGGAACCGGCGCACGAAGAGCGGCGGGAGCCTGACGCGCGACGTCACCGGCGGCTGGGGACCGGAGATGTACGTGCTCCCGCGCGCTCCGCGCGGAGAGTACACGGTGTCCGTGCACTACTTCGGAGACGACGCCAACCGCGCGTCGCTCGACACGCTTGTCGGCGCGACGGTGTACGAGCGGCCGGGGACGCCGTCGGAGGTCGTGCGCGCGGGCACGATCCGGCTCGCCGAGCGCAGCCAGACGGTCCGCTTCGCGGCGCTGCGCCTGGGAGCCCTCGAGGAGTGACGCAGCGCGCGCGGCGCGCAACAATGGTCCGGATGCGCAAGGCTCGTCGAATCGCGCTGCGGTGCGCGCTCGTCCTCGCCGGTCTCGTCGCCGCGGTCGTCGTGGCCGAGGTCGTCGTGCGCGCGACCGATCCGCTCGGGACGAGCTACTACGGCGACGTCAGCCGTTACATCAACGCCGCGATCACGTTGGTCGGCGCGCCGGTCACGCGCTCGAGCCGCATCTTCGAGGCCAAGCCGAACGTCGACCTCGAGCTCGCGACGTTCCGCTTCCGCACGGACGAGCGCGGCCTGCGCACCGGCGCGGCCCCGCCGCCGGAGCCGGCCGCGGCGCCGGGCGAGCGGATGCGGATCCTGTTCCTCGGCGACTCGGTCACGCTCGGCTGGGGCGTCGACGACGAGGACACGTGGGTCCGGCGGCTCGAGCGCGATGCGCGCGCCGCGTCGGACGCGCCGCTCGAGTGCTTGAACGCGGGTCACATCCTCTACAACACCGTGCAGCAAGCGGACTGGCTCGCGGCGCACGGCGAGGAGCTCGATCCCGACCTCGTCGTCCTCACGTTCGTCGCCAACGACATCGACGACCACTTCGGGCTGTACCAGGAGCTGACCGGCGCGGTGGAGCGGCGCGCGGCGCCGGCGCCGGCGCCGGCACCGGCGGCACACGGCTGGATCGCGCGCGCTCGGCCGTGGGTGCCCGCGCTCAGCGAGGTGGCGCTGTATCTGATGCGGCGCGACGCGAGCCGCTCGGTTCCGCGGCGGGACCCGGCGACGATCGAGTCGACGCCGGAGTACGTCGAGGGCTGGGCGCGCGTCGAGCCGGGGCTCGAGCGGATCCTCGCGCTGTGCGACGAGCTCGAGGCGCCGCTCGTCGTGCTCGACGCCGCGGTGCCGTGGATCCCGGGCGTGCGGCGCTGGTGCGAGGCGAACGGCGTGCCCTGGTACCCGTTCGCATTCACGCCCGACGAGCGCGAGCGCGACATCGAGAACTCGCTCGCCGACCCGCACGCGAACGCGCTCGGCAACGAGCTGCTGTACGCGAAGGCGCACGCGGCGCTCGCGGACGCGGGCCACCTCGCGCCGCGGGCCGATTGAGCGCGCTTCGCCGGCCGCGTCTGGCCGGATCGGCCGCGAGGGCCTACGCTGGACCTCCGGCCTCCGCGCCCCCCCCGGGGCTTCCCCGATTCCCCGACTCCATTCATGAGCGCACCCACCCGGTCGGCGGCGCCGCGGCGCGCCGCCGCGCTCGTGCTCGCCCTGCTGACCTCGGCCACCGGCGCGTCGGCGCAGTTGACGTGGGGCGGCCGCCCCGCGAGCGAGCGCGATTGGTTGCCCGCCGCCGTTCCCACGGTGACGCTGCCCGCGGTCGACACGGCGCCCTGGGCGCGACGCAACGCCGAGGCGCGCGACCTCTACTTGCAGTGGGGCGTCGAGGTCCCCACGCGCATCGAGCCGTCGACGAGCGGGCGCCTCGACACGGCGTCCGACGGCTCGCTCGTGTGGCGCGTGCGCATCGCGTCGCCGGGCGCGTACTCGATCGGCCTCGAGCTCGAGCGGTTCGAGCCCGCACCGGGCGCGCAGCTCTTCGTGTACGACGACGCGCGTGCGACCGTGCGCGGCTCGTACGACGAGCGCAACACGAAGCCCGACCGGCGCTTCGCGATCCTGCCGACGCCGGGCGACGCGATCACGATCGAGTACGTCCGCCCCGGCGGCGCGATCGGTCCCGGCGAGCTCGTCGTCGGGACGGTGATCCACGACTTCGTCGACGTGTGGCACCTGATCGGCGGCGGCGGAGGCGCGGGCGGCGGCTGCCTCGTCGACGTCAACTGTCCGCAGGGCGCCCCCTACCAGGTCCTGAAGCGCTCGGTCTGCCGCGTCTTCACGGGCGGCGGCCTGTGCAGCGCCGGGCTCGTCAACAACACGGCGAACGACGGCGACCAGTTGCTCCTCAGCGCGAGCCACTGCGGCAGCTACTCGAACTCGATCTTCCTGTTCAACTACGAGCTGCCGGGGTGCGGCACGGGCTCGGTCGGCGGCAACTCCGTCCAGGGCTCGCAGTACCTGACGTCGAATTCGGGCAACGACCACCGACTCGTCCGCATCCTCGAGCCGATCCCGCCGAGCTTCGGCGTCTACTACGCCGGCTGGCAGCGCACGAACGCGTTCTCGCCGATGAGCGCGGCGATCACGCACCCCAGCGGCGGCGTGAAGAAGGTCTCGATCGACAATCAGGCGCCGGCGTGGACGACGGGCGTGTGGCAGGTGAACTGGGAGGTCGGGATGCTGACGGGCGGCAGCTCGGGCGGACCGCTCTTCAACGCCGACGGCCAGGTGCTCGGCGCGGCGTGGTGGGTCAGCAGCTTCGAGTGCAGCACGCAGGTCGCCGGCTTCAACCGCATGACCGTGTATTGGACCGACGTGCGGCCGCATCTCGACCCGCTGGGCACGAACCCGACGGAGATCGGCGGCTACGACCCCGCGTGTGCGGCACCCGCGACGTACGGCACGGGCGAGGTGTCCGTGTCGGGAGCGGGCCCGCCGTCGATCGGCACGTCCGGGCAGCCCTCGGTCTCGAGCCCGCCGTTCGCGATCACGCTGAGCGGCGGCAATCCGAACGTGCTCACGGTGCTGATGGAGGGTGCCAGCGCGGCGGCGTCGGCCGAGACGTGGGGCACGATGTGGGTCGGCGGCCCGGTCGTGCGTCACTACATGACGACCGACGGAGCGGGTACGGCCAGCTACACCGTGCCCATGGCTCCGTCGATGATCGGGGCGACGCGCTACTTCACGTGGCTGGTGCGCGACGCGCCGGCAGGCGGCGGCGTGCACCATTCCGAGGGGCTCGCGGTCACGTTCTGTCCGTAGCCATGGGTCGAAGGGCGTAGTCGGGCGCCCCCGAAGAGCGGGCGAATCGCTCGGGTAAATCGGATCCCCGCAGCGTGCGGTCGCGGGCGATAATCGGCTTCGTCATCTGACACTCCAGCGCACTTTCCAGGGCCATCGATGCAGATCCAGATCAACTCCCCCCACATCGAGATCCCGGCCGCCTTCGTCGACTTCATCGAGCGCCGGCTCGGCGAGTCGCTCGCGCCGTTCGCGCACCAGCTCACGCGGGTCGAGGTGCACTTCAAGGACGAGAACGGCGGCAAGGGCGGCAAGGACAAGCGGTGCACGCTCGAGGCGCGGCCGCGACACATGGACCCGCTCGTGGTCGAAGTCGTCTCGGACGACCTGAAGGACTCGCTGCGCCAGGCGACGGAGAAGCTGCGCCACGCGCTCGAGCACCGGATCGGCAAGCTCTCGCGCCACCAGCGCGGCGCTTGAGGCGCGGCTAGCGCGCGCCTGCCAGCTCGAAGAACGCGAACATCAGCGGCGTCGCGCCGAGCGCTTCGTGCACCGGCTCGAGCGGATCGTGCGCGGGCTTCGAGGCGCCCGGCCACGAGTGGCCGCCGTCGAGCGCGAGGTAGTAGTACGTATCGCGCGATGCGAACGCGAGCGCCTGCTCGAGCTCGATCGGCGGCGGCACCGTCCCGCCGTTCGCTGCGAGGAACGGCAGCAGGCTCTCCGGCTGGCTCGCGAAGTCCGTGCCGGACAGCCCGACGCCGGCGCCGCCCTCGAACGGCACGTGCTCGTCGAGCAACCCGTGGATCGCGAGCAGCGGCACCGGCTCCGACGGCCCGTACGGGACGCCGAGCGAGCCAGCGACCGGCGCGATCGCGGTCACGAGGTCCGGCCGTTCGGCAGCGATGCGGTAGCTCATCATCGCGCCGTTGCTCATCCCGGTGAGGAACACGCGCTGCGGATCGACGTTCTCGTCGGCGACGAGCTCGGCGAGCAGCGCTTCGAAGAACGCGACGTCGTCGACCCCTTCGTCGAGCGCCGCGCCGCAGCAGTTGCCCGCGTTCCACGTCTCGAGTTGGAAGACGGGCGGCGCGAACGGACCGGTCCCCTCGGGCGCGACGGCGACCCAGCCGCGCGCCAGCGCTCCCTCGACGACGCCGTACGCGCCCGCCGCCTGGAGCGCGTTGCCGCCGCCGCCGTGGAAGAGGAAGACGACGGGCGCGGGCTCGGCGCGCCGCTCGTGGCCCGTGGGCAGCGCGAGCCGGTACCAGCGCAGCCCGTCGGCCGTGAGCACGCCGCGCAGCTCCATCGGCGGCGCAGCGGCGCGGGTGCGCGCGCGGGACGCGAGCGGCAGGGCGGCGAGCGGGACGAGGAGCGCGAGAACGGCGAGGGTGGTCTTCGTCACGCCGAGCGGACGGCTCGGTGCGCTTTGCGTGAAACGCGATCGCGGCTGAAGCGCGGCCGCCGCGCGAGCCGAAGCGACGAGGTGCGCACCTTCGTCGGCTGGACGTGCATCGCCCTGGGCGCGCTCGCGGCGCCCACGCCGTTCCCCGTCGGCCTGGTCCTCGTCGGCGTCGGCCTGGGCGTCCTGGACCCGCGGGACGGCCTCGTGCGCCGCGCGCGCAGGACTTTCGCGCTGGCGATCCGCCGCGCCTCGTCGAGCGAGCGGCGCGCCGTGCGCGCAGCCGGGCTCCACGCCCGCCGCGCCTGGCGCCGCGCCCGCCGCCGCTGATTCCGCCTCACCCGCTCTTCCCGATGGAGCGCTCGCATCGCGCGAGCTCGACCTGCGCGGACGCGGGTAGCCGGTGCGGGGCGCGCGGGTACTCTGCACGGGACTCGCGATGAGGAACGTCGTTCTCGTCCTCGCGCTCGCGCTCGGCGCCTGCGCGGAGCCGCCGGCGCCCGCGCCGCCCGCGGGCGGGCTCGAGGGGCGCGTCTTGGGTCCCGACGGACGGCCCGTGCTCGACGCGCGCGTGCACCTGTTCGAGGTCTCGGCCGGGGAGCTGCTCGAGCCGCCGCGCGACTGGCGCGAGATCCAGTGGCGCCAGCACGGCTCGATCACGTCCGCGTGGACCGACGAGCGCGGCGTCTATCGCTTCGACGACGTGCGGCCCGGCCGCTGGCGCGTGCGCGCGCACGCGGACGGCACGTGGCTGTGCGCGAGCGCGGCGATCGAGCTCGGCGAAGGAGCGGGCGCGCGCGTGCCCGACGTCGTGCTCGAGCGCGCGCCGGCGGAGAACCTCGTGCGCGGCACGATCGAGCACGACTGCGACTGCGACTGGTCCGAAGTCGTGATGTGGTGGACGAGCTACGACCCGGGCGGCCAGGGTCGCGAGTGCCTTTCCGCCGAGGACGGGAGCTTCACCGTCGTCGTCGCGGACACGGGCGGCGCGATCGATCTCCTCGTGCAGTGCGAGCGGCACGCCGCGTGGCGCGAAGGCGTGCCGGTCGGGACGACCGATCTGCGCGTCGCGCTCGGGCCGCACAGCGAGCCGCTGCGCATCGAGCGAGAAGGAGCGGAGGACGAACGCCTCGACGTCGCGATCGTCCTCGTCGCCGACGCCGTCGGCGAACGATCGTACCTGTGGGACGCTGGCGATCCGCGGCCGCCGGCGCCGTTCCGAGTCGAGCTCGCGGACGGCGTGCGGCGCGGCCCGTTCGACCCGGCGACCCTCGGCGCCACGCTCCGCCTCTCCGGCCTTCGATCCGAGGGCGAGACGCCCGCCGCAGAGGGGGACGGACTCGACCTCTCGTTCGTCGCAGAGGCACGGCGGCGTTGGCTCGCAGCCGGTCCGGCGTGGACGCCGAGCTGGATGCTGCTCGGGCGCGAGCGGTCGGCAGCCGCGCGGATCGAGGGACACGTCTTCCTCGGCGGCGAGCGCTGGGATCCGATCACGTCCGACTTCGCCGCGCACATGCGCGGCGGTTCCAACTCCGCCTGGCAAGTAGCGCTCGCCGACGCCACTTCCGGGCGGGCGCACGCCGTCGCGGTCCGCGACGACGGAAGCTTCTCGATCGAGCATCCCGGTCCCGGAGAGCACGAGCTCTTGCTGCGCCTCGTCGTCGATCCCGCAGGCGTGCTCGACGCCTCGGACGCCGAGTCCCTGTTCGTCGCACACCTCATCGAGCTCGCGCCGGACCACGACGCGATCGAGCTCGATCTTCCCATCGGCTCGCTCTACGTGCGCTACCCGCCGCGGCTCGCGGAGCGTCTGCTCGTGCTCGAGATCGAGGGCGCCGACGGACTGCGCGCGTCGCTCGGCATCGACGCGCCCTGGGACGCGTCCGACCGCTTCGTCCCGCGCGTCCCCGCCGGACGCGCGCGGGTCGTGCGCCGCGATGGCACGCTCGTGCGCGAGCTCGTCGTCGAAGCCGGGCGCACGACCGAGCTCGACCTGCGCTGACGTGGGCGCTGCTTCGATCGGCCGCGTCAGCCGAGCGCGACCAGATTCGCGAGCATGCGGTTGCCGAGCCGCGGGTGGCGCCGTACGAGCGCGTCGAACGCGTCGCGCGCGAGCACGAGCAGCTCGCCCGGCTCCGTCGCGACGAGCGCGTGCGGCGCCGCGTGCTCGCGGACGAGCGCGCGCGCGCCGAACGTGCTGCCTGGCGCGTCGTAGTCCGCGTCGCCGACGCCGCGCACGGCGCCGGAGACGAGCACGAGCGCGCCCGCGAGCGGCGCGCCCGCGGCGACGAGCTCCTCCCCCGCCGCAAACGCGCGCGGGACCGTGGCGTCGAGCACGCGCACGCGGCGCTCGAGCGACAGGCCCGCGAACGCAGGCGCCGCGGCGATCGCGTCGAGGCGCAAGAGGACGCGCTCGGGCGACGCGGCGGCGCCGGCCGCCGCGCGGAAGACGACCACCGTGACGTCGTCGCGGCCGCCGCGCTCGCGCGCGAGCCGGGCGAGACGCTCGGGCACGTGCTCCAGCTCCTCACTCGCGAGCGCCGCAGCGATCTCGTCGTCGGACGCGACGCGGTGCAGGCCGTCGGTGCACGCGAGGAACGCGTCGCCCGGCAGCACGTCGAGGAAGAGCGTCTCGACGAGCACCGACTCCTCGGCCCCCACCGAGCGCGTCAGGACGTTCGCGAGGTGCGAGGAGCGCGCGGCGTCGCGCCCGAGGTCGCCGCGCCGCTCGAGCTCGCCCGCGAGCGTGTGGTCGCTCGTCAGCCTCTGCAGCTCGCCGCCCCGCAGCACGTAGAGCCGGCTGTCGCCGACGTGGCCGAGCACGAGTGCGCCGTTCCAAAGCAGCGCGAGCGTCATCGTCGTCCCCATGCCGGCGCACGCGAGGTCCGCGCGCGAACGCTCGACGAGAGCGCGGCTCGCGCGCTGGAACGCCTCGTCGACGAGCACGCGCACCGCGAAGCGGCCGCCCTCGGCGACCGCCGCGTCGGCGAGCAGAGCGGCGTTCTCCACGACGTGCCCGGCCGCGACGTCGGCCGCCAACCGCGACGCCACGTCCCCCGCCGCGTGGCCGCCGAGCCCGTCGCACACGACGAACAGGCCGAGGCCCGCGTGGGCGACGAATGCGTCCTCGTTGCGCTGGTGCGCCTGCCCCCGCGCGGTGACGGCCGCTACGTGGACGCCGCTCATGCGACGGGCGCGCGCCCATTCGAGGGGCACGCGCTCATTCGACAGACGCGCGCTCATGCGAGGGGCGCGCGCTCATTCCAGGTACGTGTAGCCCGACAGCCCGAGCGCGAAGTTCGAGAGCAAGCCCTTGCCCTCCGCGACCGAGATCACGTTCTTGCGGATCGCGCTCTCGACCTCGCGCCGCAGCCGATCGAGCAGGTGGTCGACGTCGTACTGCACGTAGGCGAGCACCTCGCGCACCGTGTCGCCCGGCACGACCTCGTCGAGCTCGACCTGGCCGTCCTCGTCGAGCCGCACGTGCACCGCGTGCGTGTCGCCGAGCAGGTTGTGCAGATCGCCGAGGATCTCCTGGTACGCGCCGACGAGGAAGATGCCGAGGTAGTACGGCTCGTTCGCCACGAGCTCGTGCACGGGCAGCGTCGCCGACTCGCCGCCCTCGACGGCGAAGCGGTCCATCTCGCCGTCGGAATCGCACGAGATGTCGGCGAGGACGGCGTCGCGCGTCGGGCGCTCGCCGAGCCGGTGGATCGGACAGATCGGGAAGACCTGGTCGAGCGCCCAGGAATCGGGCACCGATTGGAAGATCGAGAAGTTGCCGAAGTAGACGTCGCTCGCCGCCTTCGTCGCGGGCACGAGCTCGGGTGGGACCTCGTCGAGCTCGGCGACGCGCTCGGCGAGCTCGTACGCGATGCGCGCGTGCAGCGCCTCGACGAGCGCGCGCATGCGCAGCCGCATCGTCCCCTCGCGGAACAGCGTCATCGCGCGGTCGCGCGCCTCGAGCGCCGCGACGTACGCCTCGCGCACCGGCGCGTGCGCCGACGCCTCCGCGAGCTGCCACAGATCCTCGACCGACTCGGGCAACGGCGCGCCCTCCGCCGCCTCCTCGAGGTCCTCGCGCGACGGCGCGCGCTCGAACCGGCTCTTGCCGACGACCTCGATGACGAGCACGCTCGACGACGCGACCATCGCGCGGCCCGACTCCGACAGCACGTCGGGATGCGCCACGCCCGCCTCGTCGCAGACGCGCCCGAGCGTCGAGATCACGAGGTCGGCGTACTCGCGCACGCCGTAGTCGATCGACGAGCCGCGCCCGCTGCGGCTGCCGTCGTAGTCGATGCCGAGCCCGCCGCCGACGTCGATCGTCCGCACCGCGGCGCCCATGCGCGTCAACTCGACATGCACGCGCGCGAGCTCCTCGAGCGGATGGCGCAGCGCCTCCAGCTCGCTCACCTGGCTCCCGACGTGGCAGTGCAGGAGCTCGAGGCAGTCGGTCATGCCCTCGGCGCGAAGCGTCTCGACGAGCTCGAGCAGCTCGGTCGCGAACAGGCCGAACTTCGAGCGCGCTCCTCCCGACGACTCCCATCGTCCGGTGCCGCGCGCGTGCAGCTTGACGCGCGCGCCGATCTTCGGCCGCACGCCGTACGCACGCGCGTGCTTCAGCACGAGACCGAGCTCGTTCGGCTTCTCGACGATCGGCACGATGTCGCGGCCGAGCTTCGTCGCGAGCACGACCGTCTCGATGAACTCGTCGTCCTTGAAGCCGTTGCAGACGATCGGGAGCTTCGGATGGTCCGCCGTCAGCCCGAGCACGGCGAGCAGCTCCGGCTTCGACCCCGCCTCGAGCCCGAAGTCGAGCTCGACCGCGAGGTCGCGCACTTCCTCGCACAGGTACCGCTCCTGGTTGACCTTGATCGGGTAGACGCAGCGGTAGCGGCCGCGGTAGCCGTGCGCGCGCACCGCCTCGTCGAACGTGCCGCGGATCTCGCGCAACCGCGCCTCGAGCACGTCGTAGAGCCGGATGAGCAGCGGCGGGTGCAGGTCGCGCTCGCGCAGCGACTCGACGAGCTCGAACAGATCGATCTCGCCGGCCCCGGTCGGCGCCGAGGCGACGCGGCCAGCCGGCGTGATGCGAAAGACGCCCCGGCCCCAATCGTCGACGCCCCAGACGCGCGCGGCGTCGGCGAGGGTCCACTCGCTCATCGCGCCGCCCCCGCCGCTGTCTCGGCGAGCGCATCCGCCAGCGACGCGCGCACGTCGGCGCGCAAGGCCCGCCACGCGTCGGCCGCGCCGCGCGGGAAGCGCTGCGAGACCTCGAGCTCGAGGCCGAGGTAGCTGCGCTCGTCGAAACGCCGGCGCAGGTGCGTCGTCAGGCCGTCCGCGTCGCCGCGGTAGGGACTGTTGCGCCGCAGGCGCAGGTCCGCCCTCCGCGCGCGCAGGGCGCCGAGCCAGACACGCGCGAACGCAGCCTCGCGCTCGCGCGCCGGGTCGTACAGGAGCGCGACGTCGATCGGCCGCGGCCGGCCGCGGAAGCGCGGCGTGAACGAGTGCACCGACACGTGCAACACCGTACGCGAGCGAGCGCCGCGGGGCGACCGCCCGGCGCCGAGGAGCTCGACGACGGCGCCCTCGACGGCCACGCGGTGCGGCCGCCACCAGCGCGCGACGATCGCCTCGCGCTCCTCGGGCGGCAGCAGGCGCGTCCACGCGGAGAACAGCGCGGGATTGCCCAGCGAGCGATTGGGGTCGACGAGCAGCCGCGTCGTCGTGCACGCGAAGAGCGGCGCGTCGAAGTCGCGGGCGAGCTCGCGCGCGAGCACGAGCGCGCCCGCGTCTTGGCCGCGGTGCGTCGCGAGCGCGGCGCGCGCCCCGCGCAGCGCGGCGGCGTACCGCGCCGGCACGCGCGCGCCGCCGTGCTCGCACGAGAGGACCAGCCTCATCGGCCGAACGGGCGCCCTTCGTCGACGCAGTCGCACAGCTCGCGATACACCGAGCGCAGATCGTGCGGTCCGAACGACGGGCCCAGCGCCGCGAGGATGCGCTCGGAGAGCACGCCGTCGCGCAGGACGACCTGGAGCGCCGGCTCGAGGTCGCTCGATCCGGCGAACGCGTCCTCGGCGATCTCGCGCCACAGCTCGCGCAGCTCGAGCGCCGACGCATCGAGACCGAACATGCCCAGGAAGCGCCGGTCCTCGATCGCGGCGGCCGGGCCGGCGGCGATCGACGCGCGCAGGTGGGCGGCGAGCGCGTGCGTCGGGAACGAGCGTTGCTCGCGCAGCGGCGCCCAGCGCTCCTCGACCAGCGCGCGCACGACGCCCGCGACCGCCGCCGCGACCGCGAGGTCGGACGCCGGGCACTCCTGCGCGTCGATCAACCGGATCTCGATCGCCATGCGGTCGAAGCGCGCGATCGCGCCGCGCGCGTTCGTCCACTCGTTGCCGAGGAGCGCAGCGTCGGCGCCCTGCACCTCGAGCTCGCGGTCGATCGCGCGGAAGATGCGCTCCTCGTACTCCGCGAAGCGGTAGATCGGCTCGGGGATCACGTCGCCGGTCATCGGCTTCACGCGCACGGAGTTCGTGCGGTAGAAGTCGAGCCGGTTGTCGAGGAGGCCCGTCGCGCGGCCCTCGACGATCGGCGAAGAGGCGGCGAGCGCGGGGATCAGCGGCAGCACGAGACGCGACGCGGCGTGCAGGCGCTCGAACTCGTGCTCGTCGGCGAACGGCAGGTTCAGGTGCACGCTCTGCACGTTCGCCCAGCCGTGGCGGCGGCAGTCGAACAGGCGGTCGTACGCGCTGTACACCGGCCCGTGCTCGTGCGGCCACAGTTTCGTGTCGCGCGCCGGATGCATCCACGGGTGCATCCCGCTCGGCATCAGGCGCGCGCCCCAGCCGTCGGCCAGGCGCCGCGCCATGTTGCGCTCGCTCGCGCGGAACGCGTCGGCGACGCCCGCGAACGACGGCACCGGGCCGTTCGTCTTGAGCTCGACGACGTGCGCGACGAGCTCGTTCGACCAGCCGATCGGCCCGTCGTCGTGGTCCTCGACCCAGTCGCTCGCTCCCGACGCTTCGCGCAGGAGCTCGTCGACTACCGGCCGCACGTCGAGCGTCTCCGCGTCGACGACGGCCTGCTCGATCTCGATCCCGTACCCCTCGAACAGAGAAAGCGGCTTCAAGCTCAACGTCCGTTGCCCCGTTTGCGGGTCTCGACGCGAAGGAGGAACCCGCGCATGATGCGCTCGTACAGATCCTCCTTGAGGATCGCGTCCTCGCACCCGGCATCGATGTTGGGGTTGTCATTCACCTCGACGACGACGATGCGCTGGCCGTGCTGCTTGATGTCGACGCCGTAGAGGCCGTTCCCGATCGTGCGCGCCGCGCGCTGCGCGGTGCGGAGCACGCGCTTGGGCACGTCGTCGAGCTTCACCGGCTCCACGCGGCCGTAGCGGTAGTCTCCGGCGCCGACGCGCTGCACGACTTGCCAGTGGCCCTTGGCCATGTGGTAGCGCGCCGCGTAGAGGATCTCGTTCCCGAGGAGCCCGACGCGCCAGTCGTAGTCCGAAGGCATGAACTCCTGCACGAGCAGCAGGTCGGAGTCGCCGAGCAAGCGCCGCCCGTGCTCCTCGAACTCGTCGGCGTCGGCGCACTTGACGACGCCCTGCGAGAACGCGCTGTCGGGCACCTTGAGCACGCACGGGAAGCCGATGCGCTCCGCGATCTCGTTCGCATCGACCTTGTCGGTGATCCACGTGCGCGGGATCGGGATGCGCCGCGACTCGAACGCCTCCGTCTGGAAGACCTTGTTCGTGCAGCGCAGGATCGAGTGCGGGTCGTCGATCACGACGAGCCCCTCGGACTCCGCCTTCTGCGCGAAGCGGAACGTGTGGTGGTTGACCCACGTGGTCTCGCGGATGAACAGCGCGTCGAACTCGGCGAGTCGGCCGTAGTCCTCGCGCTGGATCATCTCGACGCTGAAGCCGACCTCCTCCGCCGCGTCGCGGAAGCGCGCGAGCGCCTTCGAGTTCGACGGCGCGAGCTCCTCGTTCGGGTCGTGCAGGATCGCGAGGTCGTAGGGAAACGAGCGGCGCGCTCGCCGGCGGTAGCGCGGCTGGGCGAAGTACTCGCGCGCCGCCGACTGGACGAACTCCCAGTGCGAGCGCGGCACGTCGCGGAACGCGATCGGGGACACGCTCGCGAGCCGCCAGCGCTCGGTGCGCGCGAACGACGCGCGCAGCATCGGCGCGGGGAACTGCGAAAAGAGCCGCGCGGCGAGCCGCTCGTGCCGCGTCGCGAGGTTCTTGCCGAAGTACACGCTGAGCTCGAATCGTTCCGAACGGATCTCCGCGAGGCTGTGCTGGATCACCCCGTCGAGGTCCTCGTCGACGGTGCGCACGAGCGCGCGGCTCTTCATGTCGAGCACCGTCATCAGGCCCGGGAACGGCCGGTGGCGGCGCGCCGCGGCGAGCAGCGACACGTAGTAGCCCTCGCTCTGGTAGCGGTACGAATGGCACAGGTTGAACGCTCGCACGCCGCGCTCGCGCGTCCACGACGAGTCGGTCAAGTACGCGCTCGCCGGCACGACCTCGACACCGTGGATGTCGAGCGGCCAGTCGCTCTCCTTACTGACGACGACGATCGTGCGCATCGGTGCCGCGCTCCGGCTCGAGGATCAAGAGGTTCGCGTCGTAGGTCAGCACGCCGAGGTAGATCGCGCCGATCAGGCGCTGGATGTCGACGAGATACGTATGCACGTGCGCGAGCGGATTGGGGTGCATCGGATCGGTGACGAGCACCGCGCGCTCGTCGGGGTCGTAGCCGGTGAGCACGACGAAGTGGCCGACCGGCTCGCCGCCGACGTCGTCGGGCCGATTGTCGGGGCGCTCGCGCGCCTCGCGGTACAGGAAGCTGGCCGAGAGGCCGGTGAGGATCGGGATGCCGCGGCGCAGGTAGCGACGCAGCAGCCCGGGTTCGAGGTCGCGGAACTGGATCTCGCCCCCCGCCGCGAGGTAGTCGACGTACGCGAGCGCGGAGATGCGCAGCCGCACGTCGTCCTCCTTCGCCGCCGCGCGCGCCAGCAAGCGCTCGCGCAGCGAGACGCCGGGCTGGAACCAGGTCGGGTCGAAGATCTGCAGGTTCCAGGTCACGATCGTCGCGCGGTAGCCGCGGCGCAGCGCGTGCGTCGCGAGCAGGACGCCGAGCGTCCCGCCGCTCTCGAGCGTCGGCACCTGCACGAGCAGATCGTCGAGCGGGACCTCGTCGTGATAGTAGCGATAGACCGCGTGCAGGCACGTCGGGCCGCACGTCTCGTCGTCGGGCTGACGACGGATCTCGAAGCCGGCGAGATCGCCCAGCAGCGGCTTGCGAGGCTTGCGCGGCTTGCGGGGGCGTTTCGGAGTCATCGCAGCGGCGTGAAGTAGAGCACGATGTCGACCGCGATGAGGAGGATGATGATCCACTCGAGGATCTCGGATCGGCGGTGGGACGCGAGGTCCGCCAGGCTCTGGTAGACGCTGCGCAGGACGCCGAGCTTGCGTTGGATCGAAGTGTCCCAGTCGTTGAAGTGGAAGCGCTCGGCGGATCCACGGTACAGCCGCGCGAGATAATCGTCTCCGAACAGCTTCAGCGCGTTGTCGATCCCTTCGTGCAGCAGCGCGTCGTCCGCCTGGGCGCGCGCGACCTGCTCGAGCTCGCGTCTCTGCCCGTGCAGCCCCCAGCGGCGCCTGCGCGGCCGCGAGAGCAGCGCATAGGCGGTCTCGATCTCCTTCTCGAGCTGGTCGTCGAGCACGCGCAGCTCGAGCAGCTCGACCGTCGCCAGCTCCAGCACGAGCCGCTCGTCCTCCGTGTCCGTGCCGACGAGGATCGCCGCGAGCCAGTCGACCAGGCACACGTCCTCGCGGCCGTACGAGACCGGAGCGGCGAGCGCGTCCGCGACCTCCTGGGACGAGAGCTCGCGCTCCTCCGCCCGCAGCACCCGTGCCAGCGTCCCCCGCTCGCGGTCGAGCAGCACGGCGATGCCGCCCGCGACCGGCTCGAGCTGCAGCACGAGGTAGTCCTCGACGTGGCGCGAGTACCCGGGCCGGTCGACGGCGTCGCCGAGCGCCTCGACGACCTCGTGCGTGAGCGCCCGCGAGCGCGCGAGCATCTCCGCGTGGTCGTACAGCGCCCTCGACAGCCGCACCAGGTCCTCGAGCCCGCCCTCGAACGGCAGCGCCCAGGTCACGCAGACGACGCCGAAGTCGTACACCGAGACCTCCGGGCGGCCGGCGACGAACCCCGGCGCGACGTCGACCGGAGGCGCGCTCCACGGGCGCCGCAGCGGCGGCGGCATCCCGCCCCCGTGCGGCACGGGCTTCTTGTGCTGGAACTCCGGCTGCTTCGACGCGGCGAGCACCGCGGCCGCGCGGGCGAGGTCGATCGCGCGGCCGACGTCGAAGCAGTACAGCACCCGGCACGCTCCCGTGAGACGCAGCCCGTCGACGGCGCTCCCGACCGCGACGGCCGGCGCGGCGGCGAGCGGCTCCACGGGCGACCGCTCCTGGTTCTCGTCGAAGGTCAAGTGGGGCACGCGGCGCGGTCCGGCCGCGCATTTTGACGCTCGACGAGCCGGGCGGGTATCGTTGCCCCGGCGAAGTCATGGAGTTCCAGGACTACTACGAGGTTCTCGGCGTCGCGCGCACCGCGTCGGGCGACGAGATCAAGAAGGCGTACCGCAAGCTCGCGCTCCAGTGGCACCCCGATCGCCACCCCGAGGGCGAGCGCGAGGCCGCCGAGACGCGCTTCAAGAAGGTCAACGAGGCGTACGAGGTGCTCTCGGATCCGGAGAAGCGCAAGCGCTACGACCGTTTCGGCGAGCACTGGGAGCAAGGCCAGGAGTTCACGCCGCCGCCCGGCCAGCAAACGATGTCGCGCGAGGAGTTCGAGCGCGCGTTCGGCGGCGCCGGCGGCTTCTCGGACTTCTTCACGAGCATGTTCGGAGAGCAGTTCCAGCGCGATTTCGCCGGCCGCGCGGGCCGCCACCGCCGCTACCGCTACCGCGGCGCCGACGTGCGGGCGGAGCTGCGGCTGGGCGTCGGCGAGGCGATCCGGGGCGGCAAGAGCTCGTTCCAGGTCCCCGCGTCGGTCGCGTGCCCGCTCTGCGGCGGCGTCGGGCTCGTCGAGGAGCACGTCTGCCCCTCGTGCGCGGGCCTGGGCGTCGTGCAGCAGATGAAGACGATCGAGCTGGCGATCCCGTCGAACGTGCGCGACGGCATGGTCCTGCGGCTGCGCGGACTGGGCGAGGCGGCCGACGGCGGCGGCGAGCCGGGCGACCTGCACCTGTCGATCCGGCTCGCGTCCGACGACACCTACCGCGTCGACGGCGCCGACATCGAGGCCGACGTCGCGGTCGCCCCGTGGGAGGCGGTCTTCGGCACCCAGGTCGACGTGCGCGCGCCGACCGGCCGCGCGACGGTGAAGATCCCGCCGAACACGCGCTCGGGCGCCAAGCTGCGCCTGCGCGGCCAGGGCTTCGACGACGGCAGCGGCGGCCGGGGCGACTTCTACGTCGTCGCGCGGATGGCGCTGCCGAGCCGTCTGACCGACGCGCAGCGCGACCTGTTGCGCGAGCTGGCGAGCGCGAGCTCCGAGCCGGTCGCGGGCGGCGCGCGGGAGGCGACGACGTGAGCGGGCTCGCCGGCGGCGTCGTCACGATCCGCGGCGAGCGCTGGATCACGCTCGAGGAGGTCGCGGAGTGCTACCGGGTCGAGGTCACGTGGGTCGAGGATGTCTACGAGCACGGCCTGCTCGGCCGCGGCGAGCACGTCGGCGAATCGATCGCGGTCGCGGTCGCGATGCTCGAGCGCGTCGCCCGCGTCCTGCAGCTCGAGCGCCGCTGCGGGGTCAACCTCGCCGGCATCGTCCTGCTGCTCGAGCCCCTCGAACGCTGACGCCGAGCGCGACGGCCAGGAGAGCCGGGCGGCGCTCGCGACGGGGGCGAAAGTGCGACGCCGCTCGTTACGCGGCCAGCGGGCGCGAGTAGGCCTTGTGCAAGGCAGACATCGAACGCCCCGAGGGCAGAGCGAGGTGCGCGTGGGTAGGACGCGACGACTGGTGTTCTCCTTTACGGTCGGGCTCGCCGTGGCGGCGGGCGTGACGCAGCCCTCGTCGGCGCTGCCGGCGGCGCCGCAGATCGTCGGCTCGAGCGGCGGCGGGCCGGGCGGCGGCTGCGACGGCGGCGTGAAGAGCCCGCCCCCTTCGGTCGTCGCCGGCCGCCTGAATCCGAGCTCGGACGTAGGCGGGTCGGAGGGCGGCACGAGCGGCTGCCCGCCGACGGCGCCGCGCCCGGCGAGCCCCTACCGCGAGCTCGCCGACTGGGAGCGCGAGCTGTGGGACGCGGGGCGGGCTCTCTTCGAGAAGCGCTGGACGGCGGACCAGGGGCTCGGTGCGCCGCGCTTCAACGCGCAGAGCTGCGCGACGTGCCACGTCGATCCGGTGCTCGGCGGCGCGGGCGGCCCGCAGTTCGACGTGCCCGCGAGCGCGTACGACCCGCGGCGCGGGCACCCGCGGCGGCGCGGGCCGGTCTCGCCGGCGCGCACGACGGGAACGCACCAGACGCCGACGCTGCTCGGGCTCGGGCGGATCGAGACGATCGCCGACGCGGCGATCCTCGCGCACGAGGACCCCTACGACCGCGACGGCGACGGCGTGCGCGGCGTGGCGAGCCGCGTCGTCGTCGACGGCCGCTCGGAGATCGGGCGCTTCGGCTGGCGCGCGCAGGCCCCGACGCTCGCCGACTTCACGTGCGACGCGCTCGGCGCGGAGATCGGCGTCACGGTCGCGGATCTGGGCCGCTCGTTCGGCGTGACCGGCGACCGCGACGGCACGAGCGACCCGGAGCTGCCGAACGGCGAGCTCCAGGAGCTCGTCTTCTTCTGCCGCATGCTCGCGCCGCCGGCGCCGCTCGTGCCGGCGGACGAGCTCGCGCACGGACGCGGGCGGATGCTCTTCACCGAGGTCGGCTGCGCGGCGTGCCACGTACCGGCGCTCGCGGGCCAAGCGGGGCCGGTGCCGCTGTACTCGGACCTGTTGCTGCACGCGGTCGCGCGCCCGCTCGACGAGGACGGCGTTCCCGACGGCGAGCCCGCGGCGTTCCGCACGCCCCCGCTGTGGGGCGTGCGCGACACGCCGCCGTACCTGCACGACGGGCGCGCGCAGACGCTCGAGGCGGCGATCCGCGCGCACGACGGCGAGGCGGCGCGGACGACCGAACGCTTCGTCGCGCTCGAGGACGCGGACCGCGCGGCGCTGCTCGCGTTCCTCGGGACGCTGTAGGCGTACGCGCGCGTACCCGCCGAACGCGCCGAACGCGCCGACGTGATCAGTCTGACGTGATCAGTGGGCGAGCCGCAGCCGCGTCAGGAAGACGCGGCTGCGCTCGTGCGTCCGCTCGAACGCGTCGAAGAGGTCCACGAGCTTCACGTCCTCGTGTGCGCCGCCGTCGACCGCGCTTGCGTTCGGCGACGGAGTCGCCATGCCCACGCCGCGCGTCAGGTCCTCGCGCGCGCTCCGCGGCAGACCCGCCACCGACAAGGGCTCGCCCTTCTCCGGCCTCGGCAGGTACGCCATGAGATCTTGCGCGACCGCGTCGGGTTCGAGCGAGGCCACGACGAACAGGTACTCCGCTCCCCCGCCGGGGGTGCTGACGTACCAATGCCCATCGTCGCCCGGCAGGCGCTGCTCCACGTCCGCCTCGAACGGGACGGAGCGGTCGCCCGTCGGGAACAGGCAATACGAGAGACCCTCGGCGTCCTCGTTGAACACGTACAAGTAGAACGGGCTGGACGCGCGCGCGCGCAGGTACAGCTTGTCGCCGACCGCGACCGCCATCCCCTCCTCGAGCCGTACGTCGCCGCCCGGCTCGGCGCGGTAGAACGCGCAGTCGATCTCGAACGACGGCGCCGCGAAGAGCGAGCGCCCGGCGAAGAGCGCGACGAGGGCGACGAGCGCGGCGCCCGCCGCGAGCACGCGCCGGCGGGTCGCCCCCCCCGCTTCGACCGGGTCGCCGAGCGCCGCGCGCAGGTCGCGCTCCATCAGCCCGACGCTCTGGTAGCGGTTCTCGGGCCGTCGCTCGAGCGCGCGCTCGACGACGGCGGCGAAGCGGGGCGCGATCGTCGGCGCGCGGTCGGCGAGCGGGATCGGCTCGGTGTGTAGCACCTTGCGGCACAGCTCGGCGATCCCCTGGAACTCGAAGGGAAAGGCCCCGCTCGAGATCCAGTACAGGAGCAGCCCGAGCGAGTAGACGTCCGAGCGCGCGTCGATCTCGTCGCCGCCCGCGAAGTGCTCGGGCGACATGAACGCGGGCGTGCCGCCGACGGGCGAGGCCTCGGCGCCTTGCGTGCCCGCGCTCGCGCGCGCGTAGCCGAAGTCGAGCAGCACGACGCGCCCGCCGGACGCGCGCATCACGTTGCCGGGTTTCACGTCCATGTGCACGAGCCCCTGCGCGTGCAGCGCGGCGAGCGCGCGGCACAGGTCGATGCCGATGCGCGCCGCCTCCTCCGCCGCGAACGGACCGTCGCTCGTCACGATGTCCTGCAGCGTGCGCCCGTCGATCAGCTCGAGGCTCAGCCGCACCTCGCTGCGGTCTCCCTCGACGGAATGGATGCGCACGATGTTCGGGTGGTCGAGCTTCGCGAGCAGCCGCGCCTCGGCGAGGTAGCGCTCGTGCTTGCCCTGGTCGAGCGCGGCGCCGCGGATCACTTTGAGCGCGACCTCGCGGCGCAGAGCGCCGTCGAGCGCGCGGTACACGGTCCCGGTCGCGCCGGCCCCGAGCTCCTCGAACACGTGGAAGCCGCTCTCGATGATCCAGTCCTGCGTCGACTTCGTCGGGTCGGCGCGCGACGGCATCGTCTCGTCGCTCGCGCACCACGCGACGTACAGCTCGCGCAGCTCGAGCGCGTGCCCCGGGTACTGCGCCGCCCAGGCGTCGAACGCGAGCTGGGAGTCATCCTCGAGCGCCGCGAGATAGCGAGCGAAGAGCTCACGCGCGTGCTCCCTGTCGTCCTCGTGCGAGTCACTCATCCCCCGACGAGTATGGCACGAGCGCGGCGCCGGATGTCGACCGGAGTTTTCGCGTACAGCCGGCGGCGGATGGTCCTGAGAGGGACATGAAGCAAGCCACTCTCGAGCACAGGAATCGGTCCCGCCGTCGATCTGTGGCCCTGCGCCGCGCCCGCGCGCGCGGCGAGGCCGAGCTCGTCGCGCTCCTCATGGAACGTCTCGCGCCTTCCGCCTGCCAGGTCGAGCCCGACCGCGCGCCCAGCCCGCGCCGCCGGCTCGGGCGCCGCTGGGCGCACCGCGCCGCGACCGGCACCTGGTCGCGACGACCGAGCAGCCCGGGGGGGTGGTGCCGGTAGGCTCGACCCGCGTCGAGACCGGCGACGGGGGGGGCATCGACCGCGATGCCCCTCCGCTTCGTCGCAGGACGCGGAGGCGAGCTATGCTCGTGCTCATGGCGTTCGACGAGGTCGACACGGTCTCGCTGATCCGGCGCCACCGGGGTGGAGAGCAGGCTGCGCTCGAGGAGCTCTTCCGCCGGCACGTGCCGCGCGTCGAGCGCATCGTGCGCGTGCGGATGGGGCCGCTGCTCGCGAAGCGCGTCGACGTGGCCGACGTCGTGCAGGAGACGCTGCTGCGCGGCTTCGAGAAGCTCGATTCGTTCGAGCCGCGCGAGGAGGCGCGGCTCGTGCACTGGCTCGCGACGATCGCGGAGCACAAGATCCAGGAGCTCGCGCGGTTGCACGGACGGGCGAAGCGGGACGTGCGGCGCGAGGTGCGGCTGCACGACGTGGCACGCGCGTCGGGCGCGAGCTCGGTGACGTGGGATCCGGCGACCGACGCGACCGGGATCGTCGAGAAGCTCCAGCGGCGCGAGCTCGCCCAGACGGTCGATGCGTGCCTCGCGGAGCTGCCCGCCGAATGGCGCGAGGCGATCCTGCTGCGCGACTACGCGGACGCGAGCTGGGGCTTCGTCGCCGAGCAGCTCGGCAAGACGAGCGAGGGAGCGGCACGCGCGCTCTACCACCGCGCGCGCGCCGAGCTCGCCGAGCGCGTGCGGCGGCGGATGCGGCGCGACGCGGACTCGACCGGATGAAGCGGGCGCAGCGCGCCAGGCTCCTCGAGCGCCTCGACCTCGACCCCACGCTCGCGATCTTCCGCTTCGCCCTCGAGCCCGAGGTGCCGCCGTTCGAGGCCGGACAATACGTCACGCTGGGAACGCGCACGGCGGTCGGCGAGGAGCTGTGGCGGCCCTACTCGATCGCGTCCGCGCCCGAGGAGCGCCGCTGGGTCGAGCTCTACGTGCGTCTCGCGCCGCACCACGCGGGCTCGCTCACCGCGGAGCTGTGGCGGACGGCGCCGGGGGACGAGCTCGCGTGGCTGTCGATCAAGGGCCGCTTCACGATGGTCGAGCGCCGCCCCGACGGCGCGCCCGACGTGCGGGTCCTGCTCCTCGTCGCCGGCGGCACGGGCGTCGCGCCGTTCGTTTCGTACGTGCGCCACCTCCGCGCGCTGGGCTGGCCGCGCCGCGTCGTGCTCTGCCACGGAGCGAGCCACGTCGTCGAGCTCGGCTACCGCGACCTGTTCGAGCGCTGCGCCGGCGAGCGCTTCGCCTACCTGCCGACGATCAGCCGTCCCGACGCGGAGGCGAATCGCGGCTGGACCGGCAACGTCGGACGCGTCCACACGCTGCTCCAGCGCGCCGCCGGCGAGCCGCTGTCCCCCGTCGAGCGCGCGCTGCGTGCTCCGCTCGACCCGGCGACGTGCTTCGTGCACGTCTGCGGCTTCGCCGGCACCGTCGCGGCTGCCGCAGAGACGCTCTCGCCGCTCGGCTTCCGCACGAAGCCGAAGCCGCACGAGGACGGCTCGTACGACCTCGCGTTCGAGTCGTACGGGTGACGTCCTCGTCCCGGACCGCCCTCGTCACGCGCCCACAGGCTTCACCTGGGAGAGCGCGAGAACGTCGCGATCGCGTCGACCGGCGCGAAGCCGAGGCTCTCCGCCAACCGGTGCGAAGCGGCGTTGCTCGCGAGCGCGCCCCACACGGGCTGGCGGCCCCCCGCCAGCTCCGCTCGGATCAACGTGCTCGCCGCGACGCGCGCGAGGCCGCGGCGGCGGTGCGACGGCGCCGTGTCGATCGAGAGGTCGAACAGGCTCTCCGTGCGCCAACACGCGTACGCGAAGCTCGCCGGCACGTCGCCGTCGAACGCGGCGTGGACCACGCGCGCGCGGCGCACGCCCTCGATCTCGACGCGCAGCTCGTCGGGCAGGTGCTCGAGCGCGTCGTCGGGCGCGAGCGGGCGTGCGCTCTTCGCGGCCGGAGCGAGCCTCGCGGGATCGGCGAGCCCGTACAGCGTAGCGGGTTCGCACGTCCAGCCCGCGAGCACCGCCGCCGTCGCCTCCTGGTCGTCGACGCTGCAGAGCACCTCGCGTTCGGCGCCGCCGGCGAGCGCCGCTTCGATCGCTGCGCGCGGGGGGCGTCCGACGACGACGACGAGCCGAGCGCCCGGACGGTCGTTGCGCAGCGCCCAGCCGCCGCCGCCGCCGCCGAAGACGCTGCAATCGCCCTCGAGCGCGAGCCCGCGCGCCTCGACCCAACGCGGCTCGTCCGGCAGCTCGCGCAGCACGCGCTCGAGCGCGTCCTCGGTCGCCGCCGGGCGCGCGTGCGTCGTCTCGCGGTCCTTTCCCATCGCTCGCCGTCGAGGGTAACGGGGAGCAGGCGCGGGCGGGAAGAGCAGGGTTCACCCGCCCCGGGCGCCAGCGGGCGCGAGAGCGCGCTGCCAAGCGGCCGCGTCCCGGGGCAGCTCGAGCCCTGTGATGCGCTCGAGCGTCCGCCATGCCGTCAGAGCGATCTCGTCGCTCTCGTCGAGCAAGCAGGGAACGAGGAGCGCCGCGTCGCGCCGGTCGGAGAGTCCCGCGGCGACCGACAGCGCCTGGCGCCGCAACGTCGGGCTCTCGTGCCGCAGCAGCGGCGCGACGGCGCTCAGGATCCGGTCTCGGTGCATCCGGCGCGCGCCGAGCTCCCGGAGCGCGTGGAAGACCGCTCCAAGATCTTCGGACGTCAACGTCGCCAGCACGCCGGCCGCCGTCTCGTCCCACCACGCGCGTTCGCCGGCATACCACGCGCGCCACCGTTCGGGCCGGCGACTCAGCGCGAGACCGGTCAGCGTCTCGAGCGCCCAGAACGCGTTCTCGCGCGTTCCTCGGTGCTCGTGGTCGAGCAGCTCGAGCAGGCGCTCGATCGCGTCGTGGTCCCGCACGCGAGCGGCGGCGGCCGCGGCCTCGCGTAGGACCTGCGGATCGGACCGCGCGAGAGAGCGCCGCACGAGCGCGCGCGCCGGCCCCACGTCCACGTCGGGCCGGATCGTCGCGATGCGGCCGATCGCGGGGAGGATCACGAGCTCGAGGTCGGGGCGCAGCTCTGCGACGCGCACGAGCGCGTCCAGCGCTTGCGGATGCTCGCTCGCCGCAGTCCCGCGAACGAGCGGCGCGCCGAGCTCGGGCGCGGCGCTCGCGACGAGCGCGGGGACCTGCGCGTGCGCACCGACGTCGCGCGCCAGCACGCGCGCCAGCGCCGCCTCGAGCGCGCGCGGGACGGCGGCGTCCTCGGGCAGGACGCCGGTCGCGGCGAGGATCGCGAGATCGAAGCTCGCTCCCGTCCCACACGCGGCCATGACCTCGAGCGCCGCCAACCGCGCCGCGGGACGGGGGTCGCGTTCGACCAGCGCATCGAAAGGCCGGCGCCAAGCCGTGGGCCGCTCCGCGATCCCAGCGACGAGCGCCGCCCGACGCACGTCGTCGAGCGCGGAACCTCGCTCGCCGGGAAGGAACCCGTCGACGAGCGCGTCGATGAGGTGCGGAACGGCGCTCGGACCGAGGGCGCCGAGCTCGCGCCCCAGCTCCTCGACGCCGGCCTCCTCGGAACGCGCCAGGATCGCGGCGATCTGCGCGGTGAGATCCGTCGGAGGCGCCGCGAGCGACGGCCCGAGCGCCAGCGCCGCAGCCGCGAGCAGCATCACGGAATCCACGATGCCGCGGCGCTGGGCAGCGCTTGCATGTCGAGATCGAGCAGGACGAACGGGTCCCGGCGGTTCTTGCTCAGGTGCTCGGGCACGGGCGCGAGCGTCCAAGAGAGCACCTCGGCGCCCTTGGTGACGCTGCCGTCCGCGTCCCAGTGCTTGCTCAGCGCCTCGTCGTAGTGGAAGCGCATGCTGTTGCTCATCGTGATCTTGTTCGCAGCGAACGAGCCCCACGCCTCGTTGCCGCTCGCGAACAGGATGTCCGCGTCGGGAGCGTAGTAGGCGCCCCGGATCTTCGAGTTGGACGGGAACACGATGTCCTGCGTTCCCGAGACGAAGAACGCGACCGCGGCGGGTGAGCCCTCGACGGCGTCGACCTCGAAGCCGTTGTCGTGCGAATACGTCTCGCAATAGATCGTCACGGGACCTCCCGTCGCGTCGATCATCAAGTTCGCGTCCTTGATGCCGCTGAAGGAGCTCGTGACGATCGTCGCCGGCCCCTCGATCAGGAGCGTCGCGCCCTTGCCGATCGAGACGGAGTCGAAGCCGTGGTCGCCCGGGGCAAGGGTGAGCGTCGCGCTCCCCGGTACCGCGAGAGGGTCCGCGGGCGCGATCGGCGGGACGTCGATCTCCGGGAAACCGGACGGTTTCGGCGCCGGCGCCGTGCTGCCGTGGACGTACGAGTCCGTGTTGAACGTGACCGTGCCCAACGGCCCAGGCGTCGCGTCGCCGAGCACCGTCGCGCGAGCGTTGAGGATGATGTCGGCGTTGCTGGCGACGTCGCCCTCGAGCTCCGCGTGCGAGTATCCGTTCGTCGTTCCCGACACCTGCGACGCGTAGGTCCCGAGCTCGGAGTCGAAGCTGTCGGTGACGACGCCCTCGTTCATCGTCAGCGTGTCCTTCGAGTTCAGCGTCGCGAAGAAGAGCGGCTCCGGCGGCCCCTCGATGCGCACGACGACGTCGAGCGCCGCGCGCCCCGATCCGGCGAGCGCCGTAGCGCGAAAGCGCGTGCTTTCGCTTCCCAGGTCCGTCGCCTCCACCCACAGGACGCCGTCGCCCGCGCGCGCCGGCGCGGCCTCCGAACCGATGTTGCCCGAGGAGCCCGCGCGCAGCGCGGCGATGCCTTCGGCGACGGCGGCTTCGGCGAGGTACCTCGCCTTCTCGTCGTCGAACGAGGCGGATCTCTCCCGGCTCGAGCGCTGCACCACCTGCAGCATTCCGGCCGAGAGGGCGAGCAAGCCGAGCAGGACGACGAGCGCGCCGACCAGCGCGCTGCCCGCTCGCGCATCTCTCTTGGAAGCGAACGCAGTGAGCATGTCAGTCTCCCGGGACCTGGATCGCGACGGACCGCTCGAGCGTCCGGGTCGTCCGGAACCCGTCCCCGTCCACCGCTTGGAGCGTCAGGCGGACCGTGACGAGGTCCGCCGTGTACGCGAAACAGAAGCCGGCTTCGTCGATCAGGCCGTTCCCGTCGTCGTCGATCCCGTTCCCCGGAATCTCGCCCGGGGGCGAAACGGGGACGCCGTCGCAGAGGATGGTGGCGCGTGGAGCGCCGGTGCCGAGCCCCTCGATCAGGACGACGCGGCCCTCGTCGACGATGCCGTCGCCGTCGTTGTCCATGCCGTCCACGATCTCGCCCGCTCCGGTCTGCAGCTCGATCCGCGCCGGAGCGCTCCATTGGGGCACGCCGGCGACGAAGCCGAGCGTGCGCTGGTACTCGACGAAGGTCGTGCTCGCCGGGGGCGGGGCCGTCGGGGGGAGCAGGTCGGCGCGGCTCGCGGAGCGCAGCTCGTCCACGACGCGGTCGATCGCGCGCATTGCTCGCCCTTCGACGTCCGTGGACACGCTGCGTGTCCCGATCGCGCCGCTGGTCGCGTCGGCGAAATGCACGATGGGCCACGCGACGACCGCGAGGATCGCCAGCGACAGAACCATCTCGACGAGAGTGAGACCGGATCGGCTGTTCATCGTCGCGTCTCTCACATGTCGACGAGGGTCGTGACGAGCACGACCTCCTGCACGCCCGTCGCGCCGAGCCATCGGACGCGGACGCGCACGGGCAGGACGACGTAGAGCGCCGCGTGGTCGAGGGCGTCGATGACACCGTCTCCGCTCAAGTCGCGGGGCATCCCCATCTGGTCGTCCCAAACGTCCTCGCGCAGCTCCGCCGCGCCGCCCGGGAACTCGATCGACCCGACCCGTCCATCGACGTCGTCCGGCGCCGGACGCAGGCCCTGGACGTCGAATGCCGCGCCCGGAGCCATGCCTGCGCCGCCGGGATCGTCGCCGGGGAGCGCGTTGAACGCGGCGAACACCGTGCTGAACGGCGCGGCCTTGAGCGCCTCCATGGCGCTCTGCGCACGCGCTCGTGCGCGCGCGCTCTGGGCGTTCGCCTCTCCGAGGCCCGAGCCGGCGGCGAGCGACATCGAGACGGCGACCATCGCCACCGCGCTCATCAGCGCGACGATCAGGACCTCGAGCAGCGCGAAACCCGCGCTCGCCGTCTCGCCCGACCTGGTGCGAAGCCCGCCCTCGCCGGCGGCGGTGGCACGCCTGTTCCCCATGTTCCCGGCCCTCCTCGGCCTCGATTGAACCGGCGCTCGGCGCGCCGGTCTTCCCCCCTTCCGTGTCTCGGCCCCCGCGAGGGGCGAACTTCAGGGGGACCGGGGATCCCGGCTTGGGACCGGGACCGCCACGCTACAGCGACTCGAAGAACGCGATCCGCGCAACGCGGCGCGACGAGGTTGGCGCGACGCGCGTCAGCCGCAGGCGTCGCACGCGCGCAGCGTGCGGACGACCTCGTCGAGGTCGTCGGTCAGGACGATGCGCTCGAGGTCGGCACGCTCGATCGTGCGGCCGGCGACCATCTTGCTCTCGAGGAAGTCGAGCAGCGGGCGCCAGAACTCGACGCCGACGAGGATCAGCGGGAAGTCGTGGATCTTGCCTGTCTGGATGAGAGTCGCCGTCTCGAAGATCTCGTCCATCGTGCCGAAGCCGCCCGGCAGCGCGACGAACGCGCGGCTGTACTTGACGAGCATCACCTTGCGCACGAAGAAGTAGCGGAACTCGATGAAGCGATCGAGGTACGCGTTGGGCTCCTGCTCCATCGGCAGCTCGATGTTGCACCCGACCGAGTGCGCGCCGACGTCGCGCGCGCCGCGGTTCGCCGCTTCCATCACGCCGGGGCCGCCGCCTGTCATCACCGTGAGGCCGAGCCGGCCGATCTCGGCGCCGACCCTGCGCGCCAGGTCGTAGTAGACGTGCCCCTCCTGGAAGCGCGCCGAGCCGAACACGGTCACGGCCGGCGGCAGGTCGTGCAGCGCGCGGAAGCCGCGGACGAACTCGACGAGGATGCGGAGCGCGCGCCGCAGCTCGGCGAGCCTGCGCTTGGGGCCCTCGAGGAACTCGCGCTCGTCGGCGTGCGGCGTCGCCTTGCCCCACGCGAGCGGCGGAACGGCGTCCGGACCGGTCGCTGTCGGATCGGTCGGTGTCGGATCGGTCATGTCGCTTCGCTCGTCTCCCACGCCGCCAGCGCGTCGGCCGCCGCTCGGATCGAGCCGACGAGCGTGCGCGCCGCTCCGGCTGTCGCCCGCGGCAGTTCGTCGACCGAGCGCAGCGCCGCGACGCGCGCGCGCAACGCCTCGGCGACGTCGCTCTTCTTGAAGAACGCGCCGTGCGACGTGAGCACCTTCTTGACGTGCGCCGCGATCTTGCCGCTCCGCGGCGCGCGCAGCGAGCGCAGCACGTCGTCCGGGACGTCGCGGGCGCAGACCTCGCGCACGACGTCGAGGTACCAGCGCGGCGGGAACAGGTCCTCGATCGCCGCCTCGTCGCGCTCGAGCCCCGCGGCCTCGGCGAGCGAGAGCGCGACGACGCGCTCCACGCGCGCGTCGCCGTCCGCCATGCGCCGCAGCGCCTCGCGCGCGGCGCGGCCGGCCTCGTCCGTGTCGAGCAGCGCGATCGCGCCGAGCCCCTGGCGCGCGAGGAACGCCGCGACCGACGCGACCTCGTGCGCTCCGCCGGCGCGCGCGACGTTCACGCCCGCCGGCAAGGCCGGCTCGCCCGAGCGCGCGAGCAAGTCGGCGAGCGCGAGCACGAGGTCCGCGTCGTTCGGCCCCTCGACGACGAGGTTCACCTCCGCGATGGCGAAGCTCGAGCGCCCCGTCATGCCCAACGCCGCGCGCACCGCGAGATCGGCGGGCCCCGCTCCAGCCAGCTCGCGCCCGACGACGTGCCCCTTCGGCGTCGCCGCGAGCACGAGCACCTGCTCGTCGTGCTGCAGATCCATGCGGAACGGCAGCCGCGCCGTGTAGACGATGGGCCGGCACGTCGCGAGGTAGCTCGAGAGGACGTCCTTGACGCTGGCGGAGCGCGTGCTCGCGCCGCCGTCCCGCAGCGATCGCCCCGGCCCATCGAGCAGGAGCACCGCTCCCGGCCCGTGCGCGACCGACGGCGCCGCGAGCATCGCATCGAGCGTGAAGCACCAGCGCTCGCCCTCGGGCGCCCGGTCGACGCGCACGCGCCCGCCGCCCGCCGCGCCGAGGTACGCGACGAGCCGGCCGCGCTCGAACGCGAGGTCGACGTCGTGCGCGCGGCCGCTGCGGGCGAGCGCAGCGCGCAGCTCGCGCGTCGCGACGTCCATGCGCTCCTCCGACGGCCCCTCGAGCAGCTCGCCGTGCTCGAGCCCGGCCGCCTCGAGCAGGGACAGCAGCGCGACTTCCGGCCGGTTGCGCGGCTCCCAGCGCTCACGCGGCGCCGCGAGCGCCAGCGCCGCGCTCTCGACGTCGAGCAGCGACTCGCGGTCGAGATGGACGAAGGCCGGCAGCCAGCGCGCGAAGAACGCGCGGGCGCCGTCCTGGTCGAGCGACCCGCGGGCGACGTCGAGCTCGCGCTCCGCGCTCTCGCCCTGCTCGACGGGCGCGAGCGCGAACCGGCCGTCGTACGCGCGGCCGAGGAGCGTGCGCGCGCACGGCGCGTCGCGCCCGAGCAGCTCGGCGAGCGCGGCGCCGGCGGGCGGCGAGAGCGCGAAGGCGGCGACGCAGAAGAGCTGCTCGTCCGCGTTCGCCATGCGCCGGCCGCGCGGCCAGTCGCGCTGCGTCGGAACCTCGCACGCGCGCGGGTGCAACGCCGCGAGCGCGTGGAGCAGCGACGACTTGCCGGATTGGGGCCGTCCGACGAGCGCGGTCAGCGGGGACACCGGCACCGCGCCGGAGTCGACGATCGAGCGGTACATCCGCACGCGGAAGGCCTCGAGCACCATGTGCCCGTCGCGCCGGTGCGTCCTCACGAGAGCTCGATCGCCTCGCCGTGGTCGGCGACGCGCGCGGGGATGCCGAGCTCGCGCTCGACGCGCAGGCGCAGCGCGTCGAGCGCGGGCGGCTCCCCGTGCACGAGGACGACGCCGCGCGGCGGCTGCGGCGCGCGCGCGACCCATCCGACGAGGTCGTCCTGGTCGGCGTGCGCGGACAGGATCGAGAGCTGGAGCACCTCGGCCGCGATCGGCAGGTCCGCGCCGTGGACGCGCACCGCGCGCGCGCCGTCCGCGAGCGCCGCGCCGCGCGTGCCGGGCGCCTGGAAGCCGGGGAGCAGGATCAGGTTCTCGGCGTGCGGCCCGAAGACCTTCAGGTGGTGCAGCACGCGTCCGCCCGAGAGCATGCCGCTCGCCGATACGACGATGCGCGGGCCTTCGCTCTTGTCGATGCTCTTCGACTCCCGGACCGAGCGCGCGAACGTCGCGACGTCGCACACCTCGTGGCAGCGCTCGGCGGGCAGGCGGTGCTCGCCGACGTGCTCGCGGTACAGGCCGGTGACCTCGCGCGCCATCGGGCTGTCGACCCAGACGGGCACGCGCGGGATGCGACCCGACTCGAGCATGCGGTGCAAGAGCAGGAGCAGCGCCTGCGTGCGGCCGACCGCGAACGCGGGGATCAGGACGACGCCGCCGCGCGCGATCGTGCGCTCGATCGGGACCGCGAGCTCGTCGTAGACGTCGACGTCGGGGTGCAGCCGGTCGCCGTACGTCGACTCGAGCACGATCCAGTCGGACGCGCACGGCGGCTTCGGCGGCGGCATGAGCACGTCGTCGTCGCGGCCCAGGTCGCCGGAGAAGAGCACGGTCGTCGCGCCGTCCCCCAGAGCGATGCTCGATGCGCCGAGGATGTGTCCGGCGTCGCGGAAGCGCGCGCTCAGCTCGCCGAGCCGCACCTCGCCGTCCATCGCGACGGTCTCGAAGCGCGGCGCGACGCGGAGCGCGTCCTCCTCGGTGTACAGCGGCAGGGCGGGGTGGTGCTTCGAGTGCCGCTTCTCGTTCGCGAAGCGCGCGTCCTCCTCGTGGATGCGCCCGCTGTCGGGCAGGAGCACGTCGCACAGGTCGCGCGTCGCGGCGGTCGCGAAGACCGGCCCGCGGAATCCGTCGCGCACGAGCGCGGGCAGGTAGCCGCTGTGGTCGACGTGCGCGTGCGTGAGGAAGACGGCGTCGAGGCTCGCGGGCTCGAACGGCAGCGGCTTCCAGTTGCGCTCGCGCAGCACCTTGTAGCCCTGGAACAGCCCGCAATCGACGAGCACGCGCTTCCCGGCGGCCTCGACGAGGAAGCGCGAGCCGGTGACGCAGCCGGCGGCACCGTGGAACGTGACTCTCATGCGGAGCCGATGGTAGCGACCGGCGACGTCACGGCGCGCTCTCGGGCGGCACCGTTCCGCGCGGCCGCCGGTGGCGGCGCAGGACGAGCACGCCGATCGGGAGGGCGAGCCAGAGGAACATCGCTCCCGCGAACACGCGCGCGTCGCTGGCGAGATGCCACAGCATGAAGCCGCCTCCGAGCACGTACGCCGAGACGGCGAGGCGGATCAGCACGCTCGCTCCCGGGCCGACGCCGATCGCGGCGCGCGAGTGGCGCAGGCGGATCGCGCTGGGACGCTCCGCGCCGGGCCGGCGCGGCGGGCGCTGCGGCCGCGGCTTGCGCGGCACGCCGCCGCGCATTCCGAACAGGAGCGCGAACACGAGCGGCGGCCCGACGAGCGCGAGGACGAACCCGCCGGCCGCGTCGCGCCCGCTCATCGATCCCGCCCACGAGCCGACGACGACGAGCCACACGGCGGTGAACGCGAGGCCTGCGAGGATCTTCGCGGCGTCGCTCTTCCGGCGCCGCGCTCGCGCGGCCAGCCGCTCGTCGGGCCTCGCCGCGCTCTCGCTCGCGCGCTCGTCCACGGCTCGATCGTAACCCGACGTCACTCGACGAGCATCACGAGCCCGGCGAGCCCCCCGAGCGCGGCGCAGAGGCTCACGATCGGCGCGATGGGCCTGCCCCGGCGTCGCGCGAGCGCGACCGCGGCCGTGACGACGCTCGCGAGCGCCGCGGGCGCCGCCACGACGAGCGACGCGCACAGGAGCAGGACCCAGACGAGCGCGTACGCCCCGTTCGTGCCCCCGTCGACGCGCTCGACCAAGACGCGCGCCCCGAACGTGATCAGCGCGCACGCGACGACGACGCTGGCGAGCACGACCGACCACCGCTCCAGGGCGCTCATGCAAGCTCTTTCGGCCGGCAGAGGCGCGGGCCTCGAGCCGCCCGCGCGCTCACCACGCGAGGCCCGCGGGCGGACGCACGAGGACGCACGCGAAACCGCTGGAGCGCGTCGAGAACGCCGCTCCCCTACGGCAGAAGGCGCAGCGTACGGGGCTTCGTTCCCTCGAGCTCGAGCGACGGACCGATCGCGCGGATGGCTTGCACGTGGACCTCGAGGCCGGCGAGCAGCGCGAGGCTCGGGAGCTGCGTCGTCGCGAGGCCGGTGCCTTGCGTGTCCGTGCCGACGATCGAGAGCGGGAACCACGGCGGCGCGAGCCAGACGAGGCCGAGCAGCGGCTCGTCGAACAGCGCCGCCGACCAGAACACGAAGAGCGCGTCGAGCGGGTCCGACTGGGCGCCGATCGTGAGCGTGGCGCCGAGCTGGGCCGGGCCGCGCGCCCAGATCGTCGGGATCGCGAGCTCGTCAGCGCCCGCGTCGGTCGCGGCGCCGACGAGTCGCGCATCGCCGTCCAGGTCGCCGACGTCGGCGTAGCTCGTCTCCCAGATCCACCAGCTCGTGCTGACCCAGGCCGCGCGCGGGGGCCAGTCCGGCGCCGGGCCGGGGAGGTCGACGACCGCGGACGTGCTCTCGAGGTGCAGGTCGCCCGCATCCGGCGCGAACAACTCGGGGTCGATCCCGACGTTGCCGTCGACGCCGATCCAGGTCGGATCGCCGAGCACGCTGCTCTCGACGACGTAGTTGTCGTAGTACCAACCGTCGATCGTGTCGTCGCCGTTGCCCGCAACGATCGAATCGAACACTTTGACGTAGCGCTCACCGGGCCCCGCCTGCTCGACCCCGATGCCGTTGCGCGTCACGGTCGAGCCGTACAGGATCACGGTCACGCTCTGGTAGTCCCAGCCCGTCGACTCGCCGAGCAGGCCGATGCCGCAGTCGTGCACGATGCTGCTGACGAACGCGACGCCGTGGTCGGAGTAGTTGCAGTCGATCAGGTGCACGCCGACGTCGCAGTCGCGCACGACGCACCGGCGCACGAAGCGCGTCGTGCCGCTCGACGTGTTGCACGAGCCCGGGCTCGCGATGCCGGTGCCGGCATTCTCGAACGTGACGTCCGACACGAGCGAATTCCACGCGAGCCGGATCAGCTCCCCCGCGCCGGAGCCCGAGACGATCGTCTGGTGCGCGCCGCTGCCGAGCACCTCGGTGTCCCGCTCGAGCTGGATCGGGAAGCTCTCGCCGAGCGGCTCGTCGTAGCGGCCGGGCGCGACGTGGATGCGCGTCACGACGGGCCAGGATCCGCTGTCCTGCACGGCGCGCGTCATCGTGCGGTACGGCGTCCCGGACGAGCCGTCGCCGGTCACGTCCTGGCCCTTCACGGCGTCGACGTACACGTCGATCACCTGGGCGGCGAGCGGGGCGGGCGCGGCCAGGACGGCGGCGAGCGCGGCCATGAGGACCCACGGCTTCATCGGATCGCTCCTCTCTCGATCGCGGATCTCGATCGCGGACGTCTCGGCGGACGGGACGGGTGCTCCCTTCGGACGG
>CAZGTQ010000048.1:0-51730 GCA_964528575.1 uncultured Planctomycetaceae bacterium | reverse complement strand
CTCACGCGGCCCGAGCCGGGACCGGTGGTCGCATTCGCTCCGCACCCGGACGACGACGTGCTCGGCGCCGGGCTCACGTTGCGCCTGCACCGGTTGCAGGGCGATGCCGTCAAGATGATCGTCGCGTACGACGGCGCGGCCGGCACGACGGGCGGCCGGCCGGCCGATCCTGCGACGCGCGCCGCGCTCGTCGCGACGCGCCGGCGCGAGGCGCTCGCCGGCGGCGCGCACCTGGGGCTGTCGGACTACGCGTTCTGGGACTATCCCGAGGGGCACGAGCCGGGCCCGGACGAGTTCCGCGCCGGCGCCGCGCGCGTCGCCGAGCTCGTCGTGAGCTACGCGCCCGACACGGTCTACGCGCCGTGGGTCGGCGAGCACCACGTCGACCACCACGTGCTCGCGCGCGTGGTGCGCGCGGGCCTCGAGCTCGCGCGCTTCGGCGGCGACGCGTGGGGCTACGAGGTGTGGACGCCGCTCGTGCCGACCTTGATCGTCGACGTGACGGCGGTCGTCGAGCACAAGGAGAGCGCGCTGCGCGAGCACCGCTCGCAGCTCGAGTACACCGACCACATGCACAAGGCGCTGGGCATGCAGGCGCAGCGCAGCCTCTATCTGCCGGCCGCGGCGCGCTACGGCGAGGCGTTCCGCCCGCTCGGCCGCGCCGCGGGCGACGACCGGCTGTGGGCCGACCTGCCCCCGGACGCGGCGGCGTGAAGCTCGTCCTCGTCGCCCCGCACTTCGCGCCGCACTTCGAGGGCGGCACCGAGCTCGTCGTGCGCGCGCAGGCGCGCGCGCTCGCAGCGCGCGGCCACGCCGTGCGCGTCGTCGCGGGCACCGACGCGCCGCACGCCGGCCACGACGTCGAGCGCGCGGAGGTCGACGGCGTCGCGCTCGCGCTGATCCCGCGCCGCGCCCAGGAGCCGTTCGACCTCGCGCTCGAGCGCCCGCGCATCGACGCGCTCGTCCGCCGCGAGAGCGCGGGCGCCGACCTCGTCCACGTGCACCACTGGTCGACGCTCTCCGGCCGCCTCGTGCGCGTCCTCGCGGCCGACGCGCCGGTCGTCGTGAGCCTGCACGACCTCTTCGCGACGTGCGTGCGCTTCTTCCGCCGCTCGCCGGCGGGCGTCGAGTGCCCGCCGCGAGGCGACGTCGAGCCGTGCGCGACGTGCCTCGCGCCCGACGCGCCGGGCGTGTCGCGCGCCGACCTCGCCCTGGGCCTCGTCGCGCGCGCCGCGGCGTTCGACGCGGAGCTCGCCGCCGCCGCCGCGCTCGTCGTCCCCAGCCGCGCGCAGGCGGAGCGGCTCGCCGAGCTCTGCGGTTTCGGCGCGGAGCGCTTCGAGCTCGTCCCGCACGGCCTGTGCGCCGGCGACGGGGAACTGGCGCTCCTCGCGCAGGCGCGCGCGGCGCGGGCGCTGGAGGGGCGCGACGAGCGGGCCCGAAAGATCGAGGCCGGAGCGCAACGATCCGCGCGCGAGGGGGTCTCCCGGGTGGGAGGGGGGCGGGCGGGCCCGCGCGGGGCCGAGAGCGGGGGCGGCGGGCACGAGCTCGTCGTGCTGCACTTCGGCCACCGCTCGGAGGTCAAGGGCACGCTCGACCTCGTGCGCGCGCTCGCGGCGCTGCCGGCGGGAAGCGTGCGGCTCGTGCTCGCCGGGTCCGAGGTCGAGGCGGGCTTCGACGCGCGGATCGTGGCCGAGGCGGGCGGGCTTCCGATCGCGATCGAGGGTCCCTACGATCTCGCGCGGCTCGTCGCGCTCGCCGCGGGTGCCGACGTGGCCGCGTTCCCTTCGCGCGCGTACGAGAGCTACGGGCTGGTCGTCGACGAGGCGCTGGCGCTCGGGTTGCCCGTGTGGGTCGCGGACCGCGGCGCGCTCGGCGAGCGCGTCGGCGGTGCGGGGCGCGTGCTCCCCGCGGAAGAGCCGGCCGCGTGGACGGCGGCGTTCCGCGAGGCGCAGGCCGATCCGGAGCTGCTCGAGCGCCAGCGGGCGGCGCTGCCCACCCGCTCGCGCACCGCGGTCGACGCGGCGCGCGAGCTCGAAGCGATCTACCGACGAATCCTGGGCACGCCGTGAAACCCCTCTACCCGCCGCTCCGCGACCCCGACGCTCTGCCGCGCCGCGTGCTGTGCTTCGCGCCGCACGCCGACGACGAGGTCTTCGGCTGCGGCGGCATGCTCGCGTTCCACGCGGCGCGCGGCGACGAGGTGCGCGTCGTCGTGCTCACCGACGGCGCCGCGGGCGACCCCGGCCACCACGCGGCCGACATCGTCGAGACGCGCCGCGCCGAGTCGCGCGCGGCCGGAACGCGGCTCGGCGTCGCCGACCACCGCTTCCTCGGGCTGCCCGACGGCGGCCTCTCGGACCAGGCCGACCTCGCCGCGCGCCTCGCGGCCGAGCTCGAGGACTTCGCGCCCGAGCTCGTCTACGGGCCCTCGCCGCAGGAGATGCACCCCGACCACCGCGCGACGAGCCGCGCGCTCGTCGACGCGCTCGCCCGCGGGCCCGAGCGGCGCGTGCTCCTGTACGGCGTCAACGCGCAGGTGAGCGCGTCGTCGCTGTTCGACACGACCGCGCAGTGGGAGCGCAAGCGCGCGGCGATCGAGTGCTTCGCGAGCCAGCTCGCGTACCACGACCTCGTCGGCAAGGCCGAGGCCGTCGACCGCGCGCGCACCGTCAACGTCGAGGACGCCGGCGTGCGCTTCGTCGAGGGTTTCGCCGACCTGTCGAGCGGCGCGCTCGCCGCGTACGAGAGCCGCGTCGCGGGCGTGCTCCAGGCGCTGTTCGGCGACGGCCACGGCCTCGACGCCATCCCGCCGCGCGCGCTCTTCGCCGCACCGCCGGTCCCCGCGCGCCTCGGCGACGTGCCGCGCGCGACGGCGGTCGTCAGCACGTGGAACAAGCTCGACGTCGTGCGCGCGAACCTCGACAGCCTGCGCGCGCAGACGCTGCCGTTCGCGTCGATCGTCGTCGTCGACAACGCGAGCACCGACGGCACGGCCGAGGCGCTCGCGCGCGAGTATCCCGACGTCCGGCTGATCGTGATGCCGCACTCGCGCTACGGCGCGTGCGAGACGTTCAACATCGGCTTCGCGAGCGCGACGACGCCGCTCCTCGCGATCCTCGACGACGACATCGAGCTGCCGCCGGAGTGGCTCGAGAAGATGACGCTGCGCCTGTTGCGCGAGCCTGCGACGACGGCGATCGTCTCGAGCCAGGTCGTCGAGCCGGGGATGCCGGAGAGCTACTCCAAGTCGCCCGAGGTCAACCGCGAGCGCTACATGAGCACGTTCCGCGGCTGCGGCAGCCTCGCGCGCACCGCCGCTCTGCGCGAGGCGGGCTTCTACGACGAGCGGCTGTTCATCTACGGCAACGAGCGCGACCTGACGTGCCGCCTGCTCGAGCGCGGCTACCGCGTGCTCCAGTACCCCGAGGCGATCACGTACCACAAGACGCCGTTCGGCATCCAGATGGGCAAGCGCAGCCTCTACTACCACGCGCGCAACGCCTGGCTGTCGATGATCAAGTACGCGCCGCTCGGCGATCTCGCGCGCATGCCGTGGCTCGTGCTCACGCGCGTGCTCCTGCGCCGGAAGGGCGTCGAGGAGGAGGGGAGCGTGACGGACGCGGTCGGCACGATCGGCATCGGTCGCTCGCTGCGCCAGACGCCGGGCGCGACGTGGATCCTCGTCAAGGCGGTCGCGAGCGTGCTCTGGAACCTGCCGTACTGCCTGCGCAACCGCCGGCCCGTGCGCGCCGACGACTTCGAGCTGCCGCTCCGATGAGCGCGCGCATCGGCGCGATCTCGGCGGTCGTCTGCAATTACCAGGGCGAGCGCTACCTCCCGGCCTGCCTCGCGTCGCTCGCCGCGCAGAGCGAGCCGCTCGACGAGATCCTCGTCGTCGACGACGCGTCGAGCGACGCCAGCGTCGCGCTCGTCGAGCGCGAGTTCCCGAGCGTGCGCGTGGTGCGCCGCGACGTGAACGGCGGCCCGTGCGCGGCGCGTAACGACGGCATGCGCGCGGCGCGCAATCGCTGGGTGCTCGCGGTCGACAACGACGCGGTGCTCGAGGCCGACGTCGTCGCGAAGCTGCGCGCCGCGCTCGAGGCGCGCCCCGAGGTCGTCGCGAGCCAGCCGCGCAGCGTGTTCCACGACGAGCCGGCGCGCGTGCACTACGACGGCGCGCGCTTCCACTACGTCGGGCTCTATGCGCTGCGCAACTTCTGCGTCCCGCTGGCCGAGGCGACGGGCGCGCCGATCGAGGACGTCGACGGCCTCATCGGGATCACGATGCTGATCGACCGCGACGCGGTGCTCGCGTGCGGCGGCTACGACGAGGACCTGTTCTACCTCGCCGAGGACTACGACCTCGCGCTGCGCATGCGCGTCGCGGGACACCGCTTCGTCTCGGTCGAGGACGCGCTCGTCCTGCACCGCGGCGGCACGCCCGGGATGAGCTTCCGCGGAGCGGTGTATCCGCGCCGGCGCGCGTACTTTCACGCGCGCAACCGCTGGATCCTGATGGCGAAGAGCCACGGGGTGCGCACGCTCGTCCTGTCGTTGCCCGGGATCGCGCTGTACGAGCTCGTGTGGCTCGTCTTCGCGACCTGGAAGGGGCACCTGGGCGCGACGCTCGCGGGCAAGCTCGCGTTCCTGCGCACGCTCGGCGCGACGCTGCGCAAGCGCGCCGTGGTCCAGCGCACCCGCGTGGTGCGCGACCGCGACCTGCTCGTCGGCGGCCCGCTCACGCTCTCGCCGCAGCTCGTCGCGAAACCCGTGTCGCGCCGGCTCGCGCGCGGCGTGGGCGCGCTCCTCTCCGGCTGGTGGGCGCTGGTCGGACGCCTGGTCTCGTAGAGTGACGCGTCGACGCCGCCAGCCGATGCGCATCCTCCTCGTCAACCACGACTTCCTGCCGAACCATCCGTCCGGCACGGAGATCTACACGTGCCAGCTCGGAGTCGAGCTGCGCCGCCGCGGCCACGACGTGCACGTGTTCACGACCGAGAAGGACGTGAGCCGGCCGCACCTGTCGCTCGCGCGCCGCACGTACGCCGGCCTGCCGGTGCACGAGCTCACGCACAACCTCTTCTACGACGATTTCCGCGAGACGTGGGACGATCCCGCGGCCGCCGCGCGCTTCGGGCAGGTGCTCGACGAGCTGCGCCCCGACGTCGTGCACTTCATGCACCTGCTCTACCTCGGCGTCGGGTGCGTCGAGGAAGCGCAACGGCGCGAGATCCCAGTCGTCTACACGCTGCACGACTACTGGCCGCAGTGCGCGCGCTTCGGCCAGCGCATCCACGCGAACGGCTCGATCTGCCACGTGATCGAGTTCGAGCGCTGCGGCGACTGCCTCGCGCGCTTCAAGTTCCGCCAGACGCCGCTCGAGCGCCGCGTCTCCGGCGCGCTCGCGACGCTGCGCGGAGCGACGGGGCTCGACCTCGCGCCGCTCGCGCGCAAGGCCGCCGCGTTCGCGGAGGCCCGCCGCAAGGACGAACCGCCCGCGAGCGCGAGCGCGAGCGGGAGCGCGACCGCGCCGCATCCGGACGCGCCGCGCTTCGCCGCCGCGGCGCGCGAGCGCGACGCCGAGCTGCGCGCGCGCCTCGTCGCCGCGGTCGACCGCTTCGTCGCGCCGAGCCGCTTCCTGTACGAGCGCTACCTCGAATGGGGCCTCGCGCCAGAGCACATCGTGCAGAGCCGCGCGGGCATCGACGTCGCGCCGTTCGCCGGCTTCGAGCGCACGCAGAGCGAGCGCCTGCGCGTCGCGTACCTCGGCACGCTCGCACCGCACAAGGGCGTGCACGTGTTGCTCGAGGCGTGGTCCCGCATCGCCCCGGCGCAGCGCGCGAACGCGGCGCTCACCGTGTACGGCCCGCGCGCGCACAACCCGGCGTACGTCGCGCGTCTCGACGAGCTCGCGCGCGCGGCGGGCGCGACGCTCGCGGGCGGCGTGCCGGCGGAGCGCGTGCCCGCGACGCTCGCGCACGTCGACCTGCTCGTGATGCCGAGCGTGTGGTACGAGAACTCGCCGCTCGTCATCCTCGAGGCGCTCGCGACGCGCACGCCGCTCGTCGTCTCCGACCTCGGCGGCATGGCCGAGCTCGTCGAGGAGGACCGTCACGGCTGGCGCTTCCCGACCGGCGACGCGGCGGCGCTCGCGGAGCTGCTCGCGACGATCCTCGCCGACCCCGCGCGCCTCGAGCGCCTCTACCGCGAGGGCTCGCCCGTCAAGCCGATCGAGACGGACGCGACGGAGCTCCTCGCGCTGTACGCCGACCTCGGCGCCTGACGCCCGAGCCTTGCGGGGGAGCGCGCTTCGGGCGAGCCTGGGTCACGCGCATGCCCAAGGAGGTCGCCCGATGCCGTGCTCGCTCCTGCTCCTCGTCGCCGCCGCCGCGCTCCAAGAGCCGCCGCCCGATCCCGCGGTCGTGCGCGGCCGCTTCGTCCACGCCGACAAGCGCCCCGTGGCGGAGCTGTCGGTGCGGCTCCGCGGTTGGCGCTCGAGCCCCGAGCGCGTCGCGCGGCACGGCGTGCCGGAGAGCTGGAGCGACCCGGTCGCAGTGACGGACGCCGACGGCCGGTTCGAGCTGACGTGCGACCCGCCGCCGGCGTTCCAGTTCATGCTGACGAGCTCGCTGGCGGGGTTCGCGCAGGAGGCCTGGCGCTGGTCGTCTCTCGCGCCCGGCGAGACGCGCGACCTGGGCGACGTGACGGTGCGCCCCGGCGGCACGCTGCGCGGGCGGGTCGTCGACGCGGACGGCGAGCCGATCCTGAGCGGGTGGAGCGCGTCGGCCGAGGCCCCGGCGCCCGAGCTCCGCAACGGACGGCGGGGCACGGTCGAGAGCGGCGATGCGGGCGACGAGCCGGGCTCCTTCGTCATCCGCGACCTGCCCGCCGGAACGTGCCGGGTCACGGTGCGGATGATGGACGGACAGCGCGTGCACAGCGAGGCCGAGATCCGCGCGGGCGAGGTCGTCGAGATCGAGCTCGTCCACGTCGCGCGCGCCGATCCCGAGATCCTCGTCACGCTCGTCCCCGGGCCGATCCGCAGCGCTCGTCCCTCGCTCGACCACGTCACCCTCACCGGCCCCGGTCTCGAGCGGTTCCGTCCGACGCACAGTCCGACGCGCAGCGCAGGGATCGACTTCGCAGTTCCGGCGGGCGAGTACGTGCTGCGCATCGACGACCCGCGCTTCGAGTCGTTCGAGCAGAGCGGGCTGACCCCTGGCGCGCCCGCGTTGGACGTGCGTCTCGCCGGCAACAGCGCGGTGCGGGTCCACGCGACGGACGCGTACACGGGCGAGCCGCTCGAACGTCTCGGCGTCCACGTGCGCGTGAAGAACACCTCGTTTCGGCCGCACGACGATCAGTCCCTGGGCCCGCGCGTTGGCACGCCGAAGCCGGAGCGCTGGGAGCTGCACCTCGCGCACGTCTTCGCGCTCATCACCGCCGATCGGCCGTTCCCCGCGGACGGCGTCCTCGCCGGCCTCGTCGCGGGCGACTACGAGCTGATGGTCGGCGCGCCGGGCCGCGCGACCGCGTACCTCGACCTCGACGCGCTCGCGCCGAACGAGACGCGCGCCTTCGACGTCGCGCTCGTCGAGGGCGGCTCCGTCACGGGCACGGTGATCGACGCGAGCACGGGCCTGGGCGTGCCGGACGCGACGGTCGCGCTCTTTCGGCCCGGCGACGAGACGAAGCGCAACCTCGGGTTCTTCTACGAGGGCGAGGACGTGCTGCGGCCGCACCACGAGCGGGGCGGGGGCCGCGAGCGGGCGCTAGGCACGACGGACGCGGAGGGCGCGTTCGAGCTCGCGCACGTCGAGCCGGGCGCATACGTGCTGCGCGTCCACGCCGGGAGCGTGCTCGAGCTCCGCGAGCGGACCGTCGGGAACGTGTGGATCGCCGACGGCGAGCGGGCCGTCGTGAACGCGACGCTGCCGGCGGATTGAGCGCGGAACGGCGCGGGCTCTCGGGCTAGAATCGCGCGCTCATGTCCGATTGGAAGATCGCGAGCCGCGACCGCGTGTGCCATGGGTGCGCGGCGACGTTCGAGGACGGGCAAGTGCTGTTCTCGGCGCTCAGCTCGGGGACCGACGGGATCGGGCGCAGCGACTTCTGCGCGACCTGCTGGGCGAAGCCGGAGCGCGCGGATGTCACGGGCGACGATCCGATCTGGTGGCGCACCCGCCACCGCGAGGGGCGCCGGGGCCTGCAGCTCGACCTCGAGTCGATCGAGGGGCTCTTCCTCGCGCTCGAGGGGCGCGACGACGAGAGCCTCGCGGAGCTGCGCTACCTGCTCGGGCTCATCCTGATGCGCAAGCGGCGCCTCAAGGTCGTGCGCGCCGTGCGCCGCAGCGACTTCGAAGGCTTCGTCGTGCGCCGGCCGCGCCGCACCGAGGAATTCGTCCTGCGCGTGTTCGACCTCGACGCCGAGCGCGCGGCGCAACTGAAGCTCGAGCTGCAGCGCATCTTCGAGGGCGCCGACCTCGAGGAAGTGGTCGCCGCGGCCGCCGCGTCCCCGCAGCGCGCCGACGAGGTCGACGCAGAGGCCGCCGGCGAGGGTGGCGCCGGCGACGAGAGCGAGGAGCCGCGCAACCAGGCCGACGAGCGAGCCCACGCGGACGCAGCCGACGGCACCGCCACCGACGGCACCGACGGCGAAGAGCGCGCCCCCGGGGGCCGGCGCTCCCGCTCGAGCACGCGCTAGAGCGCCCGCGGCCACCCCGCGTGGCGCCGGGTGGCAGCGGCGATCACGCCCGATCGCGCGCGCGCACGGCCGCTCGCCGGCGACGGCTCGGTGGCACCAGGTGGCGCGGCGAGCACGCCGGTGCGCGTGCGGAGAGCGCCCCAACCGCTCCCCGCGGATTTTCTCGCCGTTGGAACGCGTTCTTTCGGCCGCGGTGGCACCCGCAGGCACGCACTACATCTTGTGTCTCGGCGCGCGCGCGGCCCCGGATGCGGGAGCGGCTCGCGTTCTCGGGGCGCAGCGCGCGGGGCGCGCTCTCCGGACGGACCGCCAACAGGGCGCGACCAGCCTCTTCCCGTGCCTCGTGGTGGCATGTAGGATCAGCTCGTTCCCACTGAGTGGCACTGGATCCCACCGCGTGATCGACCTCGCACGAACGGACACGACACGGCTGGGGCGGATCGAGGGCCCGGGGGAGGGCGACCATGGGCGAAGCGACACGACTGGACGAGCGCTAGGGAGGGCAGCGGGGTGTTCCTCTCGACGTCGGTCCACACGCTCGACGCGAAGGGTCGCTGCTTCGTTCCGAAGCGCTTCCAGAAGCACCTCGACCGCGACGAGGACGGGGGCAACCTCCAGGCGGTGCTGGCGCAGGGGTTCGGGAATTGCATTTTCCTGTTCGACCGGCCCGGCTTCAACGCGATGGCCGCGCGGCTGCAGACCGAGGCCTTCGAGGACGACGAGCTGCTCACGGGGCAGCGCCTGTTCTTCGCGAATTCGATCGAGGTGCAGCTCGACAGCTCCGGGCGCGTGCTCATCCCGGCGGAGCTGCGGGCGTACGCGGGTCTGGAGGACGAGGTCGTGATGGTGGGCACGATGTCGCGCGCGGAGCTCTGGGACAAGCGCGCTTGGGAGCGCTATCTCGCGGAGAACAACAAGTCGTTCTCCAAGGTGGTGAAGATGCTGAGCCGGGGCCACAAGGAGGCCGCGGCGCAGGCGAGCCAAGGAGGCGACGGCGGCCGCTAGCGGCGCCGCTCGGGGGGGATGATCGTGCGCAGGGGGGAGGTCGCGGTGGGCGAAGGACCGGTGCACCGGCCCGTGCTCGCCGACGCCGTCCTGGCGGCGTTCGGCGCGCGTACCGGGTCGCTCCTGGCCGCGGGCGGCTGGATGGTCGACGTGACGCTCGGCGCCGCCGGCCACGCGACGCGCGCGCTCGACGCGTTCGAGGGCGCGCGCCTCCTGGGCATCGACCAGGACGCCGAGATCCTGCCGTACGCCGAGCGCGAGCTCGCGCGCTTCGGGGAGCGCGCGCGCGTGCGCCACGGCCGTTTCACCGAGCTGGGGGAGATCCTCGCCGAGGAGGGCATCGGTGCGCCCGCCGCGCTCGTCGCCGACCTGGGCGTCTCGTCGCTCCAGTTCGACCGCCCCGGGCGCGGCTTCTCGTTCCGCGAGGACGGGCCGCTCGACATGCGCATGGACACGCGGCGCGACCGCACCGCCGCGGACGTCGTCAACACGTGGGACGAGGAGGACCTCGCCGACCTCTTCTACTACGAGGGCGGCGAGCGGCGCTCGCGCCGCGTCGCGCGCGCGATCGTCGACGCGCGCCGGCGCGCGCCGTTCCTGCGCACGCTCGGCCTCGCCGAGGTCGTCGGGCGCGCGGTCGGCGGCCGCGAAGGGCGCATCCATCCCGCGACGCGCACGTTCCAGGCGCTGCGCCGCGCGGTGAACGAAGAGGGCGAGGAGCTGTGCGCGCTGCTCGACGCGGCCGACGCGCTGCTCGCCGACGAAGGCTGCCTCGCCGTGATCTCGTTCCACTCGGCCGAGGACGTCCAGGTCAAGCGCTTCCTGTCCGAAGGAGCGGACGAGGAGCGTTGGGAGCCGCTGACGAAGAAGCCGGTGGTTCCGTCGGAGTCCGAGGTGCGCGCCAACCGGCGCGCGCGCTCGGCGAAGCTGCGCGCCGCCGTGCGCACCCGCGCTGGGGGGATGGCGCGGGTCGCTCCCCAGCCTCCGGGCATCGGGGGGGGTCGGTCGTGACGCGCACCGTGCTGGTCGTCGCCCTCGCGGGCGGCACGCTGATCGCGGCCTTCCGGGCCACGAGCCTCGTGTGCGAGAACCACGCTCGCGCACGGGTCCTCGATCTGCGCCAGCGCGAGATCGAAGAGCTGACGGCGGTGCGCCATCGCCTCCGCGCGGAGGTCGATGCGCACCGCCCCGGCCAACTCGACCCGCCGTTCATCGAATGGAGCCGCCGCGACGACGTGAGCGCGCGCTCGATCCTCGCCCCCGACGACGCCGACCCCGCGCCGGCGTGGAGGGCCTTCCGGTGAGCGCCGCGCGCTTCCGCTCCGCGTCCGGGCTGCGTCCGATGAGCGCGTTCGTCACGATCGCGTGCGTGCTGCTCGTCGTCGGCGCGCGCGTCGCCGAGCGCGTCGCGACGTACGAGGGCGGCGACCCGCGGCCGACGCTGTCGGACGTCGGCTCGACGCTCGGCTTCTCGATCGAGGACGCGGCCGGCCGCCGCATGGCGACGTTCGTCGAGCGCTACGAGCTGCGCGTGTCGCCGCGCGCGATGTGGCAGGCGCACACGCCCGACCACATGGCACGCGCGATCGCGCGCGTCACGGGCGGCGTCGTGCCGGTCGACGTGCTGCTCGAGCGCATGCTGCCGCCGGCGCCGTTCACCGAGCGCACGCCGGGTCCCGACGGGCGCGCGGACTTCCTCGTCACGTGCGCGGGGCCCGAGATCGCGCCGGACACGGCGCGCCGCGTCGCGCTGTTCCTGCACGAGCGCGAGCTCGATCGTGACGGCGTCGGCGCGATGCACCTCGTCGAGTCGCCGCGCGTCCCGGGCGCGTGGCGCATCGCGTGGCGGCCGGTGGAGCTGCTGTCGAAGGCGGCGCGCGAGACGCTCGCGGGCGACGGCGTCGGGCCGTGGACGTGGACGCGCGCACTCGCCGACGGGCTCGCGGACGCGCTGTGGGGCGAGCTCGACGACCAGCAGCTCGACGGGCGGGAGGAGCACGTGTTCGACCGCCGCGACCGCGTGTGGGAGGCGCTGATGCCCAGCACGCACCGGCTGCTGCTCTACGACGTGCCCGTCGACCGACTGCTCGCGCTGCGCACGCTGCTCACGGCGGAGGGCGTGCTCCAGCATCAGATGTGGCTCGACGCGTCGCGCGAGCGCGTGCACCCCGGCGGCGAGCACGACCTGCTCGGCACGTGGGGCTGGCTCGGCGACGGCGACGGCGCGCCGGTCGCCCGCAGCGGGCTCGAGCGGCTGTGCCAGCGCTGGCTCGAGGACCCGATCTGGAGCGCGCTGCGCGCCGAGCCGGGCGCGTACGAGCGCCTGGACCACCGCTCCGCGCGCCGCACCGCCCGGCCGTACTTCCAGAGCGCGACGGAGCCGACCGCTCCGCCGGTCGTGCGGCTGTCGCTCGACCTCGAGCTGCAGGAGGCGCTGCGCGCCCGCCTCGCGGACACGCTGCTCGAGTACGACGCGGCCGTCGCGATGGGCATCGTCGTCGACGTCGAGAGCGCGCAGGTGCTCGCCGTCGACGCGGCGGATCGCTACGGCTTCGGCACGTTCCCGCCGATCCACGACGGCTTCACGCCCGGCTCGACGTTCAAGCCGATCACGATGGCGATCGCGCTCGACCTCGGCCTGGTCGATCCGGACGAGGAGCTCGACGTCGGCCACCACGCGTACCACGTGCCCGGCTCGCGGCGCGTGGTCGGCGAGGCGCACACCGCGCCGACGGGGATCATCACCGCGGCGGAATGCGTCGCGCTCTCGTCGAACGCGGGCATGGTCCAGATCGGGCTGCGCGTCCCCGGCGGGGAGTTCCACCGGCGGCTCGAGCTGCTCGGCTACGGGCGGCGGCCCGACGTCGGGCTCGGGCACGAAGCGGCGGGCTATTTCGCGCCGCTGCCGTGGGTCGCTTCGCAGACGCACGCGTCGATCTCGTTCGGGCACGAGGTGCTCGTCACGCTGTGGCAGCACGCAGCCGGGCTCGCGGCGATCGCGCGCGGCGGCGAATGGAAGCCGCTGCGACTCGTCGCCGGCGTCGGGCAGGACGGCGCGTTCCATCCCGCTCCCGAAACGCGCTCGGTTCACGTGTTCCGACGCGAGACTTGCCGCGTCGTGCGCGCAATGATGGAGCTCGGAGCGCGCGAGGGCACCGGCAAGACGGTGTACCGACCGGGCCTCTCGATGGCGACCAAGACGGGCACGACGCACAAGAAGGACACCGAGCTCTGCACGCACGTCCACGGCGCGGCGCTCGCCGCGGCGCGCGAGCGCGATGTCGACTTCGACCGCCGCGCGTACGACCGGCTGCCGCGCGGCGGCACGCACGGGAGCTGCTACACGAGCTCGATGGCGATGCTCGCCCGCCCGCCGGCCGGCGGCCGCGAGCTGCTCGTCCTCGTCGTCGTCGAGGAGCCGCGCCGCCAGGGCAAGTTCGGCTCGCGCGTCGCCGGCCCGGCCGCGCTCGCCGTGATGCTGCGCGCGCTGGGCGTCCAGGACGGGCCGGGCGGGCCCGTCGCGGTCGAGCAGGACAGCTCCAAGAGTGCTCCGGACGGCTTCGGCGCCTCGCGCGTCGCGCTGCGCAACCGCGCCGCGCGTCCGTGGGCCGACGACGTGGCGCCGGCGCCGTACGCGAACCCCGGGAGGCAGATGCGATGACCGATCTCGTCGACTTGGTGTCCCGCATGGGGGGGGTCTGCACGCTCGAGGGGCGCGGACCCGCGATCCACGACGTCGAGCTCGACAGCCGGCGCACGGGTCCGGGGACGCTGTTCGCGGCGCTCCCGGGGCTGCGCTTCGACGGCGCCGAGTTCGCCTCGCAGGCGGTGCTGCGCGGCGCCGTCGCGGTGCTCTCGCCGCAGCGGCTCTCCGCGTCGTTCGGCGGCGCGGTGAACTGGGTGCACCCGGACGCGCGGCGCATCGCGGGCGAGGCCGCGGCGCGCGTGCACGGACGTCCGTCCGAGTCGATGCGCGTCGTCGCGGTGACCGGGACGAACGGGAAGAGCACGGTCGCGTGGCTCGCCGCGCAGCTCCTCGAGCGCGCCGGACGGCGGCCCGCGGTGATCGGCACGCTCGGCAACCGCGTGGGAGCGGGCGAGGTGCTGCCCGCGACGCACACGACGCCCGAGGCGACCGAGCTGCAGCGGCTCTTCGCGCGCCACCGCGCGGCGGGCGGCGACGCGCTCGTGCTCGAGGCCAGCTCGCACGCGCTCCAGCAGGAGCGGCTCGCCGGGACGTCGGTCGACGTCGCGGTGTTCACGAACCTGTCGCGCGACCACCTCGACTACCACCGCGACATGGAGCGCTACGCCGAGGCGAAGGCGCGCCTGTTCGCGAAGCTTTCCCCGAGCGGGACGGCGGTCGTCAACGCGGACGACCCCGCGGCGGAGCTGATGATCACGACCGCGCGCGAGCGGGACGCGCGGATCGTCACGTACGGAACCAGGTCACGCGCTGACCTGAGCGCTTCCGACATGCGTGTCGTGCCGGAGGGAATTCACCTGTGTCTCGACGGGATGGGGATCTCGAAGACCTGGTTGCTCCTCCCTCTGGCCGGCCGGCACAACGTCGAGAACGCGCTCGCGGCTGTCGCCGCGGTCCTGTCGACGGGGGCGAGCCCCTCCGCAATGACGGAAGGGCTCGCCAACGTCACCCCCGCCCCCGGCCGGCTCGAGCCGGTCGAGACGTCGCGCGACGGCGTGCGCGTCGTCGTCGACTACGCGCACACCGACGCCGCGCTCGCGCGCGTCCTCGAGGTGCTGCGCGAGACGAGGGCGGCGCTCTCGGGCGGCAGCGGGCGCCTGATCTGCGTCTTCGGTTGCGGCGGCGACCGCGACGCGGGCAAGCGCGCGCCGATGGGCGCGGTCGCGAATCGGCTCGCCGACGTCGCGATCGTGACGAGCGACAACCCGCGCAACGAGGATCCCGAGGAGATCGTCGAGCAGGTCCTGCGCGGAATGCAGCCGCACGTCGCTCAGGTCCACGTCGAGGTCGACCGCCGCGCGGCGATCGAGCTCGCGAGTCGGCTCGCGCGCCCGGGCGACGTCGTGCTGATCGCCGGCAAGGGGCACGAGTCCGTGCAGAAGCTCGCGGGCGGGCGCGAGATTCCCTTCGACGACCGCGTCGTCGCGGCCGAGCTCTTCGGTCGACACTTCGGGCGACTCTTCGATCGAGAGGTGTTCGCATGATCCGACTCAACGTTCGCGACGTCCTGGACTCGACCGGCGCGGAGCTCGTCCGCGGCGACCTCGAGCGGCCGCTGTGGGGCGTCAGCACCGACACTCGCACCTTGCGGCCCGGCGCGCTGTGGTTCGCGCTGTCCGGCCCGCGCTTCGACGGCAACCTCTTCGCCAGAGAGGCTCTCGAGAAGGGTGCGGGAGCGCTCGTCCTGAAGCATCCGGGCGACGCTCCCGCATCCGTCCTTTCCGAGCTGGCTGGCGATGCTGCGCTCGCGCTGCTGCCTGGCGATGCTCCGATCGCGCTCGTGCCCGATCCGCGCCGCGCGCTGCGCGACCTGGGCGCGTGGCACCGCGAGCGGCTCGAGCTGCCCGTGATCGGCATCACGGGCTCGTGCGGCAAGACGACGACCAAGGACCTCGTCGCGCAGCTCCTCGCGACGCGCTACGAGGTCGTCTCGTCGCCGCGCTCGTTCAACAACGAGGTCGGCGTGCCGCTCACGCTGCTGCAGGCGGACGAGCGCACGCAGGTGATCGTGAGCGAGATCGGCACGAGCGGGCCCGGCGAGATCGGCTCGCTGTGCCGCGTCGCGCGGCCGAACGTCGGCGTGCTGACGAACGTCGGGCGCGCGCACCTCGCGGGGCTCGGCTCGCTCGAGGGCGTCGCGATGGAGAAGGCGGACCTCGTCGCGGCGATTCCGCGCGACGGCTTCGTCGTGCTCAACGCCGACTGCCGCTTCACGCCGCTCGTCGCGAGCTACGCGTGCGCGCCGGTGACCACGTTCAGCATCGACGGCGACGGCGACCTGAACGCCACCGACCTGTGGTTCCACTCGGGCGGGACGACGTTCCAGCTCGGCGGCCACCAGATCGACTCGCCGCTGCTCGGCACGCACAACGTCCAGAACCTGCTCGCGGCGCTCGCGGTCTGCCGCGGCCTGGGGCTGGCGCTGGACGAACTGCTCCCCGCCGTCGCGCTCCTGCGCGCGGGGAGCCAGCGGCTGGAGCGCCGTCGGCTCGGCGGGCTGACGCTGCTCGACGACAGTTGGAACGCGAACCCGGACTCCGCGCGGGCGGCCGTGCGATGCCTCGCAGGCATGGACGGCTACGGACGGCGGGTGCTCGTGCTCGGCGACATGCTCGAGCTGGGCGTCTTCGCGGCCGAGATGCACCATCGAATCGGCGAGGAGGTCGCGTCGGCAGGGATCGACCTCTTCCTTCCCGTCGGAGGGCTCGCCAAGGCCGCCGCGGCCGGCGCTCTCTCGGGCGGGATGCGACCCGAGTCGGTGGTGCATCTGGGCGACGCGGACGAGGCGATCCGCGCAGTGCCCGAGCTCCTGCGCGAGGGCGACGTCGTGCTCGTCAAGGGGAGCCGCGGCATGGCGCTCGAGCGGCTCGTCGCGAAGCTCGCCGACCGGTTCGGCCTGGCCGACGTCACGCTCGAGTCGCAGCCGAAGGCGGCCCCGCGCCGTGCCCCGGAGGTCGTGAGAGGCGCGTGATGTTCCCGACGCTCCTCGACGACGAGCTCGGGATCCGGCTGTTCGGATACATCTCGTTCCGCGTCGCGATGGCGGCGTTGACGGGCTTCGTCGTCGCGCTCGCGTGGGGCCGTCCGGCGATCCGCTGGCTGCGCCGCCACAAGGTCTCCGAGCGTGTCGAGAAGGCGCCGGACCCGACGCTCGCGCGCGAGGCGGCGCGCTCGGGGAAGGCGAACACGCCGACGATGGGGGGCAGCTTCCTCGTCGGCGCGCTGCTCGTCTCCGTGCTCCTGTGGGCGCGGCTCGACAACGTGTACGTCGTGCTCGGCGTGCTGCTGACCGCCGGCATGGCGGCGGTCGGCTTCGTCGACGACTACCTCAAGCTCGCCGTCGCGCACTCGCGCGGGCTGTCGAGCCGCGCGAAGATGATCGGGCTCTCCGCCGTCGTGCTCGCGTGCCTCCTCGCCCTCGTCTGGTACGCGCGCACGACCGAGCGCGACGAGCTGCTCGCGCTCTATCCGCCGCTGTTCAAGTCGCTCGTGATCCCGCTCGGCGAGCTCGGCATCGCGGGGCTCGTCGCGTTCGTCGCGTTCGAGTGGCTCGTCGTCGTCGGGAGCGCGAACGCGGTCAACGTCACCGACGGGCTCGACGGGCTCGCCGCCGGGTGCCTCGTCATCTCCGGCCTCGCGCTGCTCGTCTTCTGCTACGTGATGGGCCGCTCGGACTGGACGGCGTACCTGAACCTGCCGCACGTGCGCGCCGCGTCGGAGATGGCCGTCGTCGGCGCCGCGCTGATCGGCGCGTGCCTCGGCTTCCTCTGGTACAACGCCCATCCCGCGAGCGTGTTCATGGGCGACTCGGGCTCGCTGCCGCTCGGCGGCCTGCTCGCCTGGATGGCCGTCGTCTCCAAGCAGGAGCTCGTCCTGCCGCTCATCGCGAGCGTCTTCGTGCTCGACCTCGCGAGCAGCGGCCTGCAGACGCTCTATTACCGCCGCACCGGCGGCAAGCGCCTGTTCACGTGCGCGCCGATCCACCACGGCCTGCAGCTCTACGGCGGCGTCTTCAAGCCGGGCGCCGAGCGCTGGCACGAGGTGACGGTCGTCACGCGCTTCTGGATCCTCGCCGCGTGCGGAGCGATGGCGAGCCTGGCCCTGTTGAAGGTCCGCTGAGGAATCACGCAGGAGCGGACGACGTGGCGCGCAGGAAGAACGACCATCCCGATCAGCTCGGCTTCGCCGACTGGGTCGACCGCCTCGCGGACCGCGCGCGGGCGGACGACGTGCAGAGCCAGGCGCACAAGGTGCTGTGCGTGGTGCTCGCGCTGATGGGGATCGGGCTCCTCGTGCAGATGGGCTTCGATGCGTCGGTGCTCGAGCCGCCGGAGCTGCGCGACTCGATCGTCGGGCACGCGCTCTTTCGCCTGTGCGCGCTGTCCGCGCTCCTGTTCGGCTTCTCGCTCGGCCCGCACGGGCTGCGCCGCTTCCTGCCGGCGCTGACGGTGCTCGTCGGGCTCCTGCTGATCGCGTGCTTCCTGCCCGGCATCGGCGTCGAGCGCAACGGCTCGCACCGCTGGGTCAGCCTCTTCGGGCTCGTGTTCCAGCCGTCCGAGCTCGCGCGCATGGTCGTCGTGCTGTGGATCGCCGATCGCTGCGTGCGGCTGGGGGAGCGCGTCACCGAGATGCGCCGCGGCGTGCTGCCGATGCTCGGCTTCGTGCTCGTCTACTTCGCGCTCGTGCTCGCAGAGACCGACCTCGGCGGCGCGATGCTGCTCCTCTTGTGCGCCGCGTCGACGATGTGGTTCGGCGGCGTCCGCTCGCTGCACCTGACGGTGCCGACGGGCGCGGTCGTCGCAGGCACGGTCGGCCTCGGCGTGCTGCTCATCCCGTACGTGCGCCGGCGCATCGAGCTGTTCCTCGGCGAGAGCGAGAACCTGCAGGTCGCCGCGACCCAGCTCGCTCTGCGCGGGGGCGGCCCGTTCGGCGCCGGGCTCGGTCAGGGCGGCTCGCGCCTCGCGAGCGTGCCCTACCTCGAGTCCGACTACGTGTTCGCGCAGATCGGGGAGGAGCTGGGCCTGTTCGGCATGCTCCTCGTGCTCGGTCTGTACGCGCTGCTGCTCTGGCACTCCCTGCGGCTCGTCCTCTCGATCCCGGATCGTTACGAGGCGCTCGCCGCGTTCGGTCTTCTCACCTCCGTCGGATTGCAGGCGATGCTCCACGTCCAAGTGGTCACCGGCCTCGCCCCGCCGAAGGGCATGACCCTGCCCTTCGTCTCCGACGGAGGCACGTCCCTAGTCGTCTCGTCGTTGGCGGTCGGACTCGCGCTCGGCGCCGCCCGTCGCACCCCGCAGGAGACACGTTCATGTCTTCGATGGAACGCTCAGCCGTCGTCGCCCTCGTCTTTCTGATCGTCACGATCGTCGCGGTGGCGCTCTGGGACCAGCCGCAGGCCGCGCAGGCCTCGGACAGCCCCTCACCCGGGCTCGCTTCCGGCGAGCTCGCCTCCTCCGGGCTCGCGTCCGGCGCACCCGCGCCGGGGGCGTCCCAGGAGCCCGTCCAGCCACACGCGCCGCCGGGCGCGACGTCCGACCTCCTCGCTGCGCCGCTGCGGCCGGAGCTCGACCGCACGGGCGGCGCGGATCCGTGGAACGCGGCGGCGCAGACCCCGGTCGGCTTCGAGTCGATCCTCGGCGACGGCGGATTCCGCCTGCCGGAGCCGCCGTCCGACGAATGGTCGCGTCCGCCCTCGCCCGCGAGCGCGCTCGATCCGCTCGGCCTGGGCATCGACGTGCTCGCGAACCGCGAGGCCTCGCGCGGTAGCGGGCGCACGCCGGCGCCGTCGTACGAGACCGACCTCGAGCGCGCGCCCGAGGGCCAGCCCGCTCGGGCGGAGCGCGAGGAGCGCGGCGCGCAGCCCGCGGGCGGGGAGGACGGCTGGCACGTCGTCGCCGAGGGCGAGACGCTCGGCGAGATCGCGCAGGCGCGGCTCGGGTCCGCGGCGCGGTGGAAGGAGATCGTCGAGCTGAACGGCATCGCCGACCCGCGCAAGGTGCCGGCCGGCAAGCGTCTGCGCATGCCGGCGGGTGCTCGCGGAGGATCGCTCGACGACGACGAGCCCGCGCGCAGCTCCGCGCCCGCGGGGGCGCGCTCGTATGCCGTGCGCGAGGGCGACAGCCTGTGGAAGATCGCCGCGCGCGAGCTCGGCGACGGCGATCGCTGGAAGGAGATCGTCGCGCTCAATCCGAAGGTCGACCCAAACAAGCTGATCGTCGGCGCCGCGCTGCGCCTGCCCAGGGGTGGAGTTGCCAACTCCACGCCGCCCGCGTCCGTCCCGGTCGCGAGCGACCGTCTGGCGTGGACCCCGCCGGCGGTCGCGAGCGGAGCCGCTCCGAAGGGGAAGGTCCGGTGACGCGTCGCTTCCACGTCGGCCTCTGGGTCGGCTGCGTCGCGATCGGGGCGCTCTCCCTGCCCGAAGCGCAGCGCTGCGCGGCGGCGGCGAGCGCGCCCGCCGCCCCGCCGGGCTTCGCGCACGCGCTCGAGCGCGAGGCGCTGCCGCCGCCCGATCCGCTCGTCCTCGAGCGCGACGTCGGGCGCGGCGTCGTCGCGGGCCTCTGATCGCAGGCCGCGCGAGTCGTTGAAGAATGCGCGCGACCTACGGCTCGCGCTGGCCGGCGGCGGGACCGGCGGGCACGTCGTCCCCGGCGCGCGCCTCGTGCGCGCGGCGGCGCGGCGCGGCGTGCTCGCCGATCTCGTCTGGTTCGGCACGGGCCGGGCGGCGGAGGAGCGCGCGCTCGCGAGCGTGCGCGCCGCCGCCGGCGACGTGCCGTTCGAGCACGTCGCGCTCGCGCTCGAGCCCGAGGGCGGGGGAGCCCCCTCGCGCGCCCGCACCCTCGCCGCCGCGCCGCTCCAATCGCTCCGCGCGCGCGCCGTGCTCGCGCGCCACCGGACCGCTGTCGTGCTCGGCCTGGGCGGCTTCACCGTGCTGCCCGCCGCGCTCGCCGCGCTCTCGCGCGGCACGCCGCTCGCCCTGCTCGAGATCAACGCCGCCGCGGGGCGCGCGACGCGCCGGCTCGCGCCGTTCGCCGCGCGCGTCTTCCACGCGTGGGACGCGACGATGCCCGCGCGCCCTTCGGCGAAGCACGTGCGCTCCGGGCCGCCGCTCGACGACGAGCTCCTCGCGCCGGCGCCCGGGCGCCCCGCGCCGGCCGCGGGCCGCCTGCTCGTGCTCGGCGGCAGCCAGGGAGCGGGCGGCCTGAACGCGTTCGTGCGCGCGCACGCCGCCGCGCTGCTCGCCGGCGGCGCCGAGCTCGTGCACCAGGTCGGCCCCGGGCGCCTCGCCGAGGCCGCGGCGCCGCACCCGCGCTACCGCGCGGTCGAGTACCTCGACGACGTGCCGGCCGAGCTGCGCGCCGCGACGCTCGTCCTGACGCGCGGCGGCGCGTCGACGCTCGTCGAGGTCGCCGCGCTGCGCCGCGCGGCGCTGGTCGTCCCGTACCCGCACCACGCGGACCGCCACCAGGAGCGCAACGCGCGTCAGCTCGGCGCAGGCGTCGTGATCGTCGACGAGGAGCGGCTCGATGGCGCGGTCGCCGCGCGCCTCGCGGAGCTCGCCGGCGAGCGCGGAGCGAGCGAGCGCGCGGCGATGGAGCGGGCGTTGGCCGGCGCTCTGCCGCTCGACGGGACCGAGCGGATTCTCGACGCGCTCGTGGAGCTGGCGCGCGCCGATTGATTCAATTCCCTTCCATGGTCGACGCGCTCCCTCGCCTCCCGCGCCGTGTGCACCTGCTCGGCGTCGGAGGGGCCGGCGTCTCGGGCATCGCTCGCATCCTCGCCGCGCGCGGCCACGCCGTCAGCGGCCACGACCGCGCGCCCTCCACGCTCCTCGCGACCCTCGCCCCGCTGGGGCTCGCGCTGTCGCTGGGCGAGTCCGACGCCGATTTCCTGCCCTCGACGGCCGAGATCGTCGTGCGCAGCGCCGCCGTGCCGGACGACGATCCGCAGGTGCTCGCGGCGCGCGCGCGCGGCGTCGAGGTGATCAAGTACGCCGAGGCGCTCGCGCGGATCGCGCCGCCGGGCCGCACGCTCGCCGTCGCCGGCACGCACGGCAAGACGAGCACCGCCTGGCTGCTCTTCCACGCGCTCAGCGGCCTCGCGGGCGCGCGCGGGAGCACGAACGGCGCCGCGGCGCGGCCGGGCGCGCTGATCGGCGGGCTGTCGCGCGACCTCGCGACGAACGCGCTCGCGGGCGATCCGAACGGCTGGTTCGTCGCCGAGGCGTGCGAGTACGACCGCAGCTTCCACGCGCTCGCGCCGCACGGCGCGGTCGTGACGAACGTCGAGCCGGAGCACCTCGACTGCTTCGGGAGCTTCGAAGCGGTCGTCGAGGCGTTCGCGACGTTCGCGGGGCGCGTCGCGCCCGACGGGCTGCTCGTCGTCGGCGCGGACGTGCCCGCCGAGGTCGAGCGCGCGGCGCGCTGCGGCGTGTGGCGCGCGGGACGCGAGCTCGACGTCGGGCTGTTCGGCGAGCGCTCGGGGTGCTTCGAGATGGCGCTCACCGGTCCCGGCTTCGAGACGCCGGTCTTCCCGCTCGCCGTGCCGGGCCGCTTCCAGGTCGACAACGCGGCGCTCGCGTGCGCGCTCGCGCTCGGGCTCGCGGCGCGCGACGTCCACGGGCCGCGCGAAGTCGTCTGTGGCGACGTCGCGGCCGGGCTCGCCGCCTACCGCGGCACCGCCCGCCGCTTCGAGCCGTGGGGGAGCGCAGGCGGCATCGACGTCGTGCACGACTACGCGCACCACCCGACCGAGGTGCGCGTCACGATCGAGGCGGCGCGGCGCGTGTTCCCCGGCCGGCCGGTGCACGTGCTCTTCCAGCCGCACCAGCACTCGCGCACCGCGCGCTTCCTCGACGACTTCGCCGAGAGCCTGCGCGGGGCGGATCGCGTCGTCGTCGCGGACGTGTACGGCGCGCGCCGGCCGGGCGCGACGGAGCGGCTCGCGGGCGCGCCGGAGCTCGTCGCGGCGTTGAAGCGGCGGCGGGTCGCGGCCGAAGCGGGCGGGACGAAGGAACGCAGCGTCGAGGCGGTGTCGCGCGGGCTCCAGTCCGGCGCGGCGCTGCTCGTGCTCGGCGCGGGCGACGTGGAGCAGGTGCGCGATGAGCTACTCGAGAAGCTGGCCCTGTGCGGCGCTCTCGGACGCGAGCCTCTGCGATAGGACCACGATGCGCGTCGGCGGGCGGGCCGAGTGGCTGCTCGAGCCGGCCGATCCGCACGAGCTGCGGCGCGCGTGGTGCGAGGCGCGGGAGCGCGGGCTCCCGATCCGTCTGCTCGGCGGCGGCGCGAACCTGATCGTCGGCGACGGCGTCCTGCCGGGCGTCGTGCTGACGACGGACCGCATGCGGCGCGTGTTTCGCCCGCTGCCGCCCGGCGCACGCGCGCGCGAGGGCGAGCTCGACGACGCGTTCGAGGACGCGGTGCCGCGGACCGAGGTGCTCGAGCGTTGCGACGACCCGCGCCTGGTCGCGTGGGCGGGTGCGACGCTCCCCGGCCTCGTGCGCACGGCGAGCGACCTGGGCTGGAGCGGCCTCGAGGGGCTGGTCGGCGTGCCCGGCTCGCTCGGCGGCGGCGTCGCGATGAACGCGGGCGGCGCGCCGGGATGCGTGTGGGACGTCGTCGACGCGGTGCGCGTGCTCGCCGACGGCGAGTTCCGCGACCTCTTGCGCGAGGACTGCGCGCCGCGCTACCGCGATGGCGGGCTCGGCGACGTCGTCGTGACGGGCGCGGTGCTGCGGCTCGCGGCCGACCGCGTCGCCGACGTGCGCGAGCGGACGCGCGAGTTCCTCCTGCGCAAGCGCGCGGTGCAGCCGGTGACGGAGTGGTCGGCGGGCTGCATCTTCCGCAACCCCGACCCCGAGCTCTCCGACGGCCGCTCGGCGGGCCAGCTCGTCGACACGTGCGGCGGCAAGTCGCTCGAGCGCGGCGACGCGGTCGTGAGCCCGGTGCACGCGAACTACGTGATCAACCGCGGCGCGGCGACGGCGGCGGACGTGCTCGCGCTGATCGAGGACGTGCGCGAGCTCGTCGCCAGCCGCACGGGCATCCAGCTCGAGGTCGAGGTCAAGATCTGGCGCGCGGACGACGCCGTAGGCTGAGCCCAGGCGCGGTCGAAAAAGCGCTCATGGGATCGGGCGATCCGTCCGATACCCCTCGCAGTGACGGCGACCGGGACCCCCCGCAAGAGCCCTCGCGGACCCCTTCCCCACCTTCCCCTCCTCCGGATCGTTCCCCAGCGATCCCGTCTGCGAGAGAGACCTGGAAAGGGGGTCCCGGAAGCCGATACTCTCCGCGGATCGGCGTCCGCGTGACGGACGCATGAACCCCGGCCGGGCGACCGGCGGGGTTCCTTCGTTCCCGGAGACTGACATGAACAAGCCGGACGACGCTCCTCAGGTCGAGGGGCCCTTTCCGCTGTCGACCCTGCGCCATTCGGTCGCGCACCTGATGGCCTCCGCCGTGGGCAAGCTCTATCCGGGCGCGCGCTTCGGCTTCGGCCCCGCGATCGAGCACGGCTTCTACTACGACTTCGAGCTGCCCGAGCCGCTCGAGGAGAAGGACCTGCGGCGGATCGAGAAGGAGATGCGGCGCATCGCGCGTCAATCTCCCGAGCTCGTGTGCACCCGCGCGACGCGCGACGAGGCGCGGGCGAAGCTCGAGCAGCTCGGCCAGACGTACAAGCTCGAGCAGCTCGTCGAGATCCCCCAGGACGAGGAGATCACGTTCTACTCGCACGGCGACTGGAGCGACCTGTGCGAGGGCCCGCACGTCGACCGGCTCGACCGCGACTTCCACTTCAAGCTGCAGGGCCTCGCCGGCGCGTACTGGCGCGGCGACGAGAAGCGGCCGATGCTCCAGCGCGTCTACGGGACCGCGTTCTGGAGCGCGGAGGATCTCGAGCGGCACCTCGCGTGGCTCGAGGAGGTGCGCCAGCGCGACCATCGCAAGCTCGGGACCGAGCTCGACCTCTTCAGCACGCACGAGGAGGCCGGCGCCGGCTTCGTGTTCTGGCACCCGCGCCTGGGCACCGTGCGGCGCGAGATCGAGCGCTTCTGGTGGGACGAGCACCAGCGGCGGGGCTACCAGCCCGTGTACACGCCGCACGTCGCGCGGGAGAAGCTCTTCGCGGTCTCGGGCCACCTCGAGAACTACGCGGAGATGATGTACGCGGCGATGGACATCGACGACATGCCCTACCGCGTGAAGCCGATGAACTGCCCCGGTCACATCCTGATGTACGCGGACCGCGGCCGCTCGTACCGCGAGCTGCCGCTGCGTTGGGCCGAGCTCGGCACCTGCTACCGCTACGAGCGCTCCGGCGTGCTGCACGGCATGCTGCGCGTGCGCGGCTTCACGCAGGACGACAGCCACATCTTCTGCACGCCCGAGCAGCTCACCGAGGAGATCGCGGGCGTGCTCGAGCTGATCGACTTCACGCTGAAGACGTTCGGGTACGAGTACACCGCGTACCTCGCGACGCGGCCCGAGGAGAAGACGATCGGGTCCGACGAGGCGTGGGAGCGCGCGACCGCGGCGCTGCGCGCGGGCGCGGAGCGCGTCGGGATGCCGCTCGAAGTCGACCCCGGCGGCGGCGCGTTCTACGGGCCGAAGATCGATTTCAAGCAGCGCGACGCGCTCGGCCGCGAGTGGCAGAACTCGACGGTGCAGTGCGACTTCAACCTGCCGGAGCGCTTCGACATCTCGTACACCGACGCGGACGGCCAGCACAAGCGGCCGATCATGATCCACCGCGCGATCCTCGGCAGCTTCGAGCGCTTCGTCGGCGGGCTGATCGAGCACTACGGCGGCAAGTTCCCGTTCTGGCTCGCGCCGACGCAGGTCGCGCTGATCCCGATCCGCGAGAACCACGCCGACTACTGCCGCTCGCTCCACGCGCGCCTGCAGGACGAGCTCTTCCGCTCGGACTGCATGGACGTGCCGGCGCACATGAACAAGAAGATCAAGCAAGCGCAGCACGACCAGGTGCCGTACATGCTGATCGCCGGCGACAACGAGGTCGAGGCGGGCACCGTCACGATCCGCCGCCGCGGCGTCCAGGAGCAGGAGACCGTGCCGTTCGAGCAGTTCCTCGAGCTCGCGCGGCGCCAGCGCGCGACGCGCGCGTTGACGCTGGAGTAGGGGAGCGGCGATGCGCTTGCTCCTCGCGTTCGTCGTCGCCGCCGCCGCGGCTCTCGCTCCCGCGGCGGCCGCGGACGAGCTCTCCGAGCGGATCGACGCGGTCTTCGCGCGCTACGACGGCGACTCGGCGCCCGGCATGTCGGTCGCCGTCGTCCAGGGCGGCGCGATCGTCTACGAGCGCGGCTTCGGCCTCGCGTCGCTCGAGCACGCCGTGCCGAACGGCCCCGACACGGTGTTCCGCATCGGCTCGACGTCGAAGCAGTTCACCGCCGTCAGCCTCGCGCTGCTCGTGCTGCGCGGCGCGGTCTCGCTCGACGACGACGTGCGCGAGCACCTGCCCGAGATGGCGCAGTACGCGTGGCCGGTGCGCGTGCGCCACCTCGTCCACCACACGAGCGGCCTGCGCGACTACATCCAGATCCACGTGCTCGGCGGGCTCGACCTGCGCGGCTTCGTCACGCCCGCGGACTCGATCGCCGCGATCGCGCGCCAGAGCCAGCTCCAGTTCGAGCCGGGGACGCGCTTCTCGTACAGCAACTCGAACTACCTCTTGATGGGGGAGATCGTGCGCCGCGTCTCGGGGAAGACGCTCGCCGACTTCGCCGAGGAGAACGTGTTCGAGCCGCTCGGGATGGAGCACACGCACTACCAGGACGACGCGCGCACGGTCGTCGCGCGCCGCGCGTGGGGTTACTCGCCGATCCGCGGCGGCTTCCGCCTCGACGTGACGACGTGGGACCACGTGGGCGACGGCGGCGTGTTCACGACGGTGCGCGACCTCGCGCGCTGGGACCGCCACTTCTACGAGCCGGCGCTCGAGGGCGGCGAGGAGCTGCTCGCTCTCCAGCTCGCGACGGAGCCGCTCGCGGACGGCACGGAGAGCGACTACGCGTTCGGCCTGTCGGTCGGCGAGCACCGCGGCCTGCGCCGCGTGAGCCACGGCGGCGCGTGGGTCGGCTACCGCGCCGAGATGATGCGCTTCCCCGACCACCGGCTCACGGTGATCTGCCTCGCGAACCGCGCGGACGTCGATCCGACTCGCCTGTGCACGCAGGTCGCGGAGATCTTCCTCGGCGATCGCTTCCAGCCCCAGGAGCCGAGCCCGCCGCGCGAAGGCGAGCGCGAGCGCCGCGAGCGCAGCCGCGACGACGAGCCCGAGCCGCCGCCCGAGCCGACGGCGGACGAGGCGGCTGCCTACGTCGGCCGCTACTGGTGCGCCGACCTGCAGACGATCTGGAGCCTCGTGCGCGAGAACGGCGAGCTGCACCTCGCGCGTTCCGGCGAGAGCCGCCGCCTGCGCATCGTCGCGCCGGACACGTTCCGCCGCCCCGGCCTGAGCCTCGCGTTCGAGCGCGACGAGAGGGGCGCGATCACGGGCTTCACCGCCGACGCCGGCGCGTTCGGCACGCTCGCGTTCGAGCGGCTGTAGCGGGCGCGCTCAGTCGCGTTGCTGCTGCGCCTCGTGCAGGCGCACGGTCGCCGCGTACACGGCGCCACGCAGCTCGTCGAGCTCCGCGTCGTGCCCGGGTGGGATCTTCACGACCTGCACCACCGGCTTCCCCGAGCCGTCGAAACTCACGCGTGAGCTGGCGACGACGACCTCGCCGGGCGCAGCGCGCTCCCCGCTCTTGCGGCCGGTCAGGCTCATACGTTGCCCGATCTCCCCGAGTTGCTCCTCGTATCGTCCGGACGCGAACCAGGCCTGCGCCAGCTCGTTGTGCCGCTGCTTCAGCGCAGAGCTCAAAACGGCGACCTCGTTCTGGAGCTCGAACGCGTGCACGGACTCCGTCTGCTTCTCGACCGCGGCGCGCTCGGGAGTCGCGACGGGCTCGTCCGGCTGCGCAGGCGCGTGTCCGATCTCCGAGACGTCGGACCTCGAGTCGAGCTGCGGCGGCGCTTCGGGCGGGTCCTCACCTGCGCCCGGGGTTGCTGGCGGCGTCGAAGGGAGGAGCCTGTCGAACTGCGTGCCCGAGCGCGTCGGCCCGCTCGTCGACCACCACGCCAAGAGCGCGGTCGCCACGAGGGCGGCGAGGGTCAGGCCCGTCTTCACGCGTCCCAGTCTACGCCGCGTTCGTCGCGCGTTCACCGCCGGCGGGCCTGCGCCGCACCGCTCCGGCAGAGCGATTGGACGTTAGAGCGCGTCCTGGAGCACACGGAGTACCTCGTCGACGGCTCTCGGGCTCAGCCCCGCGATGGTCATCCACCCGCTGAGAGTCACCGACGGATCCAGGTGAGCGACGCTGAGAACGCGCCCGCCGAAGACGAAGGCGACGCGCTTGTCATGGACCGAGTCGAGCGCGCCACCGACGTCCACCTGGGCCAATCGCAGCCCGATGGCTGGACGACCAAAGTAGTCATAGGAGCGAGTTGCCTCGATGATCTCGACCGCCAGGGAGTCGCGATCGAGGGCGAACGTCTCGGCGCGCTCCCAGTGCAGAACACGGGCAGCGCCTGTCGTCGTCTCCGGCACCACGGCGCGGACCTCCAGCATGACCGGTGTCCTCGCATTCGGAGTCCAACTGCACCAGGCGATCGAGCACGCGACCAGGAGCGTCCCCAGCACACACGCGCCGAGGGCCCGCCTGTTCTCCACGCGCCGTGCGTCCACCGCGTCACGACTCACGCGGACATCCTACGGCGTAGCGCGCCGGCGGCGCCCTTCCTCCGTCGGCGCGCCGCGCGGAGCTTCGTTCACCGCCGGCGAGGGCGGACCTGGGGCGAGTTGCCGGCGCTCGGCGGCGGCGGAGGCGGACCGTTGGTCGGGCTCGACGAGCCGCGGTCGGGGAAGGCGAGCGTGTCGTCGAGCGCGCGGATCTCGTCGGGCGGGAAGTCGGGCAGCGGCATCTGGTTCTCGTCGCGCCAGGCGCGGACGCGCTCCTCGGCCTCGCGGCTGCGCTCCTCGTCCTTGCCCTGGTCGCGGCCGAGGTAGAGCGTTTGCGAGGGATAAGCGAAGTACGCGCCGCTCGTCGCGACGATGTCCATGATGCGCAGGTTGATGTCCTCTTGGATCGCGAGGAACGTGCTGAAGTCCGTCGTCAGGATGTACACGAAGACCTCGACGTCGAGCGAATACGCGTTGAAGGCGAGGAAGCGGACACGGCACGGATCGGGGTCCGTCTTCGGGTGCGCGTAGAGCATGCGCCGGATCTCGACTAGCAAGTAGCGCATCTGGTCGGGCGTCGTGTCGTAGCCGAACTGGAGCACGCTGCGCAGCCAGATGCGGTCGCGCTTCGTGTAGTTCTCGATGCGGGCGTTCGCGAATTCCCCGTTCGGGATCGCGACGACCGTCCGCGACAGCGTGCGCAGCCGCGTCGAGCGCAGGCCGATGTCCTCGACGTGGCCGATGTGCTCGCCGACCCTGCAGAAATCGCCGACCTTGACCGGACGGTCGCTGATCACCGTGATCGCGCCGAAGAGGTTCTCGAGCGGCTTCTGTGCCGCGAGCGCGATCGCCAGACCGCCGACGCCCAGCGTCGTGAGGAGCCCCGTGACGCTGAATCCGAGGTTCTGCACGAGGCTGATCAGCGCGAGCACGACGATGAAGACCTTCGTCACCCGCCGGCCCATCGGGACGAGCGTGTACGCCGCCGCCGGGTCGCGCCGCTCGAGCCGCTTGGACACGATCGAGTCGGCGATGTCGACGCAGCGCAGGAGGAACCACGCGACGCAGAGGATGTAGAGCACCTCGGCGGCCGCCGCGATGAAGTCCCACGCCAACGGCGGCAGATGGAGCAACGTCGCGCCCACGCAGAACAGCGCGATCGCCAGCGCGAACCGCATCGGTCCCGCCACCGCCTCGAGGAACGCGGTGCGCAGCTCGCCCTCCTTCGCGCGCAGGACGAGCCGCAGGATCCAGAACGCGAGCGCCGCGAAGATCCACGCGACGATCGACGATGCGACGACGAGCAGCAGCAGCCCGACCCACTGCCACAGCTCGATCGTCAGGAACCGCAGGTCGAAGAACGACTCCGGCAGCAGCTCCTCGATCCAGCCGTAGCCGCGGTGGCTGAAGAGCGTCGGGACGCTCACGACCGTCGACTCCGAGAAGACCCAGATCGGCCCGCCGCCGCCCGGGTCCGCGACGCGCGCCAAGAGGATGTCGAACTCCTGGCCGTCCTCGCGCTCGACGGTCCCGATGCGCTCGATGTTGATTCCCGAGTGGTCGTCCGGCTCGCCCTCGGCTGCGCCGCTGAACGCCGCGAGGTCGAGCCGCACGTGGCGCTCGAGCACGACGAGGAGCTGCTGCGCGAGCTCGGTGCGCCGCTCCTCGGTCAGCTCGCCCGTGCCGCGCGCGTGCCGCCGGCGAGCGACGGCGCTGTAGTCGAGGTGCGCCGCCGCCTCCTCCCAATCTTCCGCGCGGGCCGCCTCGAGGAAGCTCGCGATCGTGCCGCGCGGCGTCGCGCGCGTGAGCTCCTCCTGCTGGGTCTGCGCGGCGGGCTCGGCCGTCTCCTCGTCGCCGTCCTGCACGAGGGCGCTCGGGAGCTGCTCGGCGCTCCACGCGAGCCCGATGCCGCTCGCGATCAGCGTCAGGCAGAGGAGCACGGCGATCGTGCGCGCCGCGCGGGCCCTCCATTCGATCCGGTTGCTCGTGACGCGTTCGCTGTCCGGCATCGTCTCGGTCCTTCTTCCCTTCGAACGGCGGGGGGGACGCGCTGCGCGGGCGCCGCCGCGGCGCGTGTCGTGCGTGGAGTCGTGACAATTTCCATGCCGGAGCAACATACTCCATGCCGGAGCGGGCCGGAGCGTACGCCCCGCGTTCGCTCAAGCGTTTCGCCGATCCGGCCGAAGCAGGAGCGTCATGCGCTGGATCCTCGCGCTCGCGTGCATCGGCGTCTGCGCGCTGGGGCTGTGGATCGCGCGCCGCCGCTCGCCGCTCGACCCCCTCGTGCTCGCGCTCGGCTGCACGGCGCTCGTCGGCAGCTTCTATCCGATCGCGACGGCGTTCGTGACGCCGCTGACGTGGCGCGGCGTGCAGCACCTGCCGGAAGAGTCCGTCGTCGAGACGGCGCGCTGCTACTTGGGGTTCGCGGTCGGGCTCGTGCTCGCGCTCGTCGCGTCGCGCCGCGCCGCGCCGCGACCGGGCGCGTCCGGGAGCGCGCCGCCGAGCGCGCGCGTCGCCTGGCGCGACCGCTGCGTCGCGTGGGGCCTGTTCGCCGCCGGCTCGGCGCTCTACTGCGTCTACGTCGCGCGCGTCGGCCTCGGCGCGCTGCTCTCGCGCCACGACTTCGCGGAGAAGTACCTCGAGTCGGCAGGGCTCGGCCCGTGGCTCTTTGGGCTCAACCTCGTCGTGTGCGCGTGCCTGTGGGCCGAGGGCGGCGCGCTCGGGCGGAGCGAGCGAGCGCTGTTCCGCGCCGTCGGTCTCGCTGTCGCCCTCTGGGCGCTCGCGTTCATCGCGGTGCGCACCTACGCCGTCGCGCTCGCGCTCGGCTACGCGTGCATCCACTTCCACAGGAGCGGCTTCGCGCTGCGAGCGCTGCGCGTGCGCTGGGTCGCGCTCGCGCTCGTCGGCCTCGTCGCGGTCGAGGGGTTCTCGATCCTGCGCGGCGTGTGGCGCGGGAGCTTGGGCGAGGCGGTCGCGGCGCTCGGCGGCGTCGAGACCGAGATCGCGCTCGGGCGCATGATCGGCGGCTCGGAGCTCGCGCACCCGTTCATGACGGCGATGGAGCTCGTGCGTTACGAGCGCGCGGGCGAGCTGGCGGGGTCGAGCGTGCGCGACGCCGCGCTCGTCGTGCTGCCGCTCGCGGTCGTCGCCGAGCGGCCGAAGACGCTGTCGCAGACCTTCGTCGAGCGCTACTACCCCGACGTCGCCGCGCGCGGCGGCGGCACGGCGCTCAGCCTCGTCGGCGAGGCGTGGTGGAACTTCGGCCCGACGTGGGGGCCGCTCCTGTTCGGCCTCGCCGTCGGCCTCGTCGCGTGTCGCCTCGGCTCGCGCGCCCGCGTTGCGCCGCACGGCGTCGTCGCGCGCGTGCTGCCGTACGTCGCGTACCTCACGCTCCTGCTCCATCGCAGCCCGATCGCGGTCACGGCGAAGCAGGCGGTGTCGCTGCTCGTGCCGATCGTCGCGCTGTGCGTCGTCGCGCAGCTCACCTGGAGCGCGCTGGCGAGCCGGCCCCGGCGTCGCGCGCTCGGAGTCGGAGGAACGCCGGCGTGAGCAGGCTCGTCGCGTGGCTCGACCGGCGCCTGTACCCGCGGCACGCGCGGCGCTGGGACGACGACCTGTTCCGCGCGCGCATCCTCGCCCGGATCGCGCCGGGAACGCGCGTGCTCGACCTCGGCGCGGGCGCGGGGATCGTCGAGCAGATGGACCTGCGCGGCCACGGTGCGCACATCGCGGGCGTCGACCCCGACCCGCGCGTGCTCGACAACCCGTATCTCGACGAAGCGCGCGTCGGCGTGGGCGACGCGGTCCCCTACGACGACGCGAGCTTCGACCTCGTCGTCTCGGACAACGTGTTCGAGCATCTCGAGCGGCCCGGAGCGGTGCTCGCCGAGATCGCGCGGGTGTTGCGCCCCGGCGGGCGGTTGCTGCTCAAGACGCCCAACCGGCGCCACTACATGCCGCTCGTCGCCCGGCTCACGCCGCACGCGTTCCACCGCTTCGTCAACCGCCTGCGCGGCCGCGACGGCGCCGACACGTTCCCGACGCGCTACCGCGCGAACACGCCCGAGGACCTGCGCCGACTCGCGGAGCGCGCGGGCCTGGCGCCGTCGACGGTCGAGCTCGTCGAGGGCCGTCCGGAGTACCTGCGGCTCACGGTGCCGACGTACGTGCTCGGCTGGCTGTACGAGCGGATCGTCAACGCGACCCCGCGGCTCGCGCGCTACCGCGTGCTGTTGATCGCGGAGCTCGAGAAGGCGCCCGCGGAGCTGCGCTCGGCCGCGTGATGCGCGTCTCGTTCGTGGTCGTGCTCGCGCTCGCCGGCTGCGCCGCCCAGGACGCGGTGCCGGGAGCGGAGCCGCCGGCGCGCGCGTGGCCCGAGCTCGCATGGCCGGACTTGTCGGTGCAGGGCGACTTCGTGGGGCGCAAGGACGACCGGATGACGTTCGACGAGGACGGCGGCTCGATCGGCGACCGGGCGCGCCTGCGCCGGCTCGACCTCGACGTGGCGGCGTCGCTGGGCGAGCACGTGGACGCCTTCGCCGTCGCCGGCTTCCGCGCGCAGCCGACGGAGGAGTTCGAGGCGGATGTCGAGCAGGCGTGGGTGCGCGCCGCGACGCCGGTCGCGGGCGCGTTCGACCTCGAGGTGCGCGCTGGCCGCTTCCGCTCGTCGTTCGGCCGCTTCAACGAGCTCCGCGTGCACGAGCTCCCGCAGATCGACCGCCCGCTCGTGCTGCGCCGTTTCCTCGGCGACGAGGGGTACGCGCGCACGGGCGCGTCCGCGCGCGTCCTCGGCGCGACGCCGAACGGGGCGCACGCGGTCGCCGCGACGCTCGAGGCGGTGAACGGCGGCGGGCTGCCGGTGCTCGACGTCGACAACGGCGAGGCGTTCGACGTGGTCGCGGACGTCGACTGGAGCTGGACCGCGTCGCCGCGCGCAACGCTGCTCACGGGCGCGTCGCTCTTCGTCGGCGACGAGAACTCGCTCGACGCCCACCTGTTCGGCGTGGACGCGCTCCTCAGCCTGCGGGCGGCAGAGCGCGAGTGGCTGCGCTCGGTCGAGCTCGGCGGCGAGCTGTTGCGAGCACAGATCGAGCGCGCCGCGAGCGCGACCGACGAGCCCGGCGGCTTCTACGTCTGGACGCAGGCCGAGATCGTCCCGTCCTGGTACGCGGGCGTGCGCGTCGGCGCCGCGGACGACCTCGACGAGCCGAGCGTGACGACGGACGAGCTCGGCGTCTACGCGGCGCACATGCTCGCGGAGAACCTGCGCTTCACGCTCGGCTGGCAGCGCCTCGAGAGCGAGGACCCGGCCGAGGGCCGTGCGACGACGCTGTTCATCGAGATGACGTTCGGCTTCGGCGCGCACCCGCTGCGGCCGTTCTGGACGCGGTAGGCGCCGGACGCGGCAAGCTCGCGCCCGTACGCAACGCGAACACGAGCGAGTGCAACTTCTCGGCTCGCACGCCGGTCTGCCCCCGGGGTGGGTGGGCAGGCGGCGGGCGGGTCCACGCGCGCGCGTGGGGCGGCCCCCGTCCGCGCGGCCCGTCCGCGCCTACAACAGCCCGCGCCGACAACAGCCGGCGCGACAACAGCCCGCGCTCCGCGAGCTCCGCGCGCAGGCCCGCGACGTTCTCGAAGCGGATCGCGTCGATGCCCAGCTCGCGCGCCGCGGTGCAGTTCTCCTCGCGGTCGTCGACGAAGACGACGTCGCTCGCGCGGGCGCCGAGCGTCTCCAGCGCTCCCTCGTACGCGCGCGGGTCGGGCTTGCGCACGCCCGTGTCGCACGAGACGAACGTCCAGTCGAGGAAGCGCGACAGGCCCGTGCTCGCGTCGATCAGGCGCCACCACGGCGAGTAGTTCGAGAGCGCGTGCATCTCGACGCGGCGCGCGGCGAGGTCCGCGAGCAGCGCCTCGACGCCTTCGAGCAAAGTGAAATGACGCTGCATGCACGCCTTGAGGCCCGCGAGGTCGAACGCGCGGCCGTCGCGGAAGAAGCGCGCGCGCAGCGCCGCCTCGTCGATCGCGCCGCGCTCGAACTCCGCCCACGCCGACGGGTGCTTGGCGGCGATCAGCTCGTCGAGCGTCATGCCGAAGAACGCGGGCACCTCGACGTAGAACGGGTCGTGGACGAGCGTGCCCATCACGTCGAGCAGGAGCACGGCGCCGCCCGGGCGCGCCGCCACCGTCAGCGGATCACGCCGCAGCCGATCCGCGCGCCGGCCGCGCCGGCCGGCTGCGACACCATGTCGTCCGCGACCGCGTGCACGATGATCGCGCGGCCGACGACCGAGTGCGGACCCGGCGCCACCGTCAAGTCGCGCGTGACGAGCGCGAGGCGGCCGCGACCGTCCTCGCCGACCCACACGTTGCCCAGATCGCCCGCGTGCGCCGCCACCGCGGTCGGCGCGCCGTGATCGTGCCCCTCCGGGTTGAAGTGCCCGCCCGCGGACGACGCGTCGTCGGCCGAGCAGTCGCCGGTCTCGTGCACGTGCACTGCGTGCGGGCCCGGCTCGATGCCCGCGACCGTCACCTCGACGAGCACGCCGTCCTTCGTCTCGGTGAACGTCGCGTTCCCGCTCAGCGACGAGCCGCTGCGCGGCTGCAGCGTCGCCGACGCGAAGCCCTGGCGCGAGGAGGACGCTTCGTGCGCCGCGTGCCAGGGCAGCGACTCGTCCTCGGGAGTGAGGCCCTTGTTGCCGATCGCGACGACGCAGCCGGCGCAGACGAGCGCCGCGAAGCCGCCGAGCGCGAGCGAGACGACCGTGCGAGGGAATCGAGCGGTGTGCATGACGTAGCCTCGAGATTGCGGAGGACGGCGTTTCAGGACGGGCGGGAGAGCGCGGCCGCGCGTGCCGGCGCGTCCGTGCGCCAGTAGGCGACGAGTCGGTCGGTTGCCGCGGCGATCGGGACGAGCTCACGGTAGCCGAAGTCGCGCCGCGCGGGCTCGGGATCGTAGCAGTGGGAGGTCGCGAGCTGGGCCGCGACGAAGCGCGTCATCGGCGGCTCGCCCGAGAGGTGTAGCGCGCGCCAGGTGAGCTCGAGCGCTCCGCCCGCGATCGTCGCCGCCCGCCGCGACACGCGCCGACGCGGCGGCTCGAGCCCGAGCCGCTCGAGCAGCTCGCCGACCCAGTCCCACAGCCGCACGGGCTCCGCTTGCGTGACGAAGTACGCCCGGCCCGCGTGCGGCGCGCCCGGCTCCAGCGCGAGCGCCGCGCAGACGTGCGCGTGCGCCGCGTTCGCGATCCAGGTGAGCGTGACCTCGTTGTTGCCGTCGCCGACGATCGCGAGCCGGCCGGCGCGCGCGTCCGCGAGCAGCCGCGGGACGAGGTGCGGGTCGCGCGGGCCGATCACGAGGTGGGGCCGCAGCGCGCACGTCGCGAGGCTCGCGTCGTTCGCAGCGAGCACTTCGCGCTCGGCGATCGCCTTCGTCTGGGGATACGCGCACGAGAAGCGCGTCGCGTAGGGCAGATCGCCGGTCACGTGGCGGTGGTCGGTGCCGTCGAAGCAGACGCTCGCCGAGCTGGTGAAGACGAGCCGGCGGACCCCGTTCGCGCGGCACGCGGCGAGCACGTTGCGCGTGCCGGCGACGTTCGCGCGGAAGAACTCCTCGCGCGGCCCCCACACGCCGGTCTTCGCGGCGACGTGGAACACCGTGTCGTGGCCGCGCACCGCGTCGGCGAGCGCGCGCTCGTCCGCGAGGTCGACCGCGAGCGTGCGCGCGCCGAGCCGCGCGATCTCGGGCCGCTGCGTGCGGCCGATCGACGTGACCGCCCAGCCGCGCGCGAGGCACGCTTCGACGACCGCGCGGCCGACGAAGCCGCCGCCGCCGGTGACGAGGACGCGTCGCGGGCCGGCGCTCATGCCAGCTCGGCCTCCGCCCAGAGGGCGAGCTCCTCGCGGTGGATCTTCGCGTTGTGGCGCACGTCGACGGGGAACGCGGTGTGGAACAGCACGGCGCGGAGCGGAAGGTCGGGGACGTGCTCGGCGACGCGCCGGCGCACGGCAGCGGCGAGCGTAGCGCGCGCGGCGGCCCGGGGCACGCCGCCTTCGGCTTCGACGACGAGCACCGGCTCCTGCTCGCCGGCCGGGCCGACGCCGACGAGCGCGGTCCGGCGCACGCCGTCGACGGTGTTCGCGACGTTCTCGACCGGGACGGGGAAGCGCACGCCCTCGGCGGTGCGCAGGCGGTGCGCCTTGCGGCCGGCGAACCAGAGCCGTCCCTCGGCGTCGATGCGGCCGATGTCGCCCATGCGGTGCCACGCGGGCGCGCCCGGCGCCGCGCCGGGGATCTTCGCCGCCGCCGTGTGCGCGGGCTCGCGCTCGTACTCCTGCGTCACGACGGGGCCGCGCACGACGATCTCGCCCCACGCGCCACTCCGCACCTCGCGCGCGTCCTCGATCGACTCCAGGGCGCCGTCGCCGACCGCGACGATGCGGGCCTCGATGCCGGGTGCGAGCCGGCCGACGCACGTGCCCTCGCCCGCCTCGGTGCGCGCGCGCAGCGCGAGGATCTCGCGGCCGGCGATGCTGGCGACCGGCAGCGCCTCGGTGGCGCCGTACGGCGTGTGCACCTCGCCGTCGGCCGCGAGCAGCGCGCGCAGCCGAGCGACGAGCGCGGGCGGCACGGGCGCTCCCGCGACGAGGATGCGCCGCAGCGCGGGGAACGTGCGGCCGCGCTCGTGGCACCACGGCGCGACGCGGCGCCAGATCGCGGGGGAGCCGAACGTGAGCGTCGCGCCCGTCTCGTCGAGCGCCGCGGCGATCCGCGCAGGGTCGCAGCGGCCGGGTCGGGATGGATCGAGCTGGGGGAACGCGCTCGTCATCCCCAGCGCCGTGTCGAACAGCGCGAAGAGCGGGAAGCACGCGAGGTCGACCTCGCCCGCGCGGAAGTCGTACATCGCGGCGAGCGCGCGGCGCTGCGCGTCGAACATGCCGTGCGTGTACGCGACGCCCTTCGGCGGTCCGGTGCTGCCGGACGTGAACAGGACCGCGGCGACGGCGTCGCGCGGCGTGTCCGCGATCGCGAGCGGGCCGGGCGTGCCCGCGGCGCGCGCGACGAGCGAGGACAGACTCGCGCCGCTCCAGCCGAGCCGCCGGCCGACGGTGACGAAGAGCTCGACCGAGCGGAACGAGCGCGGGAAGAGCGTGCGGGCGGCCTGCGCGGCGGGGATCCCGACGAACGCGCGCGGCGCGATGCGCGCGACGCTCGCGAGCAGGCGCCGCCGGCCCATGCCGGGATCGATCAGCACCGGGACCGCGCCGAGCTTGAACAGCGCGTAGACGATCGCGATCAGCTCGGCGCCTGGGCGCACGAAGACGCACGCGCGGTCGCCCGACTCGACGCCGGCGAGCGCGAAGGCGCGCGCGACGTCGTCGCTGCGGCGCTCGAGCTCGGCGTAGCTCGTGTCGCGCCACGCTCCGCGTCCCGCCGGCACGCGCACCGCAGCGCGCTCGGGCTCGAGCTCGGCCCAGGCGCGCAGGCTCGACGCGACGTTGACGCGCTCGTCGAGCGCTCCCAGGCCGGCGAACGCGTCGCCGGCTACGGCGGTGGACGTCGTCATGGCGCGTCGTTCTCCGTTAGGAACCGCTCGATGCGGCCGAGCGCGCGCTCGCCGGCGTCCTCGAGCACCCAATGGCCGGCGTCCTCGATGCGCAGCACCTGCGCGCGCGGGAAGCGCCGCTCCCACTCGGCGCGAAAGCGCGGCGTGAAGCACCAGTCGCGCTCGCCCCACACGACGAGCGTGGGCAGGTGCGCGAGGCGCTCCAGACCGCGCTCGATGCGCACGAGCTCGGCGTACGAGCGGTGCGACGGCCGCACCGGGATGTCGCGCACGAAAGCGTGCACGGCGACGCGGTGCGCGGGCGAATCGTAGGGAGCGACGTAGCCGCGGCGCACGAGCGCGGGGAGCGCGCGCTCGACCGCCATGCGCGTCGCGGCGCGCTCGAACGCGCCCAGGCCGCGCACGGCGAGCGCGCCGACGAGCGGCACGCGGCACGCGGCGATGCGCAGCGGGATGCGTTGCGCACGGAACGCGGCCGTGTTGAGGACCACGAGGCGGGAGAAGCGCTCGGGGTGGCGCGTAGCGACGCCGAAGCCGATCGCTCCGCCCCAGTCGTGCGCGACGAGCGTGACGTCTCGGAGGTCGAGCGCGAGGACGAGCTCCTCGAGGTCGTCGACGCGGCGCGCGAGCGTGTACTCGTCGTCCTGCGGCTTGTCGGACAGGCCGCAGCCGACGTGGTCGGGCGCGACGACGCGGCGGCGCGCTCGCTCGCGCAGGACGAGGTCGCGGAAGAAGAACGACCACGTCGGGTTGCCGTGGACGCAGAGCAGCGGCGATAGCACGCCCCCGTCGAGCGGGCCCTGCGGGCCCTCATCGAGATAGTGCAGCGCGACGTCGGGCCGCCGCGCGAGCGCGTGGAAGCGGTGCTCGAACGGATAGAGCGCGGCGAATGGCGCGACCGTGCGGCGCGCGCGCTCGACGCGTGCCTGCGCGAACGGCGGCGAGGGGGCGGCGGCGGTCGCGCTCACGGAGTCGCTCCGATGCCGCGCCCGGCGCGGACGAGCGCGAACGGCTCGCGCGCGCACGCGACGGCGACGACGTGCTCGTCCTCGACGTACTGCGCGACGCGGAACGTGCGCCCCTCGTACGCGACGCGCGCGGCGTGCTGCTCGAGCGCGACGACGCGGCAGCGCGGCAGGCCCGCGACGCCGACGCCGACGAGCTTGAGCACGGCCTCCTTCGCGCTCCACGCGCGCGCGAGCCCGAGCGGCGCGTCGCCGGCGAGCGCGCGCTCGCTCGCGTCGAGCTGCGCGCGCACGACGCCGAGCCGCGGGCGCGCGAGCCACTCGACGTCGACGCCGACCGGTCCCGCCGCGGGCGGAGCGCAGAGCGCGACCGCGAGGCCCGCGGCGTGGCTGCGCGAGCCGTGCCAGCCGTCGCGCGGCGCCGCCGGCGCGTCCTCCTGCCAGGCGAGCTCCCGCAGCGGCGCGCCCGCGGCGGCCGCGGAATCGGCGAACGCGGCGCGCGCGGCGGCGCGCTGGGCGGCGACGCGGGCGCGGCCGGCGAGGCCGCGCTCGACCGGGCGCGTCGCGGGGAAGAGGACGAGGTCAGCCATCGACGCGGGTGGCCGGCTCGACGACGTCGCGGTCGAAGTAGTTCGACCCCATGCCGGCGTCGACGACCAGGCCCTGGCCGTTCATGCCGGACGAGCGGTCGGACAACAGGAACAGGGCGGCGTCGGCGACCTCGCCCGTCTCGAGCGCGCGCTTGCGCAGCGTGCAGGCCTCGGCGAACAGGTAGCTCTCGAGGTAGCCGGGGATGCCGGCCGACGACGCGGTCTTGAGCAGGCCCGCCTTGACCGCGTTGAAGCGCACGCCCGACGTGCGGCTGAAGCTCTTCGCGAGGAAGACGACCGTCGAGTCGAGCGCGGCCTTCGCGGGCGCCATGTAGCCGTAGTTCTCCGCCGCCATGCGGGTGTCGGAGATCGAGATCGTCACGACGGACGCGGTGGGCGAGAAGAGCTCGCGCAACGCGTTCGACAGCGCGATCAGGCTGAAGCACGAGACGTCGACGGCCTGCAGGAAGTCGCTCTTCTTCGTCGCGTGGAACGGCTTGGGCCCATCCGCGTAGTTCGCGAATGCGATCGAGTGCACGAGCCCGTCGACCGGCCGCTGTCGCTCGGCGAGCCGCTCGGCGAGCGCGAGCACCGCGTCCTCGCTCTCGACGTCGCACACGAGCACGTCGCCCTCGAGCCGGTCGGCGAGCTCCGCGCGCCGCGCCGCGGTGTGCACGACCCACGTCACCTCGGCGCCCGCCTCGACGAGCCGCTTGCCGACGTGCCAGCCGACGCTCTTCTTGTTCGCGACGCCGCAGACGACGATCGAACGTCCCGCGAGACCGAGCCAGTCCATCAGAGGTGCCAGTCCATCAGAGGTCGAGCGCGGCGACCGCGCCGGTTGCGGTGACGGTGAACCCCACGCGCAGGACGCGCTCGCTCCCGCAGCGGACGTCGCCGCGCATCACGAGCGCCGGACCCGCGCGGTCGGCGAGCTCGACGCGCGTCGCGAGCTCCTCGCCGGGAGCGACGATGCGGCGGAAGCGCGCGCTGTCGATCTTGGTCAGCACGGGCACGCCGCCGCGGTCCGTTGCGCCCGTCAGCAGGCGCGCGGCGAGCAGGGCGCCGCTCTGGAAGACGTGCTCGCAGATCAGGACGCCGGGCATCACGGGCCGGCCGGGGTAGTGGCCGCGGAACCAGTCGGCGCCGGCGGGAACGCGCCACGTCGTCTCGATCCAGCCGTCGCCGGCGTCCGCGACGCGGTCGACGAACAAGAACGGGTCGCGGTGGGGGAGCGCGGCCTCGATCGCGGCGCGGTCGGCGGATGCGCTCATGCCGTCGCCTCTACGAGCCCGTGCAGGAACGCGTCGACCTTGTTCGCCGCGATCGCGCCGTAGTTCGCCGCTCCGAGCCAGCCGGACATGATGATCCCGACGCTGCCGGCGTGGTACAGGCCCGCGATCTGCTTGGGCAGGTCGAAGCTCACCTGCAGGCCCTCGAACTTCGTCCCGAACGACGTGCCCTGCGGGAGGTCCGCGTAGAACGCGAACGTGCGCGGCGTCGCGGCCTCGGCGTGCTCGATCTTCTCCCGCGTGCCCGGCAGGCGCGCGTCGAGGCACGCGATCGTGTCCTCGACGAGGCGCGCCTTCTCGCGCTCGTAGGCCGCGTCGTCGAGTGGGGCCCAGTCCTCCCAGCGCGCGTTCGTCGAGCTGACGATCGTGTAGCGGTCCGAGCCGGGCCGGATCTTCGGGTAGTAGAACGAGAACGTGCGGCTCTCGCCGTGCATGTCGCACAGCGAGGGCGAGTCGAACGTCGGGCGCGTCGAGTGGAAGAGCAGGTCGCAGAGCCACGGGATGCTCGCCCCGGCGCGCAGGCCGAGGTAGACCTGGCAGCTCGAGTTGTTCAGCCGCACGGCGCGCGTGCGGGCGGCGAACTCCGCGTCGAAGTGCTCGGCGCCGACGAGTCGCTCGACGGTCGTCTTCACGCTCGCGTTCGAGAGCACCGCGGTCGCGCCGACGAAGCGGCCGTTCACGACGACCCCGGCGATGCGGCCGTTCTCGACGACGACGCGCTCGACCGCGGCATGGTTGAACAGGTCGACTCCGTTCTTCGCCAGCTCGCGCTTCATGTGCGCGACGAGCACGTCCGTGCCGCCGCGAAACGTGTAGACGCCTTTGCTCATGAAGTTCGAGAACACGATTCCGTACGCGATCGCCGGGTCCTCGAGCGTCGAGCCGTTCGCGTACGTGATCGGCTCCATCAGGAGCCGGTGCACGTCGTTGCGGCCGGGGAAGAAGCGCTCGAACAGCTCGGCCGCCGTCTCGTCGGTCGAGTCGAAGAAGTCCATCCGGCGCAGCTCGTCGTAGAACGCTTCGATCGTCGCGCGGGGAACGCGGAGCTCGCGCTCGAGCTTGTCGGTGAAGTCGTCGCGGGTGAACTCGGTCGCGAACTCGAACTGCGGGTTCTCGTAGCGGATGCCGTCGAGCTGGACGATGCTGTTCGCGATGTCGAGGTTCCAGTACTTGCGGCACGTCTTCTGCATGCCGATCGGGAACCCGTGCAGCGAGATGTCGAACAGGTGCCCGCCGCGCCGCTTGAACCACGTCGCGAGCCCGCCGAGGTTGTAGTGCTGCTCGAGCAGGCAGACCGAGCGGCCCGCGCGCGCGAGCACGTTCGCGGCGGTGAGCCCCGCGAGCCCGCTGCCGATGACGACGACGTCGTAGCTCGGGCGCAAGTCCGCGAGCGGGTCGAAGCGGATCGGCCGCTTCCCGTCGGTGCTGCCCTTGTGGTAGCGCGGCGCCTGCGAACGCCGTGTTCGGTTGCGCGTCATGCGGTCGCCGCTCCTCGCAGCGCATGGCGGTTCGCGATGGTGATCCCCGAGAGCATGGCGCCGACGACGCCGAGCAGGCCCTGGTCGGTTCCGCACACGTACAGGCGCCGCAGCGGCGTCGTCCCGTCGGGGTGCTTCGTCGGACTGCCGTACACGGCCCCGTTCACCCTGCCGGTGAAGCGGCGGATCGTGAGCGGCGTGAACGTGTCGCGGTGCAGCTCGTGCGGCCGCGGGTCGGGCACGTAGCGGCTCGCGACGTCGAGCGCGCGCTCGCTCCAGCGCTCCTTCTCGCGCAGGTACTGCTCGCGCCCGAGCGTGCCCCAGCGCGTCGGGTGCGCGAGCAAGCTGACCCGCGTCCAGCCTTCGTCGAGCTCGCTCTGCCCCTCGAAGTTGTTCGGGAGCGAGATCACGCCGGAGCGCGGATCCGCGAGCTCGTCCGGCGGCGCGTACTCGAAGCGCTCGCTGTCGCAGAAGAACGCGGTCGTCGTGCGGCAGCCGAGCTCGGCCGGCTTCAGCGAGCCGATCGAGACGGCCTCCAGGAACGAGAGCGTTCCCTCGTCGGCCGGCGCGAGCGACGCGGCGACGTCCGTTCCGCACAGGCGCAGCGTCTCGACCCAGCCGGCCGAGGAGAGCACGCGGTCCGCCTCGAGCTCGGTGCCGTCGTCGAGCACGACGCCGCGCGCCACGCCGGCCTCGTGCACGATGCGCGCGACGCCCGAGCGCATGCGCAGCTCGGCTCCCGCCGCGCGCAGGCGACGGACGAGCGCATCGAGCAGTCGCTTGACGCCGCCATCGGGGCGCGCGAGGCCCTCGAGGAAGATGCTGTGGAACAGGATCGTGAACTGCTCCTCGTCGACGTCGTTCGCGCGCGCGCTGCCGTAGTAGCACGCCGGCAACAGGAGCGCGTCGACGAGCAGCGGGTCGCGCAGGCGCTCGGAGAGCATCGCGCGCGCCGAGCGCGCCGGGCGGCCGGAGGGGTCGAGCGGACGCTCGGCCAGATCGGCGGCGAGGCGGTCGAAGCGCTCGGCCTCGGCGGGGAACGCGGCGGCGACCGAGTCGCGCAGGACGGCGAAGTCGTTCGTGAACTCGAGCCGCGCGCCGCCCATCCGGATCTCGGAGCCGAGCTGCTCGCCCAAGCGCAGCTCGTCGTGTGGGATGCGCAACTGGCGCAGGATGCGCGTGAGCGGGCGGCCGCGCGCGCCGCGCGGCGCCCAGTTCGTCAGCGCGTGCAGGCCGGAGTCGATGCGCCGGCCCGCCTGCCGGTAGTACGAGTTGAGACCGCCCCAGAGATAGTGGCGTTCGAGCACGGCGACGCGCAGGCCGAACTGAGCGAGGCGGAGCCCCGCTGCCAGTCCGGACATCCCGGCGCCGATGACGAGCGCGTCGTATCGCACGGAGAGGCGCTCCTCGCGCTCACGCGCTGCTCGCGCAGTGGAGCTGCTTGCCCTTCAGCTTCGGCTTCAGATAGGAGACGCAGCCGTCGAGCGTCGCGAGCTCCTTGTACTCCTCCTCGGGGATCTGCACGCCGTAGAGCTTGCGCAGCTCCATGACGATGTCGAGGAAGTCCATCGAGTCGAGCTCGATCTGGTCCCGCAGACGCTCGCTCGGGTCGAGTTGCGAGAGCTCCTCGTCGGGCGCGATCGTCGCGATGATGTCCTTGATGGCGAGGACGATGTCTTCGTCGGTCATGATCGTCGGGTGCTTTGCTGTGGACCTGGTTGTAGACCTGGCTGTGGACTGGCTTTGGACGTCGTCAATCGGCGGGACGCCGCACGACGACGGCCGAGTTGATGCCGAGCATGCCGAAGGAGGAGTTCAGGATCGTATCGATCCGACCGACCTCCTCGGGTTCGTTGAGCACGAGGCCGCGCACCTCGCACTGAGGGTCGAGCGCGTCGACGTTGATCGTCGGGTGCACGACGCCGTCGTCGAACGAGCCGAGGTTGCCCGCGAGCTCGAGCGCGCCCGCGGCGCCCATCGTGTGTCCGACGTAGCTCTTCGTGTTGTTGATGCGCGTGCGCCGGCTGTCGCCGAAGACCGAGCGGAGCGCTTCGCACTCGGCGATGTCGCCCGAGGGCGTCGACGTCGCGTGCGTGCTGACGAGGTCGACGTCGTCCGCGGCGAGCCCAGCGTGCGCGAGCGCGGCGCGCATGCACTTGTTCTGGCCCTCTGCGTCGGGGAGCACGAAGTCCGACGCATCGGAGTTGACGGCCCAACCGATCACCTCGGCGATCGGCTGCGCGCCGCGCGCGCGCGCGTCGGCGAGCCGCTCGAGCACGTACAGACAGCCTCCCTCGGAGACGACGATCCCGTTGCGGCCCGCGTCGAACGGCCGCGAGGCCTTCGCCGGATCGTCGTGGCGGGCGAGCGCGCCCTGCGCGGCGAAGCTCGCGAAGATGCCGAACGTGTGGATGCTCTCGGAGACGCCGCCGCCGAGCGCGACGTCGACCTCGCCGAGTTGCAGCATCTGCACCGCCTGGATCAGCCCGAGGTTGCCAGCAGCGCACGCGCCGCCCAGACAGTACGCGGGCCCGGTGATGGCGAGGTTGAGCGTGACCTCGCCCGCGGGGTTGTTCGCGACCGTGCGCGGGTTGTGGTGATGCGACCAGTACGAGAGGTCGAAGCCGTACTGCGCGACCGAGTGGATCTCGTTCTCCGTCTCGACGTTGCCGTGCTCGGTCGTGCCGACGTAGACGCCGACGCGGCTCCGATCGCGCTGCGCGAGATCGATCCCCGCGCTCGCGAGCGCCTCGTTCGCGCAATAGATCGCGATGCTCCCCGCGCGCGTGCCGCGGCGCAGCTCCTTGCGCTTCTGGTGCCGCGTGTTCTCGAAGTCGCACACGCCCGCGAGCGTGCGGCCCACGTGACGGATCTCGTATCCGCGCACGCCGGAGACGCCCGCGAGCAGGTTCGCGCGCACCTCGGCGAGCGAGCTCCCGTTCGGGCTCGCCAGTCCGACGCCCGTGATGACGACCCGCTCGCGAGCCATCGCTACCTGCCCGGAGAGCGCGCGTCTGCGAGACGCTCGACCGTGCTCTCGTCCCGGCGGAGCAGCTTCGCGGGAACGCCGACGCCGATCTTCAACGCGGTCGAGATCGCCTTGGCGAGGATGCTCTGGGGATCGCCCAGCGCGCTCGAAACGGCGCTGAAGACGAGTTGCATGAGCGCCTCGGCGATGTCGCACGTCGCGATGATCGAGCGCAGCGTGAGCACGCGCGGGTCGCGCTCGCCGTAGCGGTTCGAGACGAACTCGAGCGAGCGGATCGCGGTCTTGCGGAACGCCTGGAAGGCGACCTGCTCGCGGCGGCGGAACACGGTCGCGACGATCGAGAGCGCGTTCCCGACGGGCGCGTGCAGGTGGCAGCGACGCGCGTTCGAGAACTCGGACGTGATCGCGCCCCACTCCGACAGCTCGTTGATCGTCGTGCTCGTCGAGCCCTGCGACAGACCGAGCTCGGTCGAGATCTCGCGCGACGAGAGCGACCGGTCCGACAGGACCAGCAGGCCCCACACGCGCCCGTGGACGCGCTTGAAGCCGAACGTCTTGAAGAACAGCTCGAACGTGGGGAGCTCGGCGCGGAGCTCCTCCTCGAGGATCGGTTCGTCGGTCGTGGCCGGGGATTCGAGCTCGGACATGGCAGTCGCACTTCGGATCGCGGCGGAGGCGCGCTTCCCTCGCGGATGTCAAGAATTTCTGACATCCATGAGCGCGGCGTATCTAAAGCCGGGGGAGCGAGAGAGTCCATGGCGAGATCGGAAAAACGATCCGGCCCCGGAAGACCGCCGCGGGCGGCCGCGGTCCCCAAGGGCGGCCAGCAAAGGGGGCGGCCAGCAAAGGGGGGGGCCAGCAAAGGGGGCTCCGCCCGCACCTCGGTCCGGGGGGGTCCACCGCCACCCCCGCCCTCCACCGGGCATGACCGAGGCGGGCCCCTGCGGGTGTCGCCCGCCGCCCGACGAATCCGCGCCGGCGCCCCGCCCGCTACGGATCGAGCCGCAGCGGCGCCGGCGGGCTGACGAACGTCGGCTTCAGCGTCAGCGGGTCGATCACGGCGTACGCGTGCCGGAGCAAGAGGCCCGCGAGCGAGGCGGGCGCGTTCGGCGGGAGCGTGAAGCGCGCCTGCCCCGTCCCCGCGGCGTCGAGCACTCCGAGCGAGGCGGCGAGCGGCGCGGCATTCGGGTGCAGGAGCGTGTACTCGAGGTAGGGGTCCGCGTTCAGGGGGAGCGTGAGCCCGCCGCCGAGCGCGATCCCGGGCGTGGCTCCCGTGAACGAGCCGAGCACGAGGTAGACCTGCCCGGCGAACGCAGCTCCGGGCGAGACGTCGATCTGTTGCTCGCCGCCCTCCGCGAGGAAGACCTCGCCGGGGCACGCCGAGATCGCCGCCGCCTCGAGTCCGCCGAGCGAGAACAGGTACGCCGCGCCGGTGCCGAACCCCTGGGCGTCGTCGCCGCGCGCTCCGACGAGCGCCGTCGCGCCCTCGAGCGCCACGGCGAAGCCGAACTGGTCGTCCGCGTCGACCGCGTCGCCGGTGAGCCGCGCCCTCTGCACCCAGCCCGCCGGCTCGCGCTCGAAGACGTACGCCGACCCCGCGAACGTGCCGAGCAAGTTGTCGCGCCACGCGCCGACGAGCACTTGCCCGCCGTCCGCGTCGATGGCGGCTCCGAACAGTTGCATCGACGTCGCATCGCTCGGGACGAGCTTCGTCGTCTGCGCCCACGTGCTGCCCTGGCGCCGGAACACGTACACCGCCCCGGAGGCCGTGCCGACGACGTTCGCCGTCGAGCCGACGAAGATCCGCTCGCCGTCGATCGCGAGCGCGACGCCGAGGCGGTCGTCCGCCTGGCCGTCGCTCGCGAGCAGCTTCTGGGTCTGCACCCACTGCGTCCCCTGGCGCTCGTACACGTACGCCGAGCCCGACGCCGAGCCGAGGTCGTCGTCTGCGAACGACGCGACGACCGCAACGTCGCCGCTGAGCGCGGTGCGGTCGCCGTAGCGGTCGCCCGTGCCCGGGTCGCTCGCGACGAGCTTGGCGACCTGCTTCCAGCTCGTGCCGTCGTGCTCGAACAGGTACGCGGAGCCCGCCTGCGAGACCGCGTGCGTGTCCGCGCTCGCGCCGACGAGCATGCGGTCGCCGTCGAGCGAGACCGACGTGCCGAACAGCTTGTTCGGCCCCGCGTCGTCGGGCAGCAGCTTCGCCGTCTCGACCCAGCCGCTCGCCTGCCGCTCGAACACGTACACCGATCCCGTGCCGTAGCCGAGGTCGGCGTTGTAGCGCGACGTGACGGCGACGCGGTCGCCCGACGCCGCGACCGCGAAGCCGAAGCGGTCGTCGAAGTCGGCGTCGCTCGCCGTCAGCTTCGCCGCGAGCGCCCACGCGCCGCCGGCGCGCTCGTACACGTACGCCGATCCCGAGCTCATCGCCGCGTCGTCGTCGAACTCGGAGCCCACGACCGCGACGTCGCCGGAGAGATCGGCGGCGATGCCGAAGAGGTCGCCCGCGGCCGCGTCGGGAGCGACGAAGCGCGCGACCTCGCATTGCGCGCGGGCTGCGGAGGGGAGCGCGAGGGCGATCAGGACGCCGGCGGCTCCGAGAGAGCGAAGGGCCATGGGGTTCTCCTCTTGGCGGGGGGGGCGCGTCAGGGGGCCGCGCCGGTGAAGGCGCGTTGGAAGAGCGCGAGGTCGGCGAGGTCGACGTCGCCGTCGGCATCGACGTCGGCGAGCGCCGCGGCGTCGTCGGGAGCGACGGAGCCCGCGCCCGGCGCCGTCGCGAAGGCCTCGACTCCGGCCCAGTCGAGCGCGTCGACGTCGTGGTCCCCGTCGACGTCGAGCTCGGCGCGGCCGAGCGACGCGAGGAACGCGAGCACGCGCGCTTCGTCCGCCGGCGCGAGCGCGCCGAACGCGTCGCGCGACGCGCTCGCGTCGCCGGCGTGCTCGGCGATCGCCGCGCGCACGCCGTCGTCCCACGCAGCGCCGCCCGCGCGCCCGTCGTGCAGGAAGCGCGTGCGGTGCGCGAGGCCCCACAGCGGCGCGGTGCGCATCGCCGTCTCGCTCGCCGCGCCCTGCACGATCGCATCGCCCAGCGCGCCGACGTCGTGCAGCAGGAAGTCGGAGTACGGCCGGAACGCGACGCCGGCGAGCGCCGCGATCGGCGCGCTCGGCGGAGTCGTGAAGCTCGGCACGTGGCACGCGGCGCAGCCGATCGCCTCGAACAGCGCCTCGCCCGCCATGCCCGAGCGCGGCGTCTGCGGCGGCGGCGCGAGCATGCGCTGGAAATCGGCGACGCGATCGATGAAGTCGAGGCCCGCGGCGTCGGGCCCGTCCTCCGGGTCCGGCACCGTGTCCCATACGAGCTTCCGAACGTCGCCGCCGGGCGCGTTCTCCGCCGGCAGCAGCCGGTTCGTGATGCCGAGCTCCTCGAGCGTCGCGTCCGCGGAGAAGTCGAGCAGCGTCGCGATCTGCGCTTTCCACCCGAAACGCCCGACGCGCAGCGCGCCGCCGCCCAGCGGCGTGACGAAGTGCGGCGTGCCCGCGACCGCGGGCGGCTGCGCGGCGGCCAGCGCGACGAGCTCGTCGTCCCCGATCGCTTCGACCAGGCCGAGGCCGAAGAGCGGGGTCGTCGCGCGCGACGCGACGACGTCGGCCTCGGGAGGAAGCAGCTCCTGCACCGCGACGTCGAGCGCGAGCGTCTGCAGGAGCGAGCCGCCGCGGTGCACGAGCGGATCGAACGGAGCGCCCGCGCGCCCGAAGCGCGTGACGGTGCGCGTGCTCCCGCCGCCCGCGCGCGGCTCGAAGTGACACACCGCGCAGCTCTGGTCGTTGAACACCGGCCCCAGCCCCTCCGACGGGAGGAACGAGCGCTCGAACGCCGCCGCGCCCGCGTCGAAGCGCGCGCGCTCCGCCGGCGTGAGGCCCCGCAGCGGCTCGCCCATCCGCGGCTGGAAGCCCTGACCGAGCGCCGGGACCGCTGCGCAGAGAATCAGCGCGCCCCCGCGCACCACCCGGGGCGGGAGTAGTCGGACTCGTGGGTGCATGCGACGAGAGGAGCGGCCCGGAGCGGGGGGAATAGCTCTACCCTCGGGCGCCGGTCCGGTTGCGCCCTGCCGGCCCGCTTTACGCCTTCCTTGCTGGAGCGGCTGGCGCCGCTACCACTCGACGCCGAGCATCAGGCAGTGCAGCCCGCTGCCGATGCCGAGCAGCGCGACCCGCTCGCCCGCGCGCACGAAGTCGTCCTCGACCGCGAGCGCGAGGCTGATCGGCAACGACACCGAGCCGCAGTTGCCGAGCCGCTCGACGGTGGGGTAGTCGCGCGCGACGTCGAGCCCGAGCGTCTCGAACAGGAGCCGCCGGTGCGCCGCGCCGACCTGGTGCGTGACGATGCGCTGCACCGACGCAGCGCTCCAGCCGAGCTCGCTCGTGAACGCCTCCCACGTCGACGCCGCGAGCCGGTTGCCGGCGTGCAACAGCGCCTCGGAGTCGGTCTCCATGAGCGGCCCGCCGTGCCCTTCGCGCACGTCGCCCTGGCACAGATCGACGTGCTCGGTCGCCGCGCGCGCGACGCCGCCGGCGAGGCGGTGCTGCGCGTCCGTCGCGCCCTCGCGCGCGAGCACCATCGCCGCGGCCGCCGAGCCGATCGTGAACGACGCGAAGGCGGCTTTGACCGTCGCGCGGTCGGCGGCGGGGTCGGCGAGCAGCGCGCGCACGGTCGCGTCGACGAGCGGCGCCCCATCCTCGCCCGCGACGACGAGCCCCGCGTCGATCGTGCCGCGCTCGATCATCTCGGCGACGACGATCATCGCGTTCGCGAAGCCGAGACAAGCGTTCGACAGGTCGAAGGCCTGGCACGTCGACGGCAGCTCGAGGTGGCGGTGCACGACCGACGCGGTCGCGGGCTCGAGGAAGTCGCGGCACACCGCCGCGTGGACGAGGCACCCGATCCGGTCGGGCGCGACGCCGGACGCCTCGAGCGCGCGGCGGCCGGCGAGGGCGGCGACGTCGCTCGGCCGCGTGCCCGGCTCCCAGCGCCGGCGCTCGCGGATCCCGCTCATCAGCTCGAGCCGCCCGACCCGCAGGCCGAGCCGGTCGTAGAGCGGGGCGAGCCGCTCCTCGAGCTCGTCGGACGTGACGACCCGGTCGGGCACGGCGTGCCCGAGGCCGGCGATGCGAACCTTCTCGAAGCGCATGGAGGCCGAAGAGGGTAGTCCCGAGCGGCCCCGGGTTCGCGGGAGTTGACGGATTCGCGCGCGGGGCGGCACTCTGGCGGGACGCCATGACCTCGGACGCGCCTCCCATCCTCCATGTGGACATGGACGCGTTCTACGCGTCGGTCGAGATCCGCGACGATCCGAGCCTGGCCGGCAAGCCGGTCGCCGTCGGCGGGCGCGCGGACAGGCGCGGCGTGATCTCGGCGGCGAGCTACGCCGCGCGCGCGTACGGCGTGCACTCCGCGATGCCGACGGCGCGCGCGCTCGTCCTGTGCCCCGACCTCGTGCTCCTGCCGCCCGACTTCGAGCGCTACACGGCGGTCTCGCGGCAGATCATGGAGATCTTCCTGCGCTTCACGCCGCTCGTCGAGCCGCTCTCGCTCGACGAGGCGTTCCTCGACGTCTCGGGCTGCGAGCGCCTGCACGGCGACTCGATCGCGATCGGCCGCTCGATCCGGCGCGACATCCTGCGCGAGACCGGTCTCGTCGCGTCGATCGGCATCGCGCCGACGAAGTTCGTCGCCAAGCTCGCGTCCGACCTCGACAAGCCGGACGGCTTCCGCGTCGTGCGCGCGCACGAGGTGCGCGACGTGCTCGACCCGCTGCCGGTGTCGAAGATCTTCGGCGTCGGCGAGCGCACGGCGAAGCGCCTCGAGAGCTTGGGCGTGCGCACGGTCGGCGATCTCGCGCGGCGCGAGCGCATCGACGTGCTGCGCGAGTTCGGCTCGTCGGGCGCGTGGATCTACGACCTCGCGCACGGCGTCGACCCGCGCCGCGTCAACCCGCGCCGGCCGGACCGCTCGCACGGCATGGAGCGCACGTTCCCCGAGGACGTGGCGAACCGCGACGAGCTGCGCGTCTCCCTCTACGAGTTCTGCGAGGAGGTCGCCTACGAGCTGCGCAACCGCGGCCTGCGCGGCCGCACGATCTCGCTCAAGGCGCGCTTCGCCGACTTCAAGACCGTGACGCGCTCGCGCACGCTCGAGTTCGCGACCAATCTCGGCCCGCGCATCTACGCGACGGCGCGCGAGCTGCTCGAGCGCGTGCCGAACCGCCCGCTGCGCCTGCTCGGGGTGCAGGTCTCCAACCTCGAGGACGTGCGCGCGCCCGTGCAGGGCCGCCTGTTCGACGACCCGTTGCGCGCGCCCGATCCACCCGGCCCCGAGCGCCTCGAGCTCGCCGTCGCCGGCCTCGACCGCCTGCGCGCGAAGTACGGCCGCGGCACGGTCGTGCCCGCGAGCCTGCTCGGCCGCGCGCGCACGCAGGGCGTCGACGGACGTTGAGCCGGACGCTCGACCGCGGCGGCGCCGCGGCGAGCGGACGCTCTCACGGGACGAGGTCCACCGTCTCCGCCTCGCTGACGAACACCGCGACCGGGACCTGCGGCGGCAAGCTGAACACGACGTAGGCGTGCGCGACCGTGAAGCCGGCGAGCTGCGGTGCCGCGCCGGGCGGGAGCGTGAAGCTCGCGAGCGCGTCGCCGTTCGGGCCGAGC
>CAZGTQ010000047.1:0-3501 GCA_964528575.1 uncultured Planctomycetaceae bacterium | reverse complement strand
GGGCTGCACGCTGGCGCCCGCGATCGGTTGGCGCGTCGCGGCGTCGACGACCCGTCCGCGTCCGGCGAGGCCGTCGGGCAGCTCGAGCACGACGCTCACTTCGCCACGGGCCGGCACGTCGACGACGACCGGTTCGCACCTGGGATAGCGCGGCGACGACGCGATCAGCGTGACCGGTCCGGCGGGGACGCGCTCGATCGAGAACGTGCCGTCGGTGCGTCCGCTGAACGTCTTCGGGACGAGCTCCTGCCCCGATGCGGTCCAGCGCACGACCTCGAAGTCGGGCTCGGGCTCGCCGTCGTGCACGACGCGCCCGCGGATCCTGCCGCACGGCGTGAGGAGGATCTCGACGGAAGTGACGTCGAGGGTCAGGTCGGCTTCGAACGGACCGTGCCAGGTGTCGGCGTACTCCGGATGCACGCTCCAGATCCAGACGTCTTCCGCCGCACACCCTCGCAGCGCTGCGACCCCGCCCTCTCCGGTTTGCACGACGCGGCTGCTCGCGGGCTCGGTGCTACCCCAGGTGCCGTAGAGCCGCACGCCGGCGAGCGGAGCTCCGTCTCCGTCCAGCGCGGTGACGAGGAAGCGGTGCCCCGGCCTGCTCTCGAAGGAGAGGGTGACGATCTCGCCGGGCTCCGGAGCCGGCGCGACGGCCTCGCTCTGGCCGAGCGCGTCGCCCGCGACCAGCTCGAAGTGGTACGACGCTGCCGCCACGAGAGCGATCGGCGTCGGGCCGAACGAGCCGTCGTCGCGGATCGTCGACTCGCCGATCAGCTCGAAGCTGTCTTCGGTCTCGGCGTACGCCAGGACGTCTGCCCGCGCGTCGCCGGGCTCGTGGCGAGCGACGCTGCCGCGGACGGAGAACGTCGCGCGAAGCTCGAGGACGAGCTCGCCGGGACTCGCGCCCTCGAAGGGTGCCGAGACGCGGTCGTCGAGCCGCGCTCGGACCCGCGCGATTCCTTCGTAGGGGTGGAGTTGCGTGCGGCCGGTCGCGTCCGCGAACGACTCCCGCAGGAAGACCGACCACGGATCCTGGTCGACCGGATCGCGCACTCCGGTGTGGAGCACGCGCGCTCCCGGAGCCGGCGCTCCTTCGACGCCGACGACCTGGACGGGGATCGGGCGATGCGCCGAGAGCCGAACCGTCTTGGCGCTCGCGGGCGGGCGCTCCAGCGCCTCGACGAAAGCGAGATGCTCGGGGTGCGAGACGGCGAGCGTTCCGCGCGTCGCCAGTCCGTTGGGGACCTCGATGGCCGCTGCGCCCGCGGCGTCGCTCGTGCCGAGCACGCTCGCTCCTCGGACCGCGTTCCAATGCTCGTCATCGCCCAGCCGGGCGGACAGGCCGATCGTGCTCGTCCAGGACACGATCGCTCCTTCGATCGGCGCGTCGTCGTCGCCCACCACGAGAAGGCGGACCGCAGCCACCGTGGTCGAGGCGACGCGGGCCGCCGGATCGGTCGGTGCGACATCCGCCGCGGCGTCGCCGGGACCGAGGGGGGGGTCGACCGCGAGTGGGAGGGCGTCGCTCGAGATTGCGGGCGCTCGCTCGGCGGAGAGCTCGTCGGCGTCGGAAGGCCGCCGCGCCTCGGCCTCGGTTCGCCATCGCGATGCGAAGGTGGCGATCACGGTCGCGAGCACGACGCCCGCGAGCAGGCACGCGGCGACCATCACCGAGCGGTTCATCTCGTGTTCGACGGGAGCAGGACCTTGGTCTTGCCGCGCAGGAGGGGCGGCGTCTGGCCACCGCTCGGCCCCCTGGACGCTGCGACAGCCTCTTTCGGCGTCGTCTGTTCGGCCGGTCCCGCCCAGAGCGCGTCACCGGACAACCCGGCTGCGATCGAACAGGCCAGCAGTGCGAGAGCAAGGCGGTTAGAGAAACGCTTTCGCGATTTCACACGAGACTCCTCGCGATTCGTTGGCGACGACGCACGCTACCGCTCGACTGGCGCGTCCGTAAAGCTGACTGCGATCGAGCGCTTGCGCCGTGCTTCGGGTGATTTCCGGGCATATGTCGCCGAGCTCGTCCACTGCGAGGGCGGCTCGCAGGGCGTTCCCGCGATCGGGGGCCCGGATGGCGTTGATCAGGAGATTCAGCCCGGCCGTGTACTGCACGACTGGGTCGAGCCCGTCCACTTCGGCTACATCGAGTGCATGGGCGTAGGAGTGCATGGCGCGATCGAAGCGTCCCGTTCCGTCCCAGCTCACGCCCATAAAATCGTAGGCGCACTTCCTCAGCAGGGGCGCGACGGGGTGCTGTAAGACGTCCCGCAGCAACGCTCGAGCGTCTGCCCATCGCTGTGCCGAGATCAGCGCCTGGGCGAGGTAGATGCGTGCGCTTGCCGACTCCTCCACTTCCACGGCGGCAATCGCGATGGACGCCAGGTCTGCGGCGCCCGCCTCCCGCTCCACGAACCGCGTGACGAGCTCCGCCGCCGACTCCTCCCCATACGCCGGCGGCGTCTCGTTCACCGCCTCGCGCGCGTCGCGCGTCCACTCCTCGCGCGTCGGCTTCTTGCCGAAGTAGTAGTGGCGATCGCGCGTCGCCGGGTCCGTCGTCACGGTGTGCACGAACAGAGCGCGTAGCAAGTACCCCAGCTCCGCGCGGTGGACGCCGAGGAGCTCGCGCTCGATCGCCGGGCGCCGGATCGTCGTGCCCGTGCAGGCGACCGCGGCGCCGAGGCCGCAGCGCACGATGCGCGCGGCGTCGGCGCGGAAGAGCTTCGCCGTCGGGTGCTCCGCGAGCTCACGCAGGAGATCGGTGAGCTCCGGCGAAACGGGTAGTTCGTCGCTCATAGCTCGTCCTCCAACTCAGGCGCATCCGGGTCGCGCATCAAGAGGAGCGTGAGCAGCGCCCGCTTCAGGTGCGCCTTCACGCGCTCCGGCGGGCCGTAGCCCTGGGCGACGTAACGATTGAAGGTCGTGCCCTCGACCAGGATCGCGAACGCCGTCGCGCGCACCTCGTCGGGGAGCGCGTTGAACGCGACGCACATGCCGCGCGCCTGCGCCGGCTCCACGCCGGCGATCTCCGTGATCATCGCGTACCTCGGGTCCCAAGGTTCGGTGGCCGGCACGCCGCGGCGCTCGTCCGCGGCCTCCTCGGCGAGCAAGTCGGCGATCGCTTCGTCGACGCGAGCGGTGAGCCAGACGTCGAGCGCCGGCTCGCCCTCGTAACGCATCGACGCGTGCGCGACCCGCGCCAAGGCCCGGTCGCGGACGCGGTGCGCGGCGATCAAGAACGCTCGCTCGCGCAGACGCTGCTCGCCGCGCGCCTCGAGCTCGAACGGATCGCCGGCCTCCGTCAGCCGCTCCAGGACCTCGCGGGGGCTCGCTCCGACCAGGAGCTCGCTGCCTGGGAACGAACCACGCCGCGGCCGCGCGAGCGGCGCCGCTTCGCTCTGGCGGTCGGTCCCGCGGGAGACGGGATCGCGCCTCGAGGCGTCGCGATCGTCCATGGCGCGCCCAGGGTCCTCTCTCCCCGAGCGACGTCAGGATTGTGCTGCG
>CAZGTQ010000046.1:0-38334 GCA_964528575.1 uncultured Planctomycetaceae bacterium | reverse complement strand
AGCTCGTCTGCCCCGACTCGCCGGCGCTGGAGTAGCGCGCGTTCGACCAATGCCAGCGCTCACCAGCGCGCGGACCGGGCCAAGAGCCATGCGCTCCTTCTCGAGTTGGAAAGGGGGTGCCGGTGCTGCGACACTCCTGCGTATGGGTACGCAGAACATCGCCGCGAGCGTGTGGGCGCTCTTTCAGCGCCACATGCTTGCGATGCAAGTGGCGGTCGAACATGAGTCGCGACGTGACAATCACATCTTCTCCGGCTTTCTGCTGAATTACCGAGGGTTCAGTTTCTGGATTACAGCAGGTCACGTTGTTGACGAGCTCGAGCGTCTTCGGCGGTCGTTGCCCGGGTCGATCCGTGCGTGCCGATGGCACGACCGGTACGCAGACGACCGCGCTAGCTCAGTTCCGACGAGCCTGGAACGGCTCCGGATGTCGTCGGTAAAGCGGGACAAGGTCGACGTCGGACTGGTGTGGTTGGAAGAGTACGACCGTGCGGCGCTGACACACGATCGTCTCGTTGCGTTCGATGAACGTGCCTGGGATGGAATCGCAGACACCCCATTCTCGCTGCGCTACCTTCTCGGGTATCCGAAGGAGTGGCGCGAGGACAGGTTCACCAAGTTGGGAGGTCTCGTCACGTTGAAGACCGACGCTCCTTTCGCCTGTGTGCCGATCCTCGAGATTCTGGAGTGCGACGCTTGCGTAGAGCCGGCCGAGTTCTGGGGGCATCAAGACTGCATTTACGGCCGGATCCCTGTGCCGAGCGTTGACGGTCCGAATCGTCTGGACGACATCGAGTACATGAGCGGGGGACCCGTCATCGGCGTCATCCCTCGCGGCGGTCGATTCGAGTACCGGCTTCTGGGGCTTCAGAGCGCTTGGCTTCCCAAATCCGGCATTATTCGTGCGGTTCGCATCGAGCTGGTGAAGGAGGCCATCGACGACGTGGTGACCCAGTACGAGCGTTCGCGCGTGGAGTCGCCCGCGTTGGGCGCGTCGTCCGGCTGCGAGTGAGGTGAACTCCGTTCTCGGCGCGCGGGCCGAAGCCGGCAGACGGTCAGGGAGTAGCGCGCTACCGCGCGCCGGCGCGCTGGGCGGCCTCGATCGTGCGGATCTCGTCGACGTCGGCTTCCCAGTATTGCGCGCGCTCCTCGGCCGGCGGTGGGACGAGCGGGCGCACGACGCGGACGCCGACGAAGCGCGCGTCGGTGTGGTACCAGATGCTCTTGGGGATCTGCGGGTCCTGGCGCTTCCAGTCGGCGCGCGATGCGCGGCGCGCCGCCGAGCGCAGGCGGTCGGGGTCGTCGTCCCACGAGCCGCCGCGCACGACGCGCGGGTAGAGAGCGGTCGGCCAGGCGACCGGGTTGTCGGCGACGCCCTCGTGCGCGCCATAGAAGCCCTTGTCCCAGCGGTCGAGCACCCACTCGGCCACGTTGCCGTGCATGTCGTGCAGGCCCCACGGGTTCGGCTTCTTCGTGCCGACCTCGTGGTAGCGGTCGTCCGCGTTGTCGAAGTACCACGCGTGCTCGGCGAGCGCGGCGGCGTCCGCGCCGAACGAATAGGCCGTCGCCGTGCCCGCGCGGCACGCGTACTCCCACTCGGCCTCGGTCGGCAAGCGATAGAACCGGCCCGTCTTCATCGACAGCCACTTCGTGTACTGCTTCGCCGCGAACTGCGTCATGCACACGGCCGGACGGCCGTCGACGCCCATCTCGAAGTCCATCGGCACGTACGGCGGCGTCGGCCGGCTCACCGCGTCGGCGTGCGCGTCCTGCGGGAGCGGCTCCGCGCGCCCCGCCTTGCGCAGCTCGACGTCGAGCTGGAACTGGAACACCTGGAACTCGTTCCACGTCACCTCGCAGCGGCCCATCCAGAACGGGTCGACGCGCACCTCGTGCCGCGGTCCTTCGCTCTCGTTGCGCTGCGGCTCGTCCTCGGGCGAGCCCATCGCGAACGCGCCGCCGGGGATCGGCAGCAGCTCGAACGTCACGTCGGTGCCGGCGATGCGCGTGCCGCCGATGCGTTCGGCGTAGCGGCGCATCTCGGCCTCGTTCGCGGCGTCGGCGCCCTCGACGGAGAGCGGCTCGGGGAGCGCGAGCGAATTGTCGGCGGCCGGCGCCTCCCGCGGCGACTGGTCGTCGGGACCGAGCGCTGCAGCGAGACACGCGAGCAAGGGGACGAAGCGTGCGTGCATGGCGGGGCCGAGCCTATCCTGCGCGCCCGTGGCACGTCGACCGCTCTCGTGGATCGGCGCGGGCGCGCTGGCCGCGCTCTGCGCGCTCGCCTGCTCGTCGTGCGCGGCGCCGGCGGGCGAGCGCGCGCTCGGGCGCCACGCGTTCGAGACCGACGCGATGGGGACGCGCTTTCGCCTCGTGCTCTGGGCGCCCAGCGCGGCGGACGCCGAGGCGGGCGCCGAGGCCGCGTTCGTTCGGCTGCGCGAGCTCGACCGGGCGCTGAGCGACTACGACCCGGCGAGCGAGCTCTCGCGCCTGTCGGCGGCGAGCGCGGCCGGTCCGACCGCTCCCGTCCCGCTCGGCGCGGACCTGGCGCGCGTGTTGGCGGCGGCGCAGCGTTGGTCCGAGCGCACGGGCGGGGCGTTCGACGTCACCGTCGGCCCGTACGTGCGGCTGTGGCGGCGCGCCGCGCGTCAGGGCGAGCTGCCGAGCGCGGCGCGGCTCGCCCAGGCCGCGCGCGCCGTCGGCTGGACGAAGCTCGCGCTCGACGAGGACGCGCGGACCGCGCGGCTGCTCGCGGCGGGCATGCGCCTCGACCTCGGCGGCATCGCGAAGGGCTACGCGCTCGACGAGATGCTCGCCGTGCTGCGCGCGCGCGGGATCGAGCGCGCGCTGGTCGACGGCGGCGGCGACGTCGCGGTCGGCGCGCCGCCGCCGGGCGCGCTCGGCTGGCGCGTCGCGACCGCGCCCGGCGCGGACGGCGCGTCCGAGGCGGTGCTCGCGCTCGCGCACGCGGCGGTCGCGACCTCGGGCGACCGCTTCCGGTTCGTCGAGCTCGGCGGCGCGCGCTACTCGCACGTCGTCGACCCGCGCACGGGGCTGGGCGTGACGGGCGGCGGCGCGGCGAGCGTCGTCGCGGCGGACGGGACGAGCGCCGACGCGCTCGCCTCGGCGCTGTGCGTGCTCGACGCGGAGGCGGGGCTCGCGCTCGTCGAGACGCTGCCCGGCGTCGAAGCGCTCGTCCTCGACCGCAGCGGGGCCCGGCGCGCGTCGAGCGGCTTCGGCGCGCTCGTGGCGAACCCGGCCCCGGCGCGGTAGGCTCGAGCCGTGCTCGAGCGCGAATGGATCGAGCGGTGCCCGCGTTGCTGCGAGCGCACGCCGCACCGCGCGGCGGTCGGCGTTCTCGGATCGATCGTCGGTTGCGCGCTGCGGCGCCCACGCGGCTGCGTGCGGTGCGCCACGCGGCCGGCGGCCGACGCCGCGGAGCGGCACGGGACCACGACGTTCGCATGGGGTCACACCTGGCACACGTTCCGCCGCCGCGCGCGCTGAGAAACGTACGAGCTCGCAAATCGAGCGGTCGCGCGAGCGTCCCGTGATCTCGCGCTCGCCGGCGACGGGCGCTCGCACGATTGGCAGCACCCTCTGGCGCGCGCGCGCGCCGCGGCCTAGCTTGCGCAGGCGGCCGTCCTTGGCGGTCGCGAGCGAGACGGTTCCGCCCGCGCGGCGGAGGAGGAACGATCGTGGCGTGGAGAGCGTGGTCTGGAGCGCTGTGCGTGGCGCTCGTGTCGTTGGCGTCGGTCGTAGGGGCCCAGGCGTCCTGTCCGTCCGAGCACGTCGTGCTCGTCAGCATCGACGGTCTGCCGGGACCGCTGCTCGCCGACCGAGTCGCGACGGCGCCCGAGCTGTATCCGACGTTCGTGCGCCTCGTCGCCGAGGGCGCGAGCACGTTCAACGCGCGCACCGACGTCACGTTCACGAACACGGCGCCCAACCACGTGAGCATGGTGACGGGGCGTCCCGTCCAGAAGCCGCCCGCGTTCCCCGACACGGTCCACCACGGGTACGAGACGAACGCGCCGCCCGGGCCCGACGACACGCTGCACTCGCTCGGCAACCCGAACCTCGCGTACATCGCGAGCGTGTTCGACGTGGTGCACGACCACGGGCTCTCGACGGGGCTGTTCGTGTCGAAGGCGAAGCTCGCGATCCTGCGCCAGTCGTACGACGCGGCGCACGGCGCGCCCGACGAGCTCGGCGAGGACGACGGGACGGAGAAGATCGACCGCTACGTGCTCGACTCGTCCGAGTCGCAGATCGGAACGTGCTCCGCGCCGCTCGTCGCGTCGTTCGTGACGCTCGCGCCGACCGAGGCGTGGGCGTTCGCGTTCGTGCACCTCGGCGACCCCGACTCGACCGGCCACGCGTACGGCTGGGGCGGAATGGAATGGGACGCGGCGCTGCACGAGGTCGACGGCTACCTGGCGCAGATCCTCGACGTGCTCGAGCACGACCCCGGCTTCGCCGGCACGACGACGCTCCTCGTCACGGCCGACCACGGCGGCAGCGGGACGTCGCACCTCGACATCCAGAACCCCGACCACTACACGATCCCGCTGCTCGCATGGGGCGCGGGCGTCGAGCCGGGAGCGGATCTCTACGCGCTCAACGCGACCACGCGCACCGACCCGGGGACGGCCAAGCCCGGCTACGCTGCGGCGAGCCAGCCGATCCGCTCGTCGGACGCCGCCAACCTGTGCCTCGACTTGCTCGGCCTCGAGCCGGTTCCCGGCTCCTTCGTCAACGCCGCGCAAGACCTGCGTCTGCGCGCCGCCGCGGCAGTCACCGCGTACGGCTGCGGCACGAATCCGGCGGGGAGCCTCGTCGTCGTGTCCGGGGCGCCGTCGCTCGGCGCGAGCTTCGTGCTCGGCCTCGACGACCCGGTCGGCACGCTCGGCGCCGGCTCGCTCTCGCTGCTCGTCCTCGCGGGGGAGCCCGACCCCGCGTATCCGTGCGGCACGCCCTGGCCGAAGGGTGGCCTCGCCGCGCTCGACGCGGACGGCGAGCTGCTGCTCGACCTCGGCACCGCGGCGCCGGTGCTGCTCGGCCCGCCGTGGAGCCCCGGAGTGCCGGCGACGTTCCAGCTCGCGGTGCCTGCGCAGTGCCAGCTCGTCGGCCGCGTGCTCTGGGCGCAGGGAGCGCTGGTCGATCCGAACGCGCCGGGCGGGGCGAAGGTCGGACTGACCGAGGGCGCGCGCATCGCGATCGGCGCGTAGGCGCGTCGCGAGAGGAGCCGCTAACTAGCGGTCGACCTGCGCGATGGGACCGCCGGCGGGGGGGCCCCGGGCTCGGGCGCGCCCAGACGGTCTCGCCCGGCACGAGGCCGAGGGGCGCGACGCCGCTCGCGAGCACCGCGACGCCGTATTCGGGGGCCCGCGGGTCGCGCCACAGGCTCGGCGGGAGCTCGGCGACGCTGGGCGCGATGCGGCGCACGACGGTCTCGGCGATCGCGCCGGGCTCGCTCGGGCGAGCGACGAGCACGCGCGTGCCGGCGCGCAGGTCGCGCGCGGCATCGGCGGCGAGCCAGAGCTCGACCTCCTCGGCGTGCGGGCTCGACACGGCGGCGACGGGCATGCCGGCGGCGACCGCCTGGCCCGGCGAGAGCGCGAGCTGGCGCACGCGGCCGGAGATCGGCGCGACGAGCAGGAGCGAGCGGCGCTGGACCTCGAGCTCGCGCACGCGCAGCTCCTCGACGCGAATCGCCTCGGAGAGCGGGCGCAGGAGGAGCTCCTCGTCGTGCGCGGCGAGCGCGACGGTCGGCGGCAGCGCGCGGGGCGGACCACCGTCGTACGCGACCGTGCGCTCGCGCGCCGCCCGCTCGGCCGCGCGCGCGGTGTCGAGGCGCGTCTCGATGCTCGCGACGCTCGCGTCGAGCAGCTCGAGCTCCAGCGCGAGGTCCTCGCTCTCGGCGCGCGAGCCGGCGCCGTCGGCCGCGAGCGCGGCCGCGCGCTCGTGCCGCGCGGCGACGCGCTGGCGCTCGAGCCGCGCCCCCTCGAGGTCGACGGCGAGGCCGAGCGCCTCGAGACGGTAGCTCTCCTCGTCGACCGCCAGGTCGCGCAGCTCGGTCGCGTGCTCGAGCGCGAGGCGCGCGTGGTCGAGCTCGTCGCGGGCGTGGTCGCGCTGCGCGCCCAGGCGCTCCAGCGCGAGCTCGGAGCGCGTCGCCTCGAGCTCGGCCTTCAGTTGCTCGACAGTGGCGCGGGCGACCTCGAGGGTCGCGCTGAGCGTGTCGTCGGCGAGCACCGCGATCGGTTGGCCCGCGCGCACGTCCTCGTACAGGTCGACGTAGACCTCGTCGACGAGGCCGTCGACGGCCGGTGCGACGAGGCTCTCGTAGGAGCGCGCGACGCCGACGAAGCGGTGGTCGGCGGCGCGGTTCGTCCAGAGCCAGGCGGACGCGCCCGCGGCGACCGCCCACACGACCACGGCGAGCGGAAGCCCGCGCAAGTCGTCGAGCCGCTGCCTCCACGGCGTGCGGACCCTCGTCGGGCGCGCCATGCTCACAGCTCGCTCAACTCGTCGCGCAGCACGAGGGCCGCGTCGCTGACCGCCGGCACCGCGCGCAGCTCGCTCACGAGGTCGCGGTGCAGGCGGCGGTCGCGCAGCCGGATCTGGAAGACGTACTCGGCGGCCGAGTCGCCGCCGCCCTGGCGCACCGAGATGCGCCGCGTGCGCGCGCAGAACCGGCGCAGGACCTCGGACAGGAGGCCGTCGCCGTCGGGCTCGATCCAGCACGTCAGGTGCCCGTCCCAGCGTCCGCGCGAGCCGAAGCTCGTCGCGCGCAGATGGACGACCGCGGCGAGGACGGCGAGCGCGCCGACGAGCGCCATGTCGTGCCGCTGCGCGCCGATCGCCATGCCGATGACGAGGCAGGCGAAGACGAACACGAGGTCGCGCGCGTCCTTCAGCACGTTGCGGAAGCGCACGATCGCGAGCGCGCCGAGCAGGCCGAAGGCCGTGACGATGTTGTCGCCGATCACGAGCATCACGAGCGCGACGACCATCGTGATCACCACGAGCGACTGCGTGAACGAGCGCGAGTACGACACGCCGCTGTGCGTGCAGGCGTAGACCCAGGCGACCAGCTGGCCGAGCACGAACGCGAACAACAGCGAGAAGCACGCGGTGCCGAGATCGGGAGCCGCTGGCGCGCTCGGCGCTCCGGAGAAGAACGAGCGCAGGTCCATCGTGGTCAGTGCGCGAAGCCCGACGCGCGCATGCGGATCGGGTCGGACAGCGGAGCGTCGAGGTGCTCCTCGATCGACAGCGCGTACTTCGCCAGCGAGCGGCGACGCAGCTCGAAGCGGTCGACGATCTCCTGGATCCACGAGGGGAACACGTCGGTGAACTTGATCTCCAGGATCGCGCCCGGAACGCGCGTCGTCTCCCAGTCGCCCGACCAGACCGAGAGGTCGGCGCCGGTCGTGACGGCGTGCTCGACGCACGTGTCGAAGGTGACGCGCACCGGATCGCCGCCGACCGACTCGTAGGCCTCGCGCCAGTAGCGCACGCGCACGACCGGCGCGGCGGCGGTCTCGCCGACGAGCCGCGTGAACTCGGCGATGTCGGGGCGGGCGGGCCCGTGCGAGCCGCGCGCGCACGCGCGCAAGTACTCGAGCGCGGCCGCGCGCTCGACGCGGGCGCGGCGCTTCTTGATCACGCCGTCGATGCGCCGCTTGATCTCGAAGAAGACGGGCGCGCCCGGGTCGTCGACGTAGCTGCGCACGCGCAGCTTGTAGCGGTTGCTGACCCCGTCGGCGTTCATCTGGTAGAGCCGCAAGTCGGGCGAGTCGAGGTACAGGCTGCCGATCGCATAGCGATGCTGCGGATCGGGCGCGGCGTACTTGTCCGGGACGGTGAACGCGCGCAGCGCGCGGCGCAGGTGAGGCAAGAGCTCCTCGTCGACGACGTACTTGCACTCGTAGCGCGAGAGCAGCGTCCCGTCGTACCCCTGTGCACCCGGCCGAGACCGGGGGAGCGCCGGCGCCGGCCGCTCCAAGTGCTCACACGTATCCACGTCGCTGGATGTCGATCTCATTGCTGACCCTCCCAAGCTCGCGCTCGGCGCTCCCACGCCGAGCTCAGCAGCAGCCGCGGGGACGGCGGCGGCGGCCGAGGTCCCTATCGTCCGTTCTTCAAGGACGCGTAAGGAGATTCGCGACTGTCGCGCGCGCGGGACGGCGAGCGGGAAAAGCGTTCCGGATCGGGGGCCGCGGCGAGGTCGCGCTACGCCGTTCCGGCGATTCGGTCGATGCAACCAGAGCGCGGCCCGCGTGCGCGTCCCCGTCTCCGAGGAGTCCCCATGTCGCCGATCCGTATCGCCTCCGTCCCGGTCCTCGCCCTGCCGCTTCTCGCGCTCCTCGCGCCGCCCGCGCTCGCCGGCGGCAGCGTGCGCATCAACGAGCTGCTCGCCTCGAACGGCGGCGGGCTCGTCGACGAAGACGGCGACGAGTCCGACTGGATCGAGCTCCACAACCCGACGGGAACCGCGGTCTCGCTCGCCGGCTGGCGGCTGACCGACGACGCTTCGGACCTCGCGAAGTGGACGTTTCCCGCCGTCTCGATCCCGGCGGGCGGCTACCTGGTCGTCTTCGCGTCGGACAAGGACCGCGCCGTCGCCGGCGGCGAGCTGCACACGAGCTTCAAGCTGACCGCGGACGGCGAGTACCTGGGGCTCGTCGCCTCGGGCGGCGCCGTGGTCCACGAGTACGCGCCCGCGTTCCCGCCGCAAGAGGAGGACGTCTCCTACGGCCTCGACGCGGCGCTCCAGCAGCGCTTCTTCCCGCAGCCGACGCCGGGCGCGGCGAACGGGGCGGGGTACGAGGGAATCGTCGCCGACACGTCGTTCGACGTCGACCGCGGCTTCTTCCAGTCGAGCTTCGTGCTGACGATCTCGACGCCGACGCCGGGCGCGACGATCCGCTACACGCTCAACGGCAGCGCGCCGTCGCCGACTCAAGGGACGGTGTACACGGGGCCGCTGACGATCTCGACGACGCGCGTCGTGCGGGCGATCGCGTACCGCGCCGGCTGGCTGCCGACCGACGTGGACACGCAGACGTACCTGTTCCTGGGCGACGTCGTGAACCAGCCGGCGATCGTGCCCGGCTACCCCAACCCGACGTACGACGTCGGCTCGGGCTCGCAGTCGGTCGTGCACGATTGGGAGATGGACCCGAACGTCGTCAACCACCCCGCGTACGCGGGCGAGGTGATCGACGCGCTGCGCGCGATCCCGACGCTGTCGGTCGCGGTCGCGCCGGGCGAGATCTTCGGAGCGAGCGGCTTCTACGACGGCGAGGGGGTCGAGAAGAGCGCGTCCGTCGAGGTGCTCTATCCCGACGATCCAGGCGCGAGCCACCAGGCCAATGGGGGGATCGAGTCGCACTCGCACCTGCGCCTCAAGCGCTCGCTGCGGCTCAACTTCCGCGCGAGCTACGGCGACGCGAAGTGGGAGACCGACCTGCTCTCGCGCGCGCCGCTGGGGGGCACGAGCGCGCTCGAGGAGTACGACGTCGTCGTGCTGCGCGGGGGCAACAACCGCAGTTGGGCGCGCAACTGGAACCCGGCGCGCACCGCGTACACGATCGACCAGTTCTACCGCGAGTCCCAGATCGCGACGTCGGGCTTCGGGACGCGCGGCGCGTTCGTGCACCTGTACGTCAACGGCCTGTACTGGGGCCTCTTCAACGTCGTCGAGCGGCCGGACGAGAAGTTCACGGCCGCGCACTTCGGCGGCGACGACGATGACTGGTTCGCGCTCAACCACTCCGGGCCGCTCAGCGGCGACGCGACGCGCTGGAACTGGCTCAAGGGCGGCCTGCTCAACCAGGATCTGACGACGCAGGCGGGTCTCGCGCACCTCGCTGGCTTCCTGGACCTCGATGCGTTCTCCGACTACCTGATCGTGTCGTGGTGGACCGGCACGGGCGACTGGCCGTGGAACAACTGGTACGGGGGGAACAGGAGCACGTCCTCGCCGCTGGGCACGACCCCGCATCGCTACTTCTGCTGGGACGGCGAGTGGTCGTGGGACGCGCCGAAGGACTTCTCGAACCCCGGCTTCCGCGCCCACGTGCACCCGCTCTTCAAGGCGAACGTCCCCGACGGGCCGACGCTGCCGACGACGGCGCGGCTGTGGCACAACGCGCGCACGAACGGCGACTTCCGCATGCTGTTCGCCGACCGCGTCTTCGCGAACGTGAGAACGGGCGGCCCGCTCTCCGACGCCGTCGCGCTCGAGCGCTGGCAAGTGCTCAACGACCTCGTCCGCTCGGCCGTCGTGGCGGAGTCCGCGCGCTGGGGCGACGCGCTCGAGTCGCTCGGACACCCGCTCTACACGCGCGACGTGCACTGGCAGAACCAGGTCGACACGATCGCGTCGCTGATCGGCGGCAACGGTGCAGTGTTCCTCGCGGCGCTGCGTGCGGAGGGCTTCTACCCGAGCATCGACCCCCCGGCGTTCGCTCCCGAGCCCGGCGTGCGGTACGCGCCGTACGCGGTGTCGCTCTCCGCCGCGAGCGGGAGCGGGACGATCTGGTACACGACCGACGGCAGCGATCCCCGCGCCGCGGGCGGCGGCATACAGCCGTGGGCGCAGGTCTACGGCGGACCGATCGCGGTCCTCGGGAGCCTCGAGCTGCGCGCCCGCACGCGCACGCCGAGCGGCGAATGGAGCGCGCTGAACGCCGGCTCGTTCGCCGTCGCGGTCGACCCGTCGATCCGCTACGGCTGTGGCGTCAATCCGCTCGAGAGCGTCGTCCTGCTCGCCGGCGAGCCGCGCATCGGGCAGCCGATCACGATCGGCGTGGACGATCCCCTCGGTGCGCACGGCGCGGGCGCGGCGACGTTCCTCGCGGTCTCGGGCCTGCCCGACTTCGCGTTCCCGTGCGGGACGCTGCTCGACGACTTCGGCATGGCCGGATCGAACGCGCCGGGCGAGCTGCTCGTCTCGTTCCTGTCGCCGCTGTACGTCGTCGCCGGCCCCCCGTGGCCGGGGAGCGCGCCGGCGCAGCTCACGCTCGAGCTCCCGTATGCGCCGAACGCCGTGGGGAACTTCCTCTACTTCCAGGGTGCCGTGCTCGACGCCGCGACGGGCCTCGGCCTCACCGACGCGATCGCCGTTCAGATCCTGCCCTGACCGAGGCCGTCGACCGCGGGAGCACTTTCGGCGGTTCGACGGCAGGCGCCGCCCGCGGACGACGTTCTCCTGCTCGGTGGCCTGCTCTGCTACGCTCGGACCGCTCTCCGGGCGCAAGGGGAGGCGCCAAGGATGTCGGACGAGGACCGTATCGAGGGCCTGATCCGTCGCGCGCAGGCAGGAGACCGGCGGGCGAGCGCGGACCTGTTTCCGCTCGTGTACGACGAGCTCCGCCGGCTCGCCGGCGGGTGCATGGCGCGGCAACCGGGTGCGCACACGCTCCAGGCGACCGCGCTGGTCGGCGAGGTGTACCTTCGCATGTGCGGCGGCGGTGCGAGCTGGGTGGACCGCGACCACTTCCTGCGCCTCGCGTCGACCATGATGCGTCAGGTGCTCGTCGACCACGCGCGCCGGCGCGGCCGCGACAAGCGGAGCGCGGGTGGCGAGCGGATCGAGCTCGACCTCCTCGTCGAGGGCTATGAACGCAGCTCGGGCGATCTCGTCGCGCTCGACGCGGCGCTCGAGCGCCTCGCCGCGCGCGATCCGCAGCTCGCGCAACTCGTCGAGCTGCGCTTCTTCGGCGGGCAAACGATGGACGAGGCCGCGCGGATGCTCGCGGTCTCGCCGCGCCAGGCCGCGCGCTGGTGGCTCACGGCTCGGGCGTTCCTCCAACGCGAGATCGCCCGTGCCTGACGAGCGAGCCGAGCGGGTGCGCACGATCGTCGGGCGGGCGCTCGAGCTCGGCTCGCCGGAGCGCGGCGTCTACCTCGACGCGGAGTGCGGGAGCGACGTCGAGCTGCGCCGCGAGGTCGACGAGCTGCTCGCGGCTGCCGAGGACGTCGAGGACGGCTTTCTCGCGCCGCCCGCGTTCGGTTGCGAGGTCGAAGGGCACAGCTTCGGTGAGTTCGAGATCGTGCGCGAGCTCGGCCGCGGCGGGATGGCGGTCGTCTACCTGGCGTTGCAGGGAACGCTGCGACGCGAGGTCGCGCTGAAGGTCCTCGTCACGAACGTCACGACGTCGGCGCGGCACGTCGAGCGCTTCCACCGCGAGGCGCGATCCGTAGCGAGGCTCCGTCATCCGGGGATCGTGCAGGTGTATGCCGACGGCGTGACCGGCTCCGCGCACTGGTTTGCGATGGAGTACGTGCCGGGTCACGATCTCGCGCGCGAGATCCAATTGCAGCGGACCGGCGACATCCTCCCGCACGCACGCGCATACCTTCCGACGCCGGGATCGCGCGAGCACGCGTCGACGATCGCGCGCGTCTGTGCCGCCGTCGCCGACGCGTTGCACTACGCTCACGAGAACGGCCTCGTCCACCGCGACGTCAAGCCGCACAACGTCCTCGTCCAGCCGGACGGGCGGGTCCAGATCGTCGACTTCGGTCTCGTGCGCGACGAGTCGCTCGGCAGCCTGACGGCGACGGGGGAGCTCGCGGGCACACCGCACTACATGAGCCCGGAGCAGGCGCTCGTGCGGCGCGGCCACGTCGACCACCGGACGGACGTCTACTCGCTCGGAGTCGTGCTCTACGAGCTGCTCACGCTGAAACGGCCGTTCGAGGGAGCGACGTCCGCGGAGATCCTGACCAAGATCCGGCGCGGTGAGCCGAGCAAGCTGCGCCGCCTCAACCACCGCGTGCCGCGCGACCTCGAGACGATCTGCGGTAGGGCGATGGCGAAGGATCCGCGCCTGCGCTACTCGACGGCGAAGGCCATGGCGGAGGACCTGCGTCGCTTCCTCGCGCACGAGGCGATCCACGCGCAGCCGCCCTCGTTGCTCGACCACGCGCGCGCGTGGGCCCGCCGCCACCGCCGCGCGCTGGGCGCGGCGGCGCTGCTCGTGCTCGGGCTCGGCCTCGGCTCGTGGATCACGGGCGAGTCCGTGCGCGCGGCGCGGCGTGCGCGCGTGTGGGTCGAGGCGCGCGACGTCGATGGGCGGGAGCTCGCCGGATCGGTCGCGCTGCTCACGCTGGACCCGATCACGGGCGCCGCGCTCGAGCGACGCGATCTGGGCTCGCTCGCGCTCGCCGACGCGTCGGTCTCGGCCGGCTACCACCGCTTCCTCGTGCAGCTCGACGCGGAGCCGTTGCGCGAGCTCGTGCGCACGGCGATCGGCGGCGAGGAGCTGCGCGTCGTCGTGCGTCGCCGCACGGCGCCGCCGAGCGACGAGGGAATGGTGCGGATCGAGGGAGGCACGCTCGCGATCGTCGGCGAGTCGCCGCTGTCGCCGCTCGAGGGGCGCGAGCTCGCGATCGAGCCGTTCCTGCTCGACGAGCACGAGGTGTCGAACGGTGCGTACCGGCGGTTCCTCGACGAGACGGGGCATCCGGCGCCGGACCACTGGGCCGAGGTGCGGCCCGGCGAGCACGACGATCTGCCGGTCGTCGACGTGAGCTGGCGCGACGCGGTCGCGTACGCGGAATGGGCGGGCAAGCGGCTCCCGACGTTCGCCGAGTGGACGTGGGCGGCGCGGGGTGCCCAGGCGCGGCTCGTTCCGTGGCCGGGCGGGACGGTGGAGGAGCCGCGCGGCAACGTGACCTGGCCGGTCGCAGTCGTGAGCGACGAGAGCGAGCGGACGCGCGCGTACTTCGAGCGCGCGGCACCCGTGCGCAGCCATCCCGACGCGCGCACGGCGTCGGGCCTCTACCACATGCTCGGCAACGTGTCCGAGTGGACGGAGACGCCGTTCGCCGAGCCGACGCAGGACGGATTCGCGCCGCGCCTCGCGGAGCGGCTCGTCGCGGGGCCGGCGTGGGACGCCGCGAGCCGCGCGGGCGTGCAGCGCACGCTCCAGTGGTGGGCGAAAGGCGGGATCGAGCAGACCTACGCGAACCACCGGACGGGGTTCCGGTGCGCGAGGAGCATCCTTTGATCCGTGCAGAAGGAGGGTGAGCTTGGAGTTCAAGAGGATCCTGGTGCGGCCGAGTCTGGGCGAGGGCGTCGCGTTGCCCGACGCGCACATCGTCATCGACTACTGCGAGGCGCTGCAGCGCATCCCGCCGTCGACGGAGGTCTACACCGGCGACGTCGAGATCGACGTCGGCACGCTGCACGCGAGCGCCGGCACGCGGGACGCCGTCGTGCGCAGCGGGACGACCGATTTCGACGGGCTCGTCGTCGACTGGACGAGCGGTGAGCAGCACCAGATCAGCGCGAACGGCCAGAGCTGGACGGAGGTCGACGGTACGGCGTTGAAGTACGCCCTCACGTATCCCGACGCGAACGGCGATCCGCAGGCGGCCTACATGGGCATCCTCTTCCGCTGATGGAAACCCTCGAGAAGCTGCGCTTGGTCGGGGTGTCCGGCGTCCAGGAATGGATCGTGCTCCTCGCCGGCGTCGAGTACGCGGAGGCTCTCGTCGTCGCGTTCGCCGTGAATCGCTCGCGGATCCGAGACGTGGAGCTGCACCTCCTGACGCACGCCGGTACCTACTCGTCCGCGCTGTCGGAGAACACCGCCGCGATCGAGCTTCCGCGCGTCGGCGTCGGGAAGGGGGTCCTCGCGCTGCTCCGCGTGACGTTCGAGGACGATGTGCCGCTCTTGGCTGCGGGCGCGTGGGAGTACAGCGGAGCCTGCGCCAATCCGTTCGCCATCGCGCTCCCGCGCGCGCTGCTCACGGAGGAAGTGGCGCGGCTCTACCGCAGCGGAGCGGACGACGAGCTGATGCGGCACTTCGTACTCGGCTCGGTCCTCGAGCGCGTCATCCCGGTCGAGGTGGTCGAGAGCGGCCAGGACTTCATCGCTCGCCACCGGCGGCCCAGGCGCGACGTCTACGAGGTCAGGCGCAAGGCGCTCGCGCGGGACGAGCGGACGAGGCAGTTCTTCTTCCAGCTCGACTACGCGTCGGCGTCGGCCCGAGTGCCCCGGGAGTGGGGCAGCGCGATGGCGTACGTCAATCGGAAGCTGGCGCAGCGCGTGCGCGTGCGCGCGATGCTCGGCCGCGGCGGGGACGTTCCGATCTGGCCGAACGGGCGTCGGCTCGCTCGCCGGCTGCAGATCGCGTCGACCTTCGTGCAGACGCTCGTCGTCGCCCACCTCTACGACGCGGAGGAGGGGGACCTGGTCCACTGGGCATTCGCGCGCTTCGCGCTCGAGGGCCTGGCCGTCTCCCATTCGGATCCGGTCCTGCACCGTCTACTCCTGTCGCATGGCGCTCCGGACGGTGTGGCGTTCTTCCGCTTCGGCGAGCTCGCGCTCGCCTGCGTCGAGAACGGGATCGACGAGGACTTCTGGGCGGAGCACCTGGTCAGCCTCGCCGCGAGCGCGCACTTGTACGCCGAGATGGCCGCCGATGTCGACGCGGACGGGCGGCGCTTCTACGCGTACAGGGAGGGCCGGCGCTTCCCGCAGTACCGCCGCACCGAGGTCGAGACGAAGTACACGGAGGTCCGGGGCCTCAGGCCGCTGGACGCGGTCGCTGCGCTCACGACCCGCTTCACTTCGCTCCTCGGTCAGGCGCTCGACGAGCGCGGCGCGAGCCCCGTCCGCCGCAGTCCGCTGCCGGCGGAGCACCGGGTCCTGTTCGAGCCCCAGAACGAGGGCGCGGAGCGGCAACTGACGTCGACGGTGCGCTTCTTCGACAACGTCCAGGTCTTCGCGCTGCTGTAGGTTCAGATCCAAGAGCGCCGCCGGTCGATAGGGGAGGCATGCTCCTCCCTCTCGCGTTGGTCGTCCTCGCGTCGCCGGGCAGCGATCCGCTCGTCCGGCACGTGATCCACGTCAGCGTCGACGGGCTGCGCGGCGACCTCGTGCGCGCGGTGCTCGAGTCGCCGGACGGAAGGGAGCTCGTCGCCCTGCGGCGCTTCGTCGCCGAAGGCGCGACGACGTTCAACGCGCGCAGCGACGCGTCGCACACGAACACGCTGCCCAACCACGCGAGCATCTTCACCGGGCGGCCGGTCCTGCGGCCGACCGGCTGGGCGGGGAGCGCGCACCACGGGCTCGTGAGGAACTCGCTCAGCTCGACCGACCTCGTGCTCCACGGGAGCAATCCGTCGCTCGCCTACGTCGCCAGCGTCTTCGACGTCGCGCACGACCACGGCCTCTCGACGGCGCTCTACGCGAGCAAGCACAAGTTCATCGTCTTCGATCGCTCGTGGAACGCCGACGCCGGCGCGCCGGACGCGGTCGGCGCGGACGACGGGCGTGACAAGATCGACGAGTACTGCGTGAAGTTCACGCTGTCGCCGCTCGGCGGGAGCGCGCTCAACCTGCACCACGAGTTCGTGGGGCGCATGCGCGAGGCGCGCTTCCGCTACGCGTTCGTGCACTACCTCGACACCGACTCGACCGGCCACTTCATCGGCTGGGGCTCGCGGGCGTGGGAGAGCGCGCTGGCCACCGTCGACCGTTACCTCGTCGATCTGATCGAGCTCGTCGAGAGCGAGCCGGCGCTCGCGGGTGCGACGGCGATCGTGCTCACGTCGGACCACGGCGGCCGCGGCGAGAGCCACAGCGACCTCGACGACGTCGCGAACCACACGATCCCGGTCCTCGTCTGGGGCCCGGGCGTCGCGGCGGGGGCGGACCTGTACGCGCTCAACCGCGCCACCCGCGCGGACCCGGGCAACCGCGTCGTGGGCTACGAGGCGCCCGTCCAGCCGATTCGCAACGGCGACACGGGCAACCTGTGCCTGATGCTGCTCGGCCTGCCGGCGATCCCGGGGTCGGTGGTCAACGCGGCGCAGGACCTGCGCGTCACGCTGCGGCCCGACGAGCTGCCGATCCCGCTCGCGAGGCCCGAGCGCGACGAGCGCTGAGTTTGCGCGAGCGGGACGCCCTGCCATAATCGGCCGCGAGACTGCGCGGCCGCGGACCGCCCCCTTCCGCGGCGCGCCGGATGCGCGGAGCAAGCGCCGGGAGGTAGCGCACTTGCGGCAGGACGAGCAGATTCGGCTGATCCGCGCGGCGATGGACGTCGTGCGCTCGAAGCGGCCCGACATGCGCCCCGAGGCGTCGCGCGTCCCCGTCTCCGTGTACTCGTCGCCCGAGCGCCTCGCGCGCGAGCGCGAGGTGCTCTTCCGCCGCTTCCCGATGGTCGTCGGCTTCGGCTCGCAGGTCGCGCGTCCGGGCGACTTCCTGACGCACGACGCGTCGGGCGTGCCCGTCCTCGTCACGCGCGGCTCCGACGGCGCGCTGCGGGCGTTCCTGAACGTGTGCCGCCACCGCGGCTCGCACGTCGCGCTCGAACCGTCCGGCCGTGGGTGCGAGCGCTTCCGCTGCCGCTTCCACGGCTGGACGTACTCGAACGAGGGGCGGCTGCTGGGCCTGCCCGGAGCCGAGGGCTTCCCGCACCTCGAGGACGAGCGGCGCGGGCTCGTCGAGCTCCCCGTCGCCGAGCGCTGCGGGGTCGTGTTCGTCGTGCTGACGCCGGGCGCGCCGCTCGACATCGACGCCTATCTCGGGCAGATCGGCGAGGACCTCGCGAGCTTCGGCCTGGGCGACGCGATGATGGTCCGGCCGTCGACGCGCACGCGCGCGCTCAACTGGAAGCTCTACATGGACGTCACGCAGGAGATCTACCACCTCGAGACGCTCCACAAGACGACGGCGGGCAAGGGCTACTTCCACAACTTGAGCATGCTCGAGTTCCACCGCCCGCACTGCCGCATGCTGATGCCGATGGAGAGCATCCTCGGGCTCGAGGGCACCGATCCGCAGGAGTGGAACATCCTCGAGCACTGCGGGATCCTGTACGGGATCTTCCCGAACACGACGATCCTCGTGCACGCGGGCTACGCACAGGTGCTCTCGACGTTTCCCGTCGACGTCGGCACGGCGACGTTGCGGGGCGGCATGCTCGTGCCGAGGGGACCGGTCACGGGCGAGGACGCGCACAAGCGCAAGCTCTACTACGACACGTACTGGGCCACGATGGAGGAGGACATCGAGGTGTGCGAGTCGATGCAGCAGGGCTTCGCGAGCGGCGCGAACGAGGACGTGCTCTTCGGCCGCCAGGAGGGGATCCTGGGGCTGTACCACGCGGCGGTCGAGGCGGCGCTCGTCGGCGAGCTCGTGCCGTAGGAAACCGCGCGCGCGGCGCGGGTAGGAAGAGCATGAGCCGAGCCCTCGCGATCGTGGTCGCCGTCGCTGGCGCTTCGTGCGCGTCGTGCGCGTCGTCGTGGCAGGAGCGCGCCGCCGCCTCGTGGCGCGGTGCGCAGGACGGCGTGCCCGTTGGGCAGGCCGCGCGTCCCGCCGCCGAGCCGCGTCCCGCGCCGCACGCCGCGGCGGCGCCCGTACGTTCGGTCGAAGGCGACTCGCTGCGCGCGCGCCTGCAGGTGACGCGCGTCGGTGGAGTCGCGTTCGAGGACGAGGAGAGCCTGCGCGCGGTGGTCGGGGCGCTCGCGGCGGCGAGCGGGCTGCCGCTGATCGTCCACCCGCTCGCGCAGGAGGCGGCGCTGGACGCGGGCGCGCTCTTCCGGCTCGAGCTCCAGCACCCGATCCCGGTCGCCGACGCGCTCGCGATCGTGTGCGAGCAGGCGGGCGCGGACGTCACGTGGACCGTGCGGCACGACGTCGTCCTCGTGACGACGGCCGCGCAGGCGCGCGGCTCGCTCGTCGTGCGCACGCACGACGTCCGCGCGCTCGCGTTCGGCCTGCCGAGCTTCACCGCGCCGCGCATCGACCGGCTGCGGCTGCTCGAGGAGCTGGAGGACGAGGACGGCGTCGGCCCGTTCGGCGGCGTCGACGAGCGGGCGACGACGTTCGACGAGGACGAGGTCGTCGCGCTCGTGCAGGAGCACGTCGTGCCCGGCACGTGGGACGACGAGGGCGTGTCGATCGCCGCCGAGAACGGCGTGCTGATCGTCGTCCACACGCGCGAGGCGCAGGCGCAAGTCGCGCTGTTCCTCGCGCGCCTGGGCTGGTGATACGGTGCCGCACACCTTGTTGTCGCTCAGCGACAGGGAGGTGCCAGGTGCCGCACCTGGCACCTCCCTGTCGCTGAACGACAACAAGGTGTGCGACGCCGTATCGCGCCAGGTGTGCGACTCCGTATCGCGCCGTATCGCGCTAGAGCCGCACGTACTCGTACTCGAACGGCTTGCCGTCGACGCCCTTGTTCGGCGGCGCGATCCAGCCGGCGATCTTGCCGATCTCGCGGCACGGGACCATCAGCGACTTGACGTAGTCGCGGTCGTCCTGGGTCGGCAGCAAGTCGTCGACGCGAGCGAACCACGTCGCCTCGTCGATCGGCTTGCCGTCGAGCTCGAACCAACCCTCGGCGTAGATGCCGATCTTGCGGTTGAACCGCCGGTGGGGGAGCTGGAACCGGAAGTCGATCTCGTGCTTCGCGCAGATCTTGTTCCAGTACTCGACCGCCTTCTCGTTGTCCTTGACGTACTCGTCGCGCAGGACCTCGTTCATCGCGTTGCGCAGCGGTACCTCGCGCGACTCGAGCTTGCCGTTCTCCCAGACCTCCATGTCGTAGATCTCCTCGAGCGCAGCGTGGTCGCTGTAGCGGTCCTCGTACGCGCGCCCCTTGAGGCCGGAGCGGAAGAAGTTCGCTGCGTTGCTCGAGATCTCGCCGCCGAACAGGTCGTTCGACGACGAGTTCCAGAAGTTGATCCACTTCTGGATCATCGCGAGCGGGATCGCGCCCTTCTCCTTCGGATCCGCGTCCGGGTGCGCCTTCATCACCTCGCACGTGCGCTCGATGATGCGGCCGATGCCGGTCTGGCCCACGAACATGTGGTAGGCCTCCTCGGTCAGCATGAAGCGGCACGTGCGCGACAACGGGTCGAAGGCGCTCTCCGCGAGGCTGAGCAACTGGAACTTGCCGTCGCGGTCGGTGAACATCGTGAAGCAGAAGAAGGAGAGCCACTCCGCGCACGGCTCGTTGAACGTGCCGAGGATCCGCGGGTGGTCGGGGTTGCCCGAGCGGCGCTCGAGCAGCTCTTCCGCCTCCTCGCGGCCGTCCTTGCCGAAATAGCGGTGGAGCAGATACACCATCGCCCAGAGGTGCCGGCCCTCCTCGACGTTGACCTGGAACAGGTTGCGCAGGTCGTAGAGCGAAGGAGCCGTGTGGCCGAGCAGGCGCTGCTGCTCGACCGACGCGGGCTCGGTGTCCGCCTGCGTGACGATGATGCGCCGCAACGGGTTGCGGTACTCGCCCGGCACCTGCTGCCACGCGGCCGCGCCGAGGTGATCGCCGAAGCCGACCGTGCGCTCGGCTTCGTTCGGCGTCAGGAAGATGCCCCAGCGGTACTCGGGCATCCTGACGTAGCCGAAGTGCGCCCAGCCGTCCTTGTCGACGCTGGTGGCGGTGCGCAGGTAGACCTCGTTCTCGTTGAAGTCGCTCGGGCCGACCGAGCGCCACCAGTCGATGTAGCTCGGCTGCCAGGCCTCGAGCGCGCGCTGCAGGCGGCGGTCGGACTTCAGGTCGACGTTGTTCGGGATCTTTTGCGAGTAGTCGATGGCGGGCATGGGGAGGCTCTTCGTGCTCAGGTGCGCGAGTAGTCGAATTCGGGGGCTTGCGGCGTGCCGTAGCACTTGAGCGCGCCGCGCGCGCCGACCGCGTTGGGCCGGTGGAAGATCCAGTTCTGCCAGGCGGAGAGGCGCCCGAAGATCTTCGTCTCCAGCGTCTCGGCGCCGGCGAACCGGAGGTTGGACTCCATCGCCGTGAGGGCATCGGGCGAGAACGACGCGCGCTCCTCGACGGCGAGACGCAGCTCGTCCTCCCAGTCGATGTCGTCGGGCGCGAAGGTCGCGAGGCCCAGCTCGTCGGCCGTCTGGGCGTCGATCGTCGCGCCGCGGTGCTCGAGCACCCGGCCGACCGCGTCGGGCGTTCCGAGGAAGCGCGCCTCGAGGCGCGTCAGTCCGTTCGCCATCGGGAACGCGCCCGCGCTCGCCGCCGAGACGCCGAGCTTCACCGGCGCCTCCGGATCGTCGAGCACGTACGTGCGGTCGCACGCGAGCGCGACCTCGAGGAACGTGCCGGCGAACGCCGTGCCTTCGTCGGCGACGGCGTACAGGCTCTTCGCCGTGTTCTCGAGGCGCTTGAGCGTGCGGCGCGCGAAGTTGCGCACCTCGCGCACGAACCACGCGTCGCTCGCGACGAACAGCTCGTCCGCGGCGAGCGCAACCTCGGGATCGCCGACGACGCGCACGAGCAGGAGCCCGACGTCGGGCCGCTCGAGGCGCAGGTGCACGAGCGCGTGGTCGAGCTCGCGGAAGAGCTGGAACAGCCACCACGACGCGCCGGCCGCGTGCGCCTCGTCCGCGGTCTTCGGGCCGACCGCGTCGGGCAGCGCGATCTCGACGTCCGCCTTGCGCAGATGCGGGTCGACCGACACGCGCACGTAGCGGTAGCGCAGCTCGTCGCCGTCGCGCTCGAAGTCGAGCGCCGGCAGCGTGACCGGCTGCGCGTCGTTCGCCGGCACCGAGTCGGCGAGCGTGCGCGCCATCGACGCGACGGTCTCGTCCCACTTCGACAGCGGCGCGAGCGCGTCGACGAGGTTCCACTCGACCGCGCGCTTGCCCTTGATGCCCTCGGCGACCGTGCTGAACACGTCGGTGCGGTCGCGCCGCACCTTGCGCTTGTCCGTGATGCGCGTCAGCCCGCCCGTGCCCGGCAGCACGCCGAGGAGCGGGACCTCGGGGAACGACACCGCGCTGTTGCGGTCGTCGACGAGCAGGATCCGGTCGCACGCGAGCGCGAGCTCGTAGCCGCCGCCGGACGCCGTGCCGTTGAGCGCCGCGAGGAAGCGCTTGTCCGAGCGCGCCGACAGGTCCTCGATCGCCAGCCGCGTCTCGTTCGTGAACTTGCAGAAGTTCACCTTGAAGAAGTGCGACGCCGTCGAGAGCATCCCGATGTTGGCGCCCGCGCAGAACACGCGGTCGAGGCCGCCGGTCACGACGACGCAGCGCACGCCCGGGTGCTCGAACTGCAGGCGTTGCACGCAGTCGGCGAGCTCGAGGTCGACGCCGAGGTCGTACGAGTTCAGCTTGAGCTCGTAGCCGGCGCTCTGGCCGCCGTCCTGCTGCACGCGCATCGTCAGCGTCGCGACGTCGCCGTCGACGACGAGCTGCCAGTGCCGGTAGCGGTCGGGGTGCGTCTGCAGATCCAGGGCGGCGTGGTCGGCTCGGGCGGTCGCGGTCACGGTCGGCTCCGTCATGTCCGGGCGGGTGCGGGGCGGCGCAGGGCGCTGCGGGCGGATTGCTGGGCGCCCCCAAAGAACCGGGAGATATAACTCCCATACGGTCGGCGCGCTGGGCATCATAGCGCGCGCTCCGCGATGCACCAGTCCTTTTTCGACGAGCTCGGCCGGCGCTTGCGGGCCGCCCGCGAGGCGGCGGGACGCAGCCTCGCCGACGTCGCCCGTGAGGCGGCCGTCAGCCGCCGCTACCTGACCGACGCCGAGGCGGGCCGCGCGAACATGAGCCTCGCGCTGTGCCTGCGCCTCGCGCAGGCCCTGGGGCGCCCGCTCGCCGAGCTCGTCGACATCCCGCTGCGCGCGCGCGCGCGTGAGCGGATCGCTCTGACCGGTCTGCGCGGCGCGGGCAAGTCGACCGTCGGACGGCGCCTGGCGCGCGAGCTCGAGGTCCCGTTCGTCGAGCTCGACGCGCGCGTCGAGGAGCGCGCGGGGCTCGATCTGCGCTCGATCTTCGACCTGCACGGCGAGCCGTACTTCCGCCGCGTCGAGGCGGAGACGCTCGAAGAAGTGCTCGCGGAGGGCGAGCGCGTCGTCCTCGCGACGAGCGGCTCGATCGTCACCGCGCCCCGGACGTTCGAGCGGCTGCTCGAGACCTGCCGCACCGTCTGGCTGCGCGCGGACGCGAGCGAGCACTACGAGCGGGTCCTCGCCCAGGGCGACCGGCGCCCGATGCAGGGCCGGCCGGACGCGATGGACGAGCTCGAGGGCATTCTGCGCGGGCGCGAGCCGCTCTACGCGCGCTGCGAGATCGCGGTCGAGACCTCGGCCCGCGACGTCGCCGAGGTCGTCGCGGAGATCGTGCGCCGGCTCGCCGACTGAGGCGGGCACGGGTGTTGCACCCGCTCCGCGCGTGCCCTTCCGCCGTCTCCTCCTGCGCTTGGCGCTGGTGCTGGCCGTCGCCCTCGGCGGCGCCGAGCTCGCGGTGCGTTTCCTTTTGTTCAGCGGGGCCGGGGCGGCCGTGCCGCTCTCGGACCGCTTCCGCGCCGCCTGGCGCTACGCGGACGCCGACACGGACGAGTACTGGGCGCTCGATGCGCGCCTCCACCCGCCGGTGCCCGGCGCGCGGCCGCAGCACGCCGATCCGCAGCTCGGCTGGACGTGTTGGGCGGTCGAGCCGCGCACGTACGCGCACCAGGGCGAGGCCGCGCTCGCCGGCCGCCGGCCCGTGCTCCTGTTCGGCGACTCGTTCGCGCGCTGCGCGACGCCGCCCGCGGATTGCTTCGACGGCCTGCTCGCCCGATCGCCGCTCGCCGCCGACCACGCGCTGCTCAACTACGGCGTCGGCGGCTACGGGCTCGGCCAGAGCTACCTCTTGCTCCGGTGCGCGCTCGAGCGCCACGAGGAGCGCGACCCGCTCGTCGTGCTCTCCGTGCTCGTCGACGACGACCTCGAGCGCATGCTCGTGTCGATGCGCCAGTGGCCCAAGCCGCGGCCGCGCCTCGCGGCGAACGGCGAGCTCGTCTTCGATCCGCCGCACCCGGGCGGGCTCGACGGCTGGCTCGACGACCATCCGATCGGCGGGACGAGCTTCGCGCTTCGCCGCGTGATCTACGGCTCGCGCGCCGTGCCCGCCGCATGGCGCGAGCGCGTGACCGGCCGGCCGGAGCGCAACGACGAGAAGCGCGCGCTCGCGCGCGCGATGTTCGCCGACTTCGCGAACGAGCTGCGCGAGCGCGGGCTCGACGGTTTCGTCGTGCTCTTCCACGGCATCCCCGCGCTCTCGGCGCCCGACGGCGTGTGGCAGGAGCACTTCCTCGCCGATCTGCTCACCGAGCTCGGCCTGCGCTACGTCAGCTCGCGCGTCGCGATCGAAGCGGACCGCGCGCGCACGGGCCGGCCGACGGGCGCGTACTTCGGCGCGGGCGACGGCGGCGGGCACTACAACGCGCTCGGCAACGAGGTCGTGTTCGGCGCGATCGAGCGCGCGGTCGGCGGGGACTCGCAGTAGCGCGCCGGAGCGCCGCTCAGAGCGACACCTGGACGCGCACGCCGCGCTCCTCGATGCGGCGGGCGAACGCGTCCATCCACTCCGCGTCGAGCGGCGCGAGCCGCGGCGCCTCGGGCTGGTGCGATGGGCGGGCGAGGCCGTAGAGGAGCACGCCCTCGAGCGGCGTCCCGTCCGCGACCAGCGCGTCGAGCTCCTCGAGCCAGCGCTCGATCTCGCGCTCGGGCGGCGGCTCGCCGTCGAGCGCGAGCTGGCACGTCTGGATCCACGTCGGGCAGAGCGACGCCGCGAGGCGCAGGTTCGCGAGCTGGCGCGTCGCGCCGGTGCGCGCGTCGTTGATCGCGGCCAGGCCCTCGTCGGTGACGCGGTCGAGCTTGAACCAGACCTCGCCGCCCAGGCGCGCGAGCGCGCGCAGGCCGTCCTGGACCTCGGGGCGGTGCACGAGCGACCCGTTCGTGATCAGCACGACGCGCAGCGCGCCGATCAGGCCGAGCTCGGCCAGCACGCGCCCGACCCGCTCGAGCGCTCCGACGAAGTCCGGCGAGCTCGTCGGCTCCCCGTTGCCCGAGAACGCGACGTCGTTCAGCCGGCGCGCCTCGGGCGGGACGTGGCGCTCCATGTAGTCGCCCTCGAGGAGGGCGCCGAGCATCGCTCGCAGCTCCCGCTCGAGCAGGTCCAGGTCGATCGGCGGCCCCTTCCCGCGCACGAGCCCCGGCACCTGGCAGTAGATGCAGCGCCAGTTGCAGGCGTCGTTCGGGTTCAGGTTGACGCCGACCGAGACGCCGCGCGCGCGGCGCGAGACGACGGGATAGACGTAGGTGAGCCCCGCGACGTCGCGGTCGTGGATCCGGGTGGACAGGCGCATGGAATCGGGCTCTCTCGCTCTCCATGCTATCGGCCATGACCCTGTTCGAGCACCCCGACTACGAGAGCACGCCGCTCTCGCGCCAGGAGTACATCGCCGCGATCGTGCACCTCTACCGCGGCGAGTTGCACCGCGCGAACTCGTGGCGCATCCGCCTCGACCAGACGACGAACTGGGCGGTGCTGACGACGGCGGGCCTGCTCACGTTCTCGTTCGGCGACGGAACGCACTCGCAGTGGGTGATCGTGATCGGCATGGGGCTGATCACGCTGCTCCTGTTCTTCGAAGCGCGCCGCTTCCGTTTCTTCGACGTCTGGCGCGCGCGCGTGCGCAAGATCGAGGAGAACTTCTACGGCCCGATCCTGCGCCGCGATCCGGCGAGCCCCGAGGCGCACTGGGGCGAGCTCGTCGCGCGCGACCTGCTCGCGCCGCGCTTCAAGATCACGCGCTTCGCGGCGGTGCGCGCGCGGCTCGTGCGCAACTATTGGGCGATCTACGCGGTGCTCTTCGTGACGTGGGTCGTGCACGTGCTGACGCACCCGCAGCCGGCGCAGTCGTGGGACGAGATCCGCGCGCATCTCTCGGGCGGCCTCGTGCCGTGGTGGGTGCCGGTCGCGTGCGTGTCGACCGTCATCCTCGGTCTCGTGGCGACGTACGTGTTCGCGCCGCGCTCGCCGGAGTCCGAGCGCGAGTACTGGAGCGACCGCAGCGACGATTCCTCCGAGCTCGACCTGATCGACGGGTGAACGTCAGCGGCGCAGCGCCGCGACGTGCGCCTCGGCCGAAGCGGCGAGCGCGGCGAGGTCGTAGCCGCCCTCGAGCGTCGACACGAGCCGCCCGTGCGCCGTCGACGCCGCGAGCGCGAGCAAGCGCTCGGTCATCGCCGCGTACGTCGACTCCTCGAGCTCGATCGCCGCGAGCGGGTCGCGCCGGTGCGCGTCGAAGCCCGCCGAGACGAGCACGAAGTCGGGACGGAACGCCTCGAGCTCGGGCAGCACGCGCTCGTCGAACGCCGCGAGCCACTCGCGCTCGCCGCTGCCGGGCTCCATCGGGCAATTGAGCACCGTGCCCTCGCCCGCGCCGACGCCGCGCTCGGCCGCCGCGCCCGTCCCCGGGTACAGCGGCCACTGGTGCAGGCTCGTGTAGTGCACCGCCGGGTCGCGCTCGAAGAGGTGCTGCGTGCCGTTGCCGTGGTGCACGTCCCAGTCGACGATCGCGACGCGCTCGACGCCGTGCTGCGCGCGCAGGTACGCCGCGGCGACCGCGACGTTGTTGAACAGGCAGAAGCCCATCGCGCGGTCGCGCTCGGCGTGGTGCCCCGGCGGCCGGCAGCAGACGAACGCGTTCGCCCAGCGGCCGTCCATCACGCGGTCGCACGCGTCGAGCAGCCCGCCCGCGGCCGTGCGCGCCGCCTCGAACGACTCGGACGACACCGCCGTGTCGCCGCCGTCGAGCAGTGCGGGAGCGCGCCCGCAGGCGTCGGCGACGCGCTCGACGTGGGCGGCGTCGTGCACGGCGAGGATGCGCTCGAGCGCGGCGGGCGCGGCCTGGTGGACGGCGAGCTCGTCCCACAGGCCCGCGTCGCGCAGCCGCGCGAGGATCGCCTCGACGCGCTCGGGACGCTCGGGGTGCCCCGCGCCGGTGCGGTGCTCGGCGGACAGAGGGTGCCAGACGAGGCCGGTCCGGGCGGTCGTGCTCATGGCGCCGATCGTAGATCCCGCCGGCTCGATTTTCGCCGTTTCGCAGCGGTCCCACGGGCCCTCGCTCGTCTCGTATGCTGCGCCATGCCTTTCGACGAGCTGCGCGATCGGATCCGCGAGCGCCGCGCCACGGTCGGCGTCCTCGGCCTCGGCCACGCCGGGGCGCCGCTCGCGCTCGCGTTCGCCCGCGCCGGGCTGTCGGTCGTCGGCTACGACGCGGACGCCGAGCGGGTCGCCGCGTTCGACGGCGTCGAGCGCGTCCACGCGACCACCGCTCCCGCGCCGCTGTCCGAGGCCGACTGCGCGCTCGTCTGCGTGCCGACGCCGCTCGGCCCGCACCGCACGCCGGACCTGTCCTTCGTCGAGAGCGCGGTGCGCACCCTCGCGCCGCTGTTGCGCGCCGGCCGGCTCGTCGTGCTCTCGTCGACGACGTACCCGGGCACGACGCGCGAGGTCGTCGCGCCGCTCTTGCGCGCGGCCGGCCGCGAGCCGGGGAGCGACACGTTGCTCGCGTATGCGCCCGAGCGCGAGGATCCGGGCCGCGCCGAGCCGCCCCCGCGCGCGGTGCCGCGCGTCGTGGGGGGGACGTGCGCGCTGTCGGGCGAGGTCGCGACGGAGCTCTTCCGGCTCGCGTACGACACGGTGCACACCGTCGCGTCCGCCGAGGTCGCGGAGGCGTCGAAGCTGTTCGAGAACGTCTTCCGCGCGGTGAACATCGCGCTGGTCAACGAGCTCAAGGTCATCCTCGACGCGCTGGGCATCGACGTGTGGGACGTGATCGAGGCGTCGGCGACGAAGCCGTACGGCTTCATGCGCTTCGAGCCGGGGCCGGGGCTCGGCGGCCACTGCATCCCGATCGACCCCTACTACCTGACGTGGGTCGCGCGGCGCGCGGGCGAGTCGACGCGCTTCATCGAGCTCGCGGGCGAGATCAACACGCGCATGCCCGAGCACGTCGTGCGCCGCACGATGATCGCGCTGAACGACCGCGGGCGCGCCGTCCGCGGCGCGCGCGTCCTCGTGCTCGGCCTCGCGTACAAGCCGAACGTCGCCGACGTGCGCGAGTCGCCGGCGGTCGCGCTGATCGAGCGCCTGGAGGAGCTGGGCGCCGAGGTGCGCTTCAGCGACCCGCACGTGCCGATCGCGCCGCGCGCGTGCGGCGAGCGGATCGCGGGGCGCGCTTCGGTCGGGCTGACGGCCGAGGAGCTCGCGGCGAGCGACGTCGTTCTCGTCGCGACGGCCCACGCGGCGTTCGACTGGGAGCTGGTCGCGGAGCGGGCCGCGCTCGTCGTCGACACGCGTGGCGTGCTGCGCGAGCGGATGGCGGGATCGGAGCGCTACGTCGCGGCGTGAGGGACGCAGCCTCGCCAGGCTGCGAGACCACTCCCGCTACTCGAAGATCTTGCCGTAGCGCGAGTGGTCCCGCAGCTCGCGAAAGTCCGGGTCGTTCGCGAGCTCGCGGATCGTCGCCGGCTCCAGCGGCGAGACCTCGAGCGTCTTGTGCGCGTCGCGCACCTTGCCGGCGCGGGCGTGAGCGCGCGCGAGGCCGAGCCACATCGCGCGGGTGAACTCCGGTCCGGAGCGCGAGAGCTTGATCGCCTTCTCGTAGTCCTTCGCCGCGTCGGCGTACTCGCGCAACCGCATCAGCACGTCCGCCCGCTGCTCGTAACCCTTCGGCCAGTTTTCGTTCTCGTGCACGACCTGGTCGTAGTACGTGAGCACGTCGCTCTTGGAGCGGCGGTCGCCCAGGCACGCGAGGCAGATCAGCGCCGCCTCCTTGACGTCGTTGTCGCTCGAGGTGACGAGCGGCTCGAGGATGTCGCGCCACTCGCTCTTCCAACCCGGCGCGAAGTCCGGGATCGAGCCGAGCAGGAACACGAGCTCCTTCTCGCCGACGCGCGCGTCCGCGGCGAGCCGCATGAGCGCGCCGACGACCCCGTCGTCGACCGCGCCGCGGCACGACTGGAAGTAGCGCAGGATCTCGCGCGTGTACTTCGGCGCGCTCGGCGACTGCAGGAGCGCGACGACGTCCGGCGCCGCCTGCGCGTGCGCGCCCTCAGCGAGAGCGACGAGCGCCGCCGCGACGACCGAGCTCGACTGCGCGTCCTGCAGCGCCGAGCCGATGAGCGCGAGGTTGTCCGGCCCCCCGAGCCGCGCGAGCGCGGCGATCACCGCGAGCCGCACGTCCGCGGGCGCGTTCGGATCGCGGTAGAGCGCGACGAGCTGCGGCCCGACGATCGTCGCCTCCTTGCTCGCGTGCCCGAGCACCTCGATCGCGTGGCCGCGCGCGACGGCGTTGTCCCCGCGCGCGAGAGCGAGCAGGTCGTCGAGCGCCGCGCCCTTGGGCATGTCGACGAGCGCCCGCGCGACCACCGCTGCGCGCACGCGCGCCGTCGCGTCGTCCGGCGGGCTCGGCGACAGGTAGGGGACGATCAGCGGCACCGCCTCGGTCCCGAGCGCCGCGAGCTTGTCGAGCAGCATCTTGCGCGTCGGCGAGTCCGGCTCCAACGCGCCGAGCGCCTCGACGAACGAGTCGACCTGCGGCCGCAGCCGGTCGTGCACCTTCTTGCGTTCGCTGCGCGCGCGGCGCAGGAGGTCCTCGAGCGACTCGCGCTCCTGGGCCCCGGCGGGCGGCGCGAGCGCGGCGAGCACGACCAGGGCGGCGAGGCCCGTCGCGGCGAGACGGCGGAGGGCGAGCGTGGGACGCATGACGTCCTATATAGCCGCGTGCGCGCCCGCGTCTACCGCGCGCTGCCGCGCGGCGTCTACCGCGCGCCGGCGCGCGGCGTTGGGGCGTCTACCGCGCGCTGGCGCGCGGCGTTGGGGGGTGCAGGACGACGACCCCGCGCCGGCGCCGCTGGACGCGCCCGGGGCGGGCCGGCGCCGCCGGCGGGGCGGTCCCGTCGGGGTTCCCGTACACGCTCCGCAGCCGATCGCGGTGGCGGAAGATCCAGGAGAGCATGCCCCTCGTATCGGAGCGCGCCCGCCGCGCGCCGTAGGATGTCGCCTCGACCGGACCAGCCCGCCCAGGCCATGCACGCTCCCGCCCATCCCCATCCCGCTCCGCCGCGCGCGGCCGCCGAGGCGCGCGTCGTCGTCGTCGGCGCCGGCCACGCCGGCGTCGAGGCGGCCCTCGCGGCGGCCCGGCTCGGCGCGCGCGCCGCGCTCGTGACGCTGCGCGCCGACCGCATCGGCGAGATGAGCTGCAATCCCGCGATCGGCGGCCTCGGCAAGGGCCAGCTCGCGCGCGAGGTCGACGCGCTCGGCGGCCTCATGGGGCGCGCGATCGACGCGAGCGGCATCCAGTTCCGGATGCTGAACACCGGCAAGGGCTACGCGGTGCGCGCGCCGCGCGCCCAGGCCGACCGGCACCGCTACCGCGAGGAGGTCACCCGCCTCGTGCGCGCCGCGGCGGGCGTCGAGGTCGTCGAGGGCGGCGCCGCGTCGCTCGTCGTCGACGGCGGCCGCGTGTGCGGCGTCGTGCTCGCCGACGGGCGCGAGCTGGCGGCGGACGCCGTCGTGCTGACGACCGGCACGTTCCTGTGCGCGGTCATGCACACCGGCGAGAGCACGACCGCGGGCGGCCGCGCGGGCGAAGGCACGAGCGAGGGCCTGTCCGCGCAGCTCGCGCGGCTCGGAGTCCGGCTCGGCCGGCTCAAGACGGGCACGCCGCCGCGGCTCGCGCGCGCGAGCATCGACTGGGACGAGCTCGAGGAGCAGCCGGGGGACGACCCGCCGCGGCCGTTCTCGTTCGCGACCGACCCGGCGCGCTTTCCCGCGCTGCCGCAGGTCGCCTGCCACGTCACGTGGACCAACGAGCGCACGCACGCGCTGATCCGCGACAACGTGCACCGCGCGCCGATGTACGCCGGCCGGATCCGCGGCGTCGGCCCGCGCTACTGCCCGTCGGTCGAGGACAAGGTGATGCGCTTCGCCGACCGCGAGCGCCACCAGGTGTTCCTCGAGCCCGAAGGCCTCGACACCGACAGCATCTACGTCAACGGCGTGTCGACCTCGCTCCCGGCCGACGTGCAGGAGGCGTTCGTGCGCACGATCGGCGGGCTGGAGCGAGCGCGCTTCCTGCGCCACGGCTACGCGGTCGAGTACGACTTCGCGCTGCCCTCGCAGCTCGACCCGACGCTCGCGCTGCGCGACGTGCCGGGCCTGTTCCTCGCGGGGCAGATCAACGGGACGTCCGGCTACGAGGAAGCGGCCGCGCAGGGCCTCGTCGCGGGCGCGAACGCGGCGCTCTGGGCGCAGGACCGCGCTCCGCTCACGCTCGGCCGGCACGAGGCGTACGTCGGCGTGCTCGTCGACGACCTCGTCGTGACGCACCCGACCGAGCCGTACCGCATGTTCACGAGCCGCGCGGAGTACCGGCTGCTCCTGCGCCAGGACAACGCCGACCTGCGGCTCACCCAGCGCGGCGCCGCGCTCGGCCTCGTCGCGCCCGAGGACGCGGCGCGGGCGCGGACCCGGGCGGAGCGGCTCGCCGCGGCGCGCGCGCTGCTCGAGACGACGCGCAGCGCGGCGCACGGCCACCGCTCGCTCGCCGAGCTCCTGCGCCGCCCCGAGATCGACCTCGCGGCGCTCGAGCGCGATTTCGAGCCGGTGCGCGCGCTCGCGCTCGACGACGGGCTGCGCACGACGCTCGAGGCCGACGTCAAGTACGCGGGCTACGCCGAGCGCGCGGAGCAGGACGTCGAGCGGATGCGCAAGCGCGAGTCGCTCGAGATCCCGGCCGACCTCGACCTCGCGTCGCTGCGCGGCCTGCGCACCGAGGCGCGCGAGAAGCTCGCGGCGCTGCGGCCGCGCACGCTCGGCGCGGCGAGCCGCATCGCGGGCATCAACCCGCCCGACGTCGCGCTCCTCGCGGTGCACGTCGAGCGCCACCGCGCGGCGGCGCGGGCGATCGACCGATCGGTCGGGCTCACGTCCCGCGGCGGAGCAGAACCGTCTTGACCGTGTTGAAGATGATCGACAGGTCGAAGAGCAGCGAGCGGTTCTTGATGTAGAAGAGGTCGTAGCGCAGCTTCTGCCGCGCGTCGTCGACCGTGTTCCCGTACGGGTAGTTGATCTGCGCCCAGCCGGTCAGGCCCGGCTTGACGAGGTTGCGCTGCTCGTAGAACGGGATCTTCGAGGCGAGCTCCTGCACGAAGTGCGGGCGCTCCGGGCGCGGGCCGACGAGCGACATCTCGCCGAGCAGCACGTTGAAGAGCTGCGGCAGCTCGTCGAGACGCGTCTTGCGGATGAAGCGGCCCACGCGCGTGATGCGCGGGTCGTCCTGCGACGCCCAGACCGGCCCCGTCAGCTTCTCCGCGTCGGTGCGCATGCTGCGGAACTTGCACAGCGTGAAGGCGCGGCCGTTGTGGCCCGTGCGCTCCTGGCGGAACAGGAACGGGCCGGGCGAGTCGAGCCGCACGGCGATCGCGGTCGCGACCATCAGGGGCCATGTCAGCACGATGCCGACGACCGCGAGCACGAGGTCGAGCGCGCGCTTGGCGAACGCGGACACCGGGTGCTGGACGAAGCCGCGGTTGAAGATCAGGTACGAGGGCCGCAGCGCCTCGACGGCGATCTTGCCGGTCACGCGCTCGTACAGGTCCTCGCCCTGCTCGACGACGACGCCGGCGAGGCGGCAGCGCAGGAGCTCGCCGGTCGCGAAGCCGCCGCGCCGCTCCGTCATCGTGAGCACGATGTGGTCGACGCGCAGGTCGCGCACGAGGTCTTCCAGCGGGCGGGGCCGCTCGGCGGGCGACGCGTCGGCGGCCGGAGCCGCGTCGGACGCCGTCGTCGCGTCGGCGGGCGCCGAGGCCAGCGCGACGCCGCCGCGGCCCTCGAGCCGCCGCCAGCCGCGCGGGTGCGGGCTCGACTCGACCTCGCTCGCCTCCTCGTCGGGCGGGTCGGACCCGTCCCGCTCGCCCGTCGGCAGCTCGGGCAGGTGCGCGACGACCTGATAGCCGGAATCCGGCCTGCTCTCGATCTCCTCGACGAGGTGCTCGGCGAGCGGGCCGACGCCGACGACGAGGACGCGCTCGTTGAAGTGGAAGCGCCGTAGGAGCACGTGGAAGAGCGTGCGCCACGGGTAGAGGAGCAGGAACGCGACGAGCAGGCAGAACGTCAGCACGAACACGCGCTGCGTGAGCGGCAGGCCCGGGAAGTCGAGCACGCGTTCCAAGCCCCAGATGTCGGCGAGCACGACGCAGCCGACCGTCAGGACCATCGCGCTGCCCGCCGAGCTGACGAAGCGCTTCGAGCGGTCGGCGCGCGCGCTCGACACGCGCATGTCGTACAGCTCGTTGAACGAGATCGCGACCTGCGCGAGCACCGACACCATGATCGCGGAGAGCAGGCAGCGCCAGCGCGCCTCTTCGAGCGAAACGCCCTCGCGCGCGAGCAGATGGACGACGTTCGCGCGCTCCGTGAACAGGTGACCCGTCATGCCCACGAAGGTCACGAGGGTCAGGAGCACCGTCTCGCTGCCGACGAGGAGTGCTCTGCGGATCGGGAAGTAGTGTCGGAGGACGCGCAGCATGCCGCGGGCGCGCGTGGGTCGAAGGTGGGGGTGCTCGGTGCTCGACGTCTCGGCGGCGACGGATCCAGTGCGGACCGCGCCGCCGGTCGCGGGGGGGACGCCCGCAGCGCCGGCTCGGTGGGGGGACCGTGGCCGGCGGTCCGATCGACTCTAACCATCGGGTCCGGCCCTCGGGTCAGTGAATTGCATTCGCTTTTCGGGCGGCGGGCGCGGCGCTCGGGTCAGCGCGACGGCGCGCGTCAGGTCGACCGCCGTCGGGCCCCCGTGCGCGGCGCGCAGGTCGGCGTGGCGCAGCAGGATCGGCGGCCGGCGCGGCACGAGCACGACCTCGATCAAGTCGACGCGCGCCGGAGCGCGCAGCGCGCGCGACACGCGCCCCGCGGCGCGACGCAGGCGCGCGAGCCGCGCCGCGTCGACGCGGCGGCCCGGCCGGAGCTCGGGGTCGAGCGGACGATCGAGCGCGGACGCGGCGGGCAGGCGCGCGCTCTTCACCTCGACGAGCGCGACGATGCGTCCGCGCCGCGCGAGCACGTCGACCTCGCCCGCGCCCGTCTGGACGCGCCGGCCGATCAGCGTCCAGCCGTCCGCGCGCAGCGCGCGCGCCGCGAGCTCCTCGCCGAGCCGACCGAGCTCACGCGTGTCGAGCGCGAGGAGCCGCGCCGCGAGCCGCGGCGCCCAGCGCAGGAGCGCGTTGCGCAGCAGGTGGCGCAGCGCCCGCGACGCGCCGCTCAGGTCTCGGCGCGCGTCTCGGCGCCGCGCTTCGCCTCGCGCGGCTCCGCGTCCACCACGCCCTGGATCGCCGAGCGCGCGAAGCGCAGCCGCACGCCCTCGTCGACCTGCAGCGTCACGACGTCGTCCTGGATCTGCACGATCGAGCCGTAGAGCCCGCCCGTCGTCATCACCTTGTCGCCCTTCTTCATCTCGCCGAGCATCGCTTCGCGCTTCTTGCGCTGCTTGCGCTCGGGCCCGATGACGAGGAACCAGAAGATGACGGCGATCACCGTCATCGGCACGAGGAAGCTGCCGCCGAACGGGCTCGACTGCGGCTCCGCCGGGCCGTCCGGAGGCCCGCCGGGAATCCCGGTCGTCTGCTCGCCCGGCGTCGATGCGTTCTGGGACCCGTCCTGGAACAGGACGACGGCGTGGCCGATGGAGAGCTTCATGGGTCGGTGGCGCGAGGCGAGCGGGAGACGGTACCCGATCGGCACCGGCATCGGAAGCGACGCCGGGACGCCGGTCCGCTGGCACGGCCTCGCCGCCGCCCGTAGGCTGGACCGACTCGCTGCGCGAGCCCCCGACCGTCTCTTCCTTCGTCATGGACGTCTGTAGCCCCGATCTCGACCTGCCGCGCGACGGTGTGCCCGTCGCCGGCCGGCTCGTCGTCGCGATGAGCGGCGGCGTCGACAGCTCGGCGGTCGCGTACCTGCTCGCGCGCGAGGGCCACGACCTGGTCGGCCTGTTCATGCGCAACGGCGTGCAGGCTCATGGCCCCGCGGACGAGGGGCAGTCGAGCAAGAAGTCGTGCTGCTCCGTGGGGGACGCGCGCGACGCGCGGATGGTTGCGGCCAAGCTCGGGATTCCGTTCCAGGCGGTCGATCTCTCCTCCGAGTTCGGCTCGATCATCCGTTACTTCCTGCGCGAGTACGCCGCGGGCCGCACGCCCAACCCGTGCGCGGTCTGCAACCGCGACCTCAAGTTCCGCCGGCTCCTCGAGCTCGCGCGCGAGCTCGGCGCGAGCGGCGTCGCGACCGGCCACTACGCGCGCTCGTCCATCGAGAACGGCCGCGTCGCCGTCCGCCGCGGCGTCGACCGCACGAAGGACCAGTCGTACCAGCTCTTCTGCGTCGACGAGCGCGACCTCGAGCGTGCGCGCTTCCCGCTCGGCGCGATGCACAAGCGCGACGTGCGCGCGCTCGCCGCCGAGGCCGGCCTGCGCACCGCGACCAAGCGCGACAGCCAGGAGATCTGCTTCGTCCCCTCGAACGACTACCGGCGTCTGCTCGCGGAGCGGGACGTCGAGCTGCACCCGGGCGAGCTCGTCGACACCGAGGGCAACGTGCTCGGCGAGCACGCGGGCACCGAGCACTTCACGATCGGCCAGCGCCGCGGCCACGGCGTCGGCGGCGGCACGCCGCTGTACGTCGTCGCGCTCGAGCCCGAGCGCGGCCGGGTCGTGCTCGGCTCGCGCGAGGAGTGCTTCAGCGCGTCGATGCGCGTCGGCGCGCTCAACCTGATCGGCTTCGACGCGCCGGAGGGCGGCTCGTTCCGCTGCCGCGTCCAGGTGCGCTACCACCACACGGCCGCGCCGTGCACGGTCACGCCCGACGGCGACGGCGCCGAGGTCGTGTTCGACCACGCGCAGGCCGCGGTCGCCCCGGGCCAGGGCGCGGCGTTCTACGACCTCGAGCGCGACGAGCGGCTGCTCGGCGGCGGCTGGATCGCGTCGACGCGCGCGGCGACCGGCGCACTCGCGCGCCGCGGTTGAACCGCGCGGCGTGCGGCTCGTCGTCAGGCGCATGGGAGTCGCCCGGCAGGTCGCGGATGGGAGCCGAGCGGGGCTGCGCGTCGGCGGTCTGCTTGTCGCCGCGGTGGCGTGCGCGTTCGCCGCGGCGCTGCTCTGGCCGCGCGAGCGCGCCGCCGCGCCCGACGCGCCCGCCGTGCACGCGGTGCTCGTCGACGTCTCGGCCAGCGTCGCCCGGCGCCGGCCCGACTGGACCCGCACGGCGCGCGCCGTCGTGCGGGACGCGGCGCTGGCGGCACGCGCGGCGGGAGCCGAGCTCGTCGTCGTGGCGTACGCGCAGGAGGCGGCGCGCGTGCTCGGGCCCGCCGCGCCCGGCGACGCGCTCGCGCGGCTGGTCGGCGAGGGGGGCGCGCCCCTCACGTTCGTCGCGCCCGGCTCCCGCGACGGCGCGAGCGCGCTCGACGACGCGCTGCGCACCGCGCAGAGCCTCGTCGCGGGCGCCGCGCGTCCGCCCGGCCGCGTCGTCGTGCTCGGCGACCGCGGGTTCGACGGCCCCGACCCGACGGCGCGGCTCGTCGCGCTCGCCGAAGCGGGCGTCGAGACGCGCTGGATCGAGCCCGGTCCGCCGGAGCTGCCCGACGCGGCGCTGCTGGAGCTGCGCGCGCCCGCGCGGCTCGAGCCGGGCGCGCCGCTCGCGGTCGCGGTGCGCTACGCGCTCGACCCGGGCGCGGCGCCGGCGGGCGACGCCGTGCTCGAGCTCGTCGTGCGCGTCTCGGACGCGGCGGGAGCGCGCACGCGCACGCACGCGCTCGCGCCGCCGCCGCCGGGCGCGCGCAGCGCGCACGCGCTCGGCGACCTCGGCGTCGCGCGCGCCGGGCGCACGACGATCGAAGCGACGCTCGCGCTGCGCGGCGACGCGCCCGATCCGGTGCCGGAGAACGACCGCGCCGCGGCGTGGACGCGCGCGGGCGACGCGCTGGTGGTCGCGGTCGTCGCGACGGACGCCGAGCGCGCGACGGCCGAAGCGTGGCTCGCGTCGCCCGCGCCCGCGGGCGTGCAGATCGTCGCGCTCGCGCCCGGCGCGCTCGGCGCCGCGCTCGCGCTGCCGGGCGGCGTCGACGCGTTCGACGCGCTCGTCACGGTCGACGTGCCGCTCCGCGCGCTGCCCGCGGACCTCGTCGCCTCGTTCGTGCGCGCGGGCGGCGGTTGGCTCGCCGCCGGCGGCTGGAGCCTGCTCGAGCCGTGGAGCGCGCCGGAGGTGGCGCCGCTCGCCGAGCTGCTGCCGCTCGTGCCCGACCCCGGACCGCAGCGCGAGCGCGACGTCGTGCTGCTCGTCGACGGCTCGGGGAGCATGGCGGGCGCGCCGTTCGACGTCGTGCGCCGCGCCGCGCTCGAGCTCGTCGCCGCGGCGCCGCCGTCCGACCGCGTGCTCCTGCGCTTCTTCACCGCGCGCCTGTTCCCGCCGATCCCGGTGCGCGCCGCGGCCGGCGAGACGCCGGTCGACGTGCGCCGGCTGCTCGACGCGCGCGTGCCCGAGGGCGCGACCGCGATCGCGGGCTCGCTCGAGCGGTTCGCCGAGGAGAGCGCGACGCGCGAGCGGGACGCGCTCGTGCTGCTCTTGTCGGACGGGCACGAGGTCGAGGAGCGCGAGGACGAGCGCGAGCGCGCGGCCGCGATCCAGGGCCGCCTGGCCGCGAGCCGCGTCGACCTGGTCGCGTTCGCGGTCGGCGCGGGCGCGGACGTCGAATACCTCGCGTCGTTCCTGCCCCCGGGCGAGCGGCCGCGGCGCGCCGAGCAACTCGAGGAGCTCGCCGAGCTCTTCCGGCGCGAGGTGAACCGCGAGCGCGTGCGCGCGGGCGCGATCGAGCTGCGCGAGCTCGACCCGTCGGGGCCCGACGACGTCCTCGCGTCCGTGCGCGCCGGGTCGCCGCCGCCGCCGGCCGAGCGCATCGTGCGCGCGCGGCCCGCGGAGGACGCGACGCTCGCGTGGACGAGCGGCGAGGGCGAGCCGGTGCTCGCGGTGCGGCGCGCGGGTCGCGGGCGGACCGCGCTGGCGACGACGTGGCCGGGCGCCGGCTGGGCGCCTGCCTGGCGCGAGCGCGGCGCCCTGCTCGGGCCGCTCGTGCGCTGGCTCGGGCGCGGGCCCGACGGCGCGCCGCGGCTCGCGGCCGAGGACGGGCGCGTGGTGCTCAGCGGGCTGGGCGGGATCGACGCGACGGCCGGTGCGTGGCCGCTCGTCGTCGAGCTCGCGCTCGAGACGCCGGACGGCGAGCCGCGCGGCGTCGTCGTCCTCGGGCCCGATCCGCTCGATCCGCGCGACCGGCGCAGCGGGCCGCTGCCGGCGGAGCTGGTCGCGGACCGGCACGGCGCCGGGTGGCTCGTCGCGCGCGTCGCGGGGCCGGGCGAGGCGCTCGCGCTCGGGCTCGTGCCGCCCCGGGCGCCGGAGTACGCCGCGGACGCACCGCGGCTCGATCCCCCGCAGGCGGCCGTGCGCCCGCGGGGCGGGGCCGAGCGCCGCGCAG
>CAZGTQ010000045.1:0-23160 GCA_964528575.1 uncultured Planctomycetaceae bacterium | reverse complement strand
CGTATAGCCTCCTGCGCTCGGCGGATCCCATGGCGGCCCCCTCCCTTCGCGTCGAGCTCGCGTGCGTGGCCGGCACCGGAGCGGGAGCCGCGCTGCTGTATCGCGCGACGTACCAAGAGCGGATGTTCGGGGACGGGCCCGGGATCGTCGACGCGTGCGCGCTCGGGCTGATCGAGCTCGTGCACCCGCTCTACCAGATGCTCGCGCCCGCGCTGCTCGCGCTCGGCGGGACAGCCGTGCCGCTGCGCGTCTTCGAGCTCTTCACCGTTCTCTGCGCGGCGGTGGGGGTCGCGGCGACGTTCGCGACGATGCGCGGGCTGGGCGTCGCACGCGGACCGGCGCTGCTCGCGACCGCGCTGCTCGCGCTCTCGCCCGCGTGCTGGTTCTTCGCGACGACGGTCGAGTTCCACTCGCTGCGCCTCGCGTGCATCGCCCTCGCCGCGTGCGTGGTCGTCTTCGCGCCCTGGCGGCGGCCGGCGTTGGCGCTCGGCGCGACGGTGGCCGTGTTCCCGCTCGTGTACCTGTCGCACACGAGCGGGCTACTGCTCGCGCCCGGCTGGATCCTCTGGACGCAGGTCGCGCGCGCGCGCCAGGGGCTGCGCCCGAGCCTCGGGAGCGCGGCCGCCGTCGGCGGACTGCTGCTCGCCGTCCAGGTGGTGACGATCGCCGCCGTCGACGCCGCGCGGGGCACGGGGACCGGGGCGCGCTACGTGGACCTGATCCGCTACTACCGCAACGGCGCGCTCGAGCCGCTGGACACGCTGGCGCAGGGCTGGATCGCGCCGCTCGCCGGCCTCGCGCTGTTCGCCGCCGTCGGGTTCGTGCGGCCGCGCACGAGATGGCGCACGCGCAGCGTCGCCGTGCCGACTCGGCTCGAGATGCTCGCCGTCGGCGCGCTCGTGCTCCCGAGCCTCGCGTTCTTCGTCTGGCTCGGCTACACGGAGCACGGCGGATACACGCTCGGCGTCGCGCCCTTCCTCGCGCTCGCGGCCGGCCGCGGCATCGAGGCGTTGCCGGCGAGCGCGCGCCCGCTCGTCGCGCTGCTCGTCCTGGTGCAGGCCCTCCTCGCGCACGACCAGCGCGCGCAGTGGAACGAGCGCTATCGGATCGAGGAGCGGGTCCGGCTCGCCGACGCGGCGCTCGCGGACGGCGACGTCTTGTACTCGTACCAGACGGCCGCGCCGCGCATCGAGCTCTGCGGGCTCGGCGTGCGCGAGCTCAGCCTCGGGCCGCCGCTCAAGCACGCGATCGCGATGGGCGTCGAGCCGGAAGCCTTCGCCGCGGCGTTGGTCGAGGCGCACGAGCGCAAGCACGGCGCCGCGGGAGCGTGGCGCGCCGCGCTCGACCTCTCGTACGGCCAGATACGCCACCAGGAGCGCGTCTGGAGCGCGGTCGGCCCGTACCTCGAGGCGCTCGAGCGCGCCTTCGAGCAGCGCTACGAGATCCGTCGGTTCGCGCACGACGACTGGCCGCTGCTGCGCGTCGAGCCGAGGCGGACGCCCCCGACGGGCTAGCCGTTCACCTGCGCTCCGTCAGACCAGCTCCGCGGTGCTCGCTCTCTGGAAGCGCGCGACGCGCTCGTCGAGATCGACGCCATACACCTCTGCGACGAGGCGCTCGACGGCGCGCAGGTCGCCCTCGAGGCGGCGGCCGTCGCGTTCGAGCGTGCCGAGCGCGGCGCGACCGACGCGGGCGCCGGCGAGCGTCCCGAAGATCGACGCGATCGTGTCGCTGTCGCCGGGCGAGCCGGCGAGGAGATGGAGCGTCTGCCACGGGTCGCCGGCGGCGTGCTCGACGGCCGCGACGACCAACATCCACGCATAGAGCGGGTCGAAGCTCGCTCGGCGAGCGAACGGGCGCGCGGAGTCGCTGTACACGCTCGCGCGCAGCGCCTCGACGAAACCCTTCGGCGTCGCGCGGGCGCGCTCGCTCGCGAACGCGCGCATCTCCTCGGTGGCCGCCTGGACGAGCGCGAGCGCGCGGCGCAGCTCCGCGTCGTCGCTCGCGACCGCCGCCGCTGCCAGCACCGAGTCCGTCTCGTCGCGCAGCCATGCGCGGAACGAGCCCGCGAGGTCGTCGCCGAGCGGCTCCGCCCCCGCCGCGCGCGCGACGAGCGCGGCGAGAAGACCGGTGACCGCGCGGCCGTAGCCCTGGTCGAGGCGCGAGAAGGACGCGAACTTCGTGAACACCTCGCTCGCCGGCGCGGGCGCGTCGAGGATCGCGAGGTCGAGGTAGAGATACAGCCCGAGGAACACGGGCTGGCCGACGCGGAAGAACGGCCCCGCGTCGCAGGGCGGCGCCGCGTGCGCGCCGTCGAGCATCTCGACCCACTCGGCGCGCTGCGATTCGCGGTGGCGCACGAGCCATGCGGGCCGCGCGCCGTCGGTCCACGTCGGACGGGCGAGCCAGCGGCGGAACGAGCGCTCGCTCAGCTCGCTCGCCGTCGCGATCCACTCGTGCAAGAGCGAAAGGCGGTACGAGGGGTCGTCGGTGAGCACGGCGACCTGCGACTCGAGCTCGCGCGCGGGGGCCCAGATGCCCCAGTCGCCGGTGCCCGCGATGTCGGGCACGTGCAGGTGCACGCCGCGCGGGTCGTACGTCATGCCCGCCAGGCCGCGCGACTCGTAAGGCGCTCCGAGAGCGTCGCCGTACGCCCCCATCGTCAGCAGACCGCGGATCCGGTCCTGCGTCCCCATCGCTCCCCTCCCATGCGCGCGGCCCACGGACGGGTCGGGGTGCCGTTCGGCGCGCGCGACGGCATGATCGGGCGGATCGCGCGCGGCGTCGAGCCGAATCCGCGCCACCCCCTTTCCGCCGCCGCGGGTAGACTCCCTGCGGGCCCTCCCGGCTGCCCCCTCGACCCCGCCCGCGACCCCCCGCTGGAGGCTTGATTCGTGTCCCACAGACTGTTCTATGCGCCCGCGCTGGCGCTGTGCGCCCTCGCCACCCCCTCCGCTGCCGACGCCCAACTCGACCGCTCCGGCGGGCTGATCGGCCAGTCGGTCACCTACGACCTCGACGGCGATCCGGGCGAGATCTTCCTCCTGCTGCCATCGTTCACGACCGGCCCGACGCCGCTCGCGGTCCTCGAGCCCGGCGATCCGCGCGTGCTCGCGGTCGGCATCGACCTCCTCGACTTCGCCGCGATCGGCCTGCTCGACGGAAACGGGCTGGGCAGCGTGATCTATCCGCTGCCGAACAACCCGAACCTCCAGGGGCTCGTGCTGAACGCGCAATTCGTCACGATCAACCTCGTCGGGCCGCTGTTCGACGAGGTGAGCAACGCCACGCGCTTCCGCCTCTCGCAACAGGGCCTGCCGACGTTCACCGTCGGCAACGTGCTCGACTCGCTGGACGCGCACTCCTCGACGCTGCTCGACGACGGGCGCGTGCTGCTCGCGGGCGGCGTCGGCCTCGACGTGCTCGGCAACCCGGCGCCGCGCGACGGGTTCATGCTCTACGACCCGAACACCGAATCGTTCTCCGCCGCCGGCGGACAGATGCAGCACGCGCGCGCGCAGCACGAGGCGGTCAAGCTCGCCGACGGCCGCGTGCTGCTGATCGGCGGCGTCGACGGCACGAGCTCGGCGCGCAACACCGTCGACATCTGGGACCCGACGACGCAGACCGTCAGCGCGGCCGCGTCGATGGGCGCGGCGCGCGTCGTGCACACCGCGACGCTGCTCGCCGACGGGCGCGTGTTCGTCAGCGGCGGCATCAGCGGCTCCTTCGACATCAACGACATCGGCACGACGATCACGAACGCGCTGTCGAGCACGCTGGCGTCGAGCGAGGTCTACAACCCGGGGACGAACTCGTGGAGCGCGGGTCCGAGCTTCAGCAACCCGCGCGCCCTGCACCGCGCGACGCTGCTCGACAACGGCCAAGTGCTCGTCACCGGCGGTCTCCAGGTGATCACGTTCATCGTGTCGATCCCGGCGCTGACGAACGACTGTCAGCGCTACGACCCGGGCTCGAACTCGTACGTCGCGACCGCGAACATCAGCGGCTCGCGCGCGGCGCACGGTCAGGTCAAGCTCGCGAACGGCCAGGTGCTCGTCACCGGCGGCATCTCGTCGTTCGACGTGCTCGCCCAGACCGTCGCGTCGACGACGACCTGCCGCCGCTACGACGCGTCGACGAACACGTGGACCAACGTCGCTTCGCTCGGCACGGCGCGCGGCCTGCACCAGCTCGTCAGCACCGGCACGGGCCTGGTCAACCTCGGCGGCTTCTCGTCGGCCGACGGCATGACGGCGACGTTCAACTCCGCGCTGACGATCGAGGTCTCGAGCCAGGCCGTCATCGGTTGGTCGAGCCCCAGCAACATGCTCCTCCCGCGCCTCAACGTGATCAGCACGACGATCGAGGGCGGCGCCCGCGTGCTCTCGACCGGCTCCGGCGACAACGGTCAGCCCTCGGTCGCCGACACGACGGCCGAGGTGTTCCACCCGTAGTCCGGGCTCCGTTCCACGCCTGCGGCCTGCACCAAACGGAGCCGGCGCTTCCCCGCGGGGGCGCCGGCTCCTTCTCGTCTCCAGCGAGCGAGCGGAGCACGCTTCCCGACATCGGCGAGGTGGTTACCCTGGTCGGCGTGGGGAACGGGTTGAGAGGATGGGCAGCGCAGGATCCGTCGGCTCGGGTCGACGCGAGCACGTCTTCGGAGTGCTGAACGATGGCCGACATCCCCGAAGACGTGAGAGAGGCACTGCTCGAGCGTGCCGGTCTTGCGCAGTCCGACGTCGATCGGCTCCTCGAACGAGCCCAGCTCGTCGCCTTACCCGCCGGGTCGACTCTCCACGGAGCGCAACGGGAGTCCTACTACGTGGTCGCGCGCGGCATCGTATCCGCCTACTCCCACGAGAAGGGTTCGGTACGGCTGTCCGGGAATTGGGGACCGGGTGACCTCTTGTGCGAGTCCGGCCGCCCCGCGGGCGAGCCGCCTCGCATCCTCTTCCGGGCCGACACGGAGGCCGTGGTGCTCGAGCTCGACCACGAGCTAGTCGAGGAGTTTTATCGCAGCAACCGCTCGTTCCGAGAGCGGCTCGATCGCTTCTACCGCGAGACGCGCACTCGGAGCGCGTCTCACGAGCACCCGTCCGGGCCGGACGACGTCCACCTCGGGGTGGCGACGCCGCATGGAGTGTGCGGCGGTCAGCGTTTCGTCGCGCACTTCATGGCCTACACTGCCCCGCACCGCGAGACCGTCCTGCGGATCATCGAGGCGGAGGCTCCTCGAGCTGAAGCGCGTCCCAGCTTGGATACGTGCGCTTGGCGGAGCGGTGCTCGCGTCGACGTCAAACTGTCGTCGCCCGGCGTCGAGGTATCGAGCGCGACGAGGAGCTTCCGTTGGAACGGGTCTTGGCAGGTCGAGCGCTTCGACGCTCGCTTGCGCTCGTCAGGATCGGAGCAAAGCATGATCCTGCGCTTCGACGTCGCCCTCGAGGGTCTACCGCTCGTGCGACTACGCCCCGAAGTCCAAGTCCGACGCGCGGCCCGCGGCGACGAGACGACGGCGCGGATCGACGAGCGGCCGGCTCCACGGAGCGCATTCGCCTCCTACGCGAGCGCGGACCGCGCGGAGGTTCTCGGACGAGTCAGATCACTCGAGGTGGTTACCAGGATCGACGTGTTCGTCGACTGCCTCTCCATCAAGCCGGGGGAGCGGTGGAAGCAGACCCTGCGGGACGAGATCCGGGATCGCGAGGTGTTCTGGCTCTTCTGGTCGCGCAAGGCGATGGGATCACCCTGGGTCGATTGGGAGTGGCGAACCGCGCTCGAGGAGAAGTCCATCGACGGAATCCAGCCGCACCCGCTCGAGCCCGCCGAGCTCGCCCCCCCTCCCGACGAACTGGCCGAGCTCCAGTTCGGCTCGGCGCACGAATGGTACGTCACGCAGTTGCGCCCGCGACGATTCGCCGCTCCGCTACGGCGGCTCTGGCGTCGATTGCTCGAGAGTCTTCGGTCGACCGGCGGGTAGCACGCCGAACCACGTCGGGAACAGCTCGGCCGCCGCCATGCCCAGCCACAGCGTCAGCGCGGGGAGGCTCTGCGACATGACGCGCGGCGCCGCGCTCGGCAGGTGCCAGTCGAGCGCGTGCGGCGTCACGACGAAGACCGCGACGTAGCCGCAGAGGACGAGCGCGAGCGCGACCGTCGGGATCTGCAACGGGCTCCTCGCGAGGCGCAGCGGGAACACGGCGACGAGCACGAGGAACGCGAGGAAGAACAGGTTCGCGTGGCGCGGGTACAGGAGCACGTCGGTCGTCACGAACGCGAGCGTCTTCGTCAGCTTCGCGCTCGGCGGGGGCGCGTCGCTCGCGGGCGTCGTCGCGAGGGCGCCGCTGACGATGTCGTTCTCGAAGCCGAAGTGCGTGTTGAAGCCCCAGGTCAGGGCGACGACGGCCGCGGGCAGCGCCAGCCAGAGCCAGCGTGCGCGGCTCGCGGGCGCGAGCGGCGCACGCTCCACGCTGCGGGCGAAACGCGTCCGGAGAGACGCGACGACGAGCGCGCCGGCGAGCGCGACGAGGTACATCAGCCCCTCGTTCTTCGCCCAGAGCATGAACGCGAGGCCGACGCAGAGCAGGCGCCACCACGGCGCTCTTCGCTCCTCGCGCCAGCGCATCCCGGCGTCGAGGGCGACGAGCACGCCGAGCGCGACCGGCCCGTCGACGAACGCCGTGCGCGCTTGGTGGAACGTGCTCGGCACCGCGAGCGTGCACAGGAGCAGCAGCGCCGCGGCGCCGGGGCGCACGCGGCGACGGAGCGCCGCGGCGAGCACGAGCACGAGCGCGAACGCGCACCCCTGCACCGGCAGGCGGTTGACGACGTGCGTGATCTCGCCCGCGTGCGCGAACATCCACACCTGCAGGAGCGGATGGAGCAGCGGATAGTCCTTGTGGCGCACGTAGGCGCCGTTCATCGCCTCCTCGAAGCCCGCGTCGAACCCCGCGCTGACGTAGATCACCTTCGCCTTGAGCGCCCAGAACTCCGCTTCGTCGCCCCGGACGACGGGCTCGACGTCGCCCGTCAGCACGCGCACCGCGGTGAGGACGAGCGCGAACGCGAGCGCGGCCGCGAACACGCGCTGCTCGAGCCCGCTCGCGCGCGCGGGCGCGGGCGGCGGCGCAGCGCTCCTCGACCCCGCGGCGAACAGCGCGGCCGCCAGAGCGGCGAACGCGCCGACGAGCGCCGGTCCCGCGCGCAGCGGGAACGGCGCGGCCACCCACGCGAGGACGAACGCGGCGGTGACCAGGCAGCCCGCGATCCAGGCCCAGCCGAGGTACGCGATCGGATCGCTGCGCCAGCGCAGCCCGCACGCGCGCACTGCGCCGATGCCGGCGAGGAGCGTGAGCGCGAGCGGCGGCGCGACCTCGACGAGGAGCGCGCTCACTGCCCGTCCCCGCGCACGCGCCACAGCCGGAAGCGCTCGCCGGCGGCGACCGGGACGAAGCGCTCGTCGTCGAGCTCGGCCGCGCCGGCGCGCGGGTCGAGCAGATACACGGCCCTGCCGCGCGGCGACGCCCAGGTCGCGGGGATCGCCGTCAGCGGGTAGAGCAAGCGCGGGTACGCCAGCACCTTGAGGCGCGAGAACGAGACGACGTCGCCGGGGTCGCCGCGGTCGCCGAGGTAGTAGACGATGCCGCGCTCGTCGACGTTCGCGCGCACCGCCGCGAAGGCGGGGTAGTCGGCGCCGAGCGCCCGCCCGATGCGCTCTTCCTGCGTCGCGGTCAGGGCCGTCCGCAGGAGCTCACCGTCGAGACGCGACAGCTCGCCCGCGATGCGGTAGACGGAGTCCGCGCCCCGCCACGCGACGAAGAGGGCGAGGACGAGCGCGCCCAGCGCGCACTTGCGCGCCTGCGGCCGCGAGAGCGGGCCGCCGCTCATGTCTCGCGCGCGGTGGCCGCGCGGCGCGCGAGGACGCTTCGGATTGCTCCGCCGGTCGGGCGCATGGTCGGCGGCGGAGCGTAGCGTCCGCGCGCCGGCCTGTCAGGTGGAACGAGCCCCCGCCGAGGCGACTCGGCGGAGGCTCGTGCATGACCGGATCGGCGCGCCGGCGCCGCGCTCTAGCAAAGCAAGCTCTAGATGTCGGCCTTCCACTCGCCCTTGTAGCGCCCGATCTTGTTCGGGAACGAGGGCGGGTCGGCAAACACGCCGGCCATCTTGCCGACGAGGACGACGGGTCCGAGCGGGGAGACCTGCTTGTAGATCGCGGCCTCGAAGTGGCCATCGCCGCTCAAAGCCTTCGCCTGCCACTTGCCGGAGACGGAGTAGGCCGGGAACAGCGCGGGGTTGCCGTCGTGGAGATGGCCGATCATCTTTCCCTGGCGCCAGCTCAAGATCGGGCTCGGCGACTCGACGAGCTTCGCCTCCATCTTGAAGATGCCGTTGCCGCTGCTGTCGTACAGCCCGCCGGTCGCGAAGCCGGAGCCCGCACCGTTGGGCAGATCCCAGTTGCCGTACGTGAACCCGCTGACCAGGAGCGCCAGCGCGGGAGCAGCGAGCAATGCGGCCGCGACGGCGGCCAGGCTCAGCTTCTTCATTCGTCACTCTCCTCTCGAAGGAATCGGATCGAAGGAATCGGATCGACGGTCTCGGCTCACCCTCCGACCCGGCGCACGTGCCGGCCTGAGCCGCCCCACGACGGCGACGCCAGCGAGCGGCGCCTACCGAAGCCAGACGAACCGTAAGCCCGCGACCGCGATTCCGTCAACCGCAGCGTCGCACGCGCCCGTGTAAGTCTCGTTACCGCGGAACGCCCGAGCGCGGCTCCGCGCTCGGGCCGATCGCCCGGCACGCTTTGTGGTACGGCGCGCGGCGCTTTGTGGTACGGCGCGCGGCGACCGATCAGCCGCCCGCGCGACGAAAATGCGGCTCGCGCTCCTCGAGGTACGCGCGCATGTCGGGCGCCAGCGGGCACTCGAGCTCAACCCGCACGCCGGTCATCGGGTGCTCGAACCCGAGCCGGTGGTTGTGCAGCGCGTGGCGGTCGAGCCCGAGCGCGCCGCGGTCGGCCTCGGTCAGAGTCCCGGCGGCCGAGCGCAGGAAGACGCTTTCGTCGACGCCGTACAGCTTGTCGCCGACGAGCGGATGCCCGATCGCGTCGAGGTGCACGCGGATCTGGTGCTGGCGACCCGTGTGCGGCTCGCACGCGAGCAGCGCGCAGCCCTCGGCGCGCCGGACGACGCGCCACGCTGTGCGCGACGACTGGCCGTCGGCGGCGACCGCGATCTTGAGGTGCACCGCGCTCGTGCGCGAAGGCCCGAGCGGCAGGTCGACGACGCCCGCGTCGCGCTCGGGTACGCCGTGGACGAGCGCGAGGTACTCCTTGTGGACCTGGCGCCGCTCGAACGCGGCCATCATGCGGCGGTGCGCCTCGCGCTGGCGCGCGACGAGCAGGAGGCCGCTCGTCTCCCGATCGAGGCGGTGGCAGAGCTTGAGCCCGCGGTCGCCGAGGCGTCCGCCCGCGACGTCCTCGGGGTAGCGCGCCTGGACGCGCTGGATGAGCGTGTCCGCGACGTGCCGGCCGCTCGGGTGCACGGGCACGCCGGCCGGCTTGTCCGCCGCGACGAGCCACTCGTCCTCGTACAGCACGACGAGGTCGGGCGGCGGCCCCTCGGGCAGGACGATACGCACGGCGTCGGGCACGTGGACGACGACGCGCGAGCCGTGGAGCAGCTTGCGCCCCGCCCGCCGCTCGACCTGAGGCTCGTCGACCGAGTCCGGCCGCTCCGGGCTGGCGAGCGCGACCTCGACCCAGCCCTCGGCGATCAGCTTCTGGACCGAGCTCCGCGAGCGCCAGTGCAGGTGCTTGCACAGGAACGCATCGAGCCGCACGCACACGTCGCGCGGCCGCAGCCCGAAGTCGCTCCCGCGCACGGGGAGCTCGACTCGGTCGGGCGCCTCGTTCAGGTCGCGTCCTTTGGGGAACAGGCCCATCCGCACAGCGTAGCCCATTCTCACGGCGTAGCCGCGCGCGCGAGGCGCGCTCAAGTCCCCCCCCGGCCTGGTCGAAGAGCGGACGGCCGTTCCCCGTCCGCCGCGACCGCGCCCACGAGCCGATGTCCCCGACCCGCTTCGCGATCCTCTGCCACCCGCGCACGGGCAGCAACTACCTGTGCAGCCTGCTGAACTCGCACGGGGACGTGCTGTGCCACAGCGAGGTCTTCAACGACCAGGCGATCTTCTGGGCGCTCGGCTACCGAGACGGCCGGCTCGACCACCTCGGCGACGTCGCGACCCGCGACGCGGATCCGGCGGCGTTCCTCGAGCGCGTGTGGAGCGAGGACTTCGGCCACGGCGCGGTCGGCATCAAGCTCCTCGTCGACCAGGCGCGCGACCTGTGGCCGCGGATGGTGAGCGACGAGCGCGTCCACAAGATCGTGCTGTGGCGTCGCAACCACGTGCGCACGTATCTCTCGCTCCTGCGCGCGCGCGCAACGGGGCACTACGCGCACGAGAGCTACGACGGTCTGCGCGTCCGCGTCGACCCCGCGGCTCTCGTCGCGTGGGCGGGCGACTACGACCTCTTCTACCAACGCCTGCGCGCGACGCTCGCCGGCCAGCCGTGGACGGACGTCAACTACGAGGAGCTGGTGCGCGACCCCGCGGTCGGCACGCGCGTCCTCGCGTTCCTCGGCATCGACGCGCAGCCGGGCGACGCGCAGTCGAAGCTCTCCAAACAGAGCAACGACACGCTGCGCGACGCGATCGAGAACTTCGACGAGCTGAGCCAAGCTCTCGCGGGCACACGCTTCCGCCACGAGCTGTGGGAGACAGGCCCGCAGACGCTACGGCGGCCGGCCTGACGCCACTCGGTCGTTCGCTTCGGGGTCTGGCCCTGCCGCAGCTACTAGCTCGCTTAGCTAGTTGCTGTTCCCTGGAGGGGTGAGCTGGGTCCCGCCCTCGAAGCGGCGTTGCAGTGTCGGGGACGATGCCCGAGCGGGATCGCTTGCGAACGACGGATTCGAGGCGGATGCCGCCGTTTCGGCAGGCGCAGGGGCGATCGGGCGCGGAGTGGGCCGAGCATGCTCCGGGGGCTCGCCCCGCGCCAGGATCCGCGATACTCGGGCGGCACATGGGAAGCCGGCGGTAGAATGCCGGTCGCCGTCGAGCCCGGATCTGTGGCAATCCCATCCGCTCCGCGCACCTCGCCGCCTCCTGGCGTCGAGGACTGGGGTCGAGGACGGACCGAATCGCGCCGCTCTTTTCTTCACCCATCGAGAGCGAAAAAACCGTCGGTCAGTTCCGCTTCAGCAAGGTCACGGAGCACGTCGCGGAGTTGATCAAGGGCCAGGGGCAGCGATCGCTTGATCCACGTGGTCCTCGATGACTTCGCGGGGGCGGAACATCAGGACCTGTTGGAGCAACGATGACGAACGAACGAGACAGCGCAACTGCGGCACGTCCGAGCCCGGACCCGAATCAGTCCGGGGCGCCGTTTCCGGTCGTGGCCGTTGGGGCGTCGGCAGGCGGGCTGGATGCTCTGCGCCGTCTGTTGTCGGGGATTGCCGAACAGTCCGGAATGGCGTTCGTCGTGATCCAGCACCTCGACCCGGAACGGCCGAGCATGCTGACGAAGGTGCTGGAGGGAGGGACGCGGCTCCCGGTCGTCGAGGCGACCAGCGGCATGGCGCTCGAGCCTGATCGCGTTCATGTCATCCCGTCCGGCGCCGACCTCGTGGTGCGAAACGGGATCCTCACTCTGGTGCCTCGGCAAATGACGGGGCGGCTCCACCTGCCGATCGATTCCTTCTTCCGCTCGCTCGCGACGGATGCCAGGGATTGCGTCATCGGAGTCATCCTGTCGGGCTCGGGCGCAGATGGGACCGAAGGACTTCGGGCGATCAAGGCCGAGGGCGGCATCGCCATGGCCCAGGAGCCGGATTCTGCGCAGTTCTCGAGCATGCCCGAGGCCGCGATCTCGGCCGGTGTCGTCGACTTTCGCGGCAGTCCGGAAGCCATCGCGATCGAGCTGACGCGCCTGAGCCGCCATCCCTACGTCGCCGTCGAGCGGGGCGACGCCACAGAGCTCGGCACTGGGCAGGAGAACAGCCTCGCGCTGATTCTCGCAGCTCTGCGTCGACATGCCGGCGTCGATTTCAGCGGCTACAAGCGAACCACTGTCCTGCGCCGCATCGAGCGGCGTATGGCGCTGCGCCATGTCGATGACATGGGCGAATACGCCGGGAGCCTGAAGAACGATGCCGACGAGGGGGGCGCGCTGGCTCGCGACATGCTCATCCATGTCACCTCGTTCTTCCGCGACCCGGATGCATTCGAGGCGCTGAAGGAGCAGGTCTTCGACGAGCTCGCCACGCGTAAGGGGCCCGATGACTCCATCCGAATCTGGGTCCCTGGATGCGCCACCGGCGAGGAAGCCTATGCGCTCGTGATGTGCCTGCTCGAGTCGCTGGATGGCGAGAAGACTCACCCGTCAGTCAAGGTCTTCGGCACGGATCTGAGCGACGAGTCCATCGAGGTCGCTCGGGCGGCTGTCTACCCGGAATCGGCGGTTGCGGAGGTCCCTCCTGAGCGCCTGGACCGCTTCTTCGAGCGAGCCGACGCCGGTTATCGAATCGCGAGCTCCGTTCGCGACCTGTGTGTCTTCGTCAAGCACGACCTCACCCGCGACCCTCCTTTCGCCAAGCTCGACCTGATCAGTTGCCGCAACGTCCTGATCTACTTCGATGCTGAATTGCAGCGGCGGGTCGTTCCGATGCTGCACTACTGCCTCAATCCCGGCGGGATTCTGTTTCTCGGGCAGAGCGAAACGACCCTGGGCTACCGCGACCTCTTCAAGGACGTCGACAAGGAGCACCGGATCTTCGTCAAGCTCGGGGAGAGCACGCATCTCTTGTACCCGCTGCGCGCGGGCCGCGATCCCGAAATGAAGCTGGCGGAGCGGCGGCCTCCGGCGCGGCAACAGAACGCACGAGAGGTGCAACGGCTGGCGGACCATCTCATGTTGACGCGGTATGCCCCACCCGGCGTCATCGTGAACAGCCGCCTCGAGATCATCCAGTTTCGCGGGCGGACGGGCACGTATCTCGAGCCCCCGCCCGGACAGCCACAATCCAACGTATTGCGGATGGCGCGCGGGGGCCTGGCGACTCATCTGCGCGAGGCGATGGAGCGTGCAAAGACAGAGGCGACTGTGGTGCGCAAGGAGGGCCTGCGCTTCGAGCTCGGCTCGGAGGTGCACGTCGTCGACGTGGAAGTCGTCCCGCTCGCGTCCGTCGGCGAATCCCCCGAGCGCTACTTTCTCATTCTCTTCGAGACCGTCGCCACGGACCAGCCGGAGCTCGAACGCAGAGCGCCGGATCGCGAGCGCGCAGCCACGCCGTACGACGAACAGAGCCGAGAAGCGGAGCGTGTGAAGGCCGAGCTCACCGCGACCAAGGACTACCTGCAGTTCCTCATGTCCGAGCACCTGTCGACCACCGACGAGCTCGCGTCGGCGAACGAGGAGCTGGTCGCATCCAATGAGGAGCTGCAAAGCACGAACGAGGAGCTACAGAGCGCCAAAGAGGAGCTTCAGTCGACCAACGAGGAGCTGGGCACGGTGAACGACCAGCTCCGGCACCGCAATCTGGAGCTCGATGAAGTCGCCAACGATCTGGCCAACGTGCTCGCCAGCGTCGAGATCCCGGTCATCATCGTCGACATGGACCTTCGTGTGCGCCGCTTCACACCCAGCGTCAGGGACATCGCGCGCTTCATCCCGGAGGATGTGGGACGTCCGATCGACGACCTCAAGCTCAGGATCGATGTCCAGGACTTGGCCAGTAGGATTCAAACCGTTCTGGACAGCTTCGCACCAAGAGAGTGGGAGGTCCAAGGGCCGGACGAACGTTGGTTCCGGATGCAGATCCGGCCCTACCGAGCCTCCGACAACAGTGTCGATGGCGCCGTCCTCTGCTTCGTGGACGTGGACGTGCTCAGGCGCGCCATCGAGGACGCCGAAAGCGCGCGCGATTATGCCAAGAGCATCGTGGAGACCGTCAGCTCGGCCCTCGTGGTCTTGGATACGGAGCTGCGTGTGGTGTCTGCGAACACGGCGTTCTATGAAATTCTGGCGCTGTCGGCGAAGGAGGCCGAAGGCAAACGTCTGTCGGAGCTGAGTGGCGGGATCTGGGACCGCTCTGCACTCGACGACGCCTTGGATCGGCTTCGCCAGCACAAGGCGTTTTCCGGGCTCGTGATCCAGGTGGAGCTTCCGCGCTCGGGTCGGCGGGTTCTTTCGCTCAGCGGTCGCCCGATCTTGTGGGGTGGGGGGGCGCGCATGGTCTTGCTGGCGATCGACGACGTGACTTCGCTTCGTGCGCTGGAGGCCGAACGCACCCAGCTCTTGGCCTCCGAGAAGCATGCGCGCATCGAGGCGGAGCGCGCCACCCGCGCCAAAGATCTCTTCCTGGCGACCCTGTCCCACGAGCTGCGCACCCCTCTCAGCACCATGCTGATGGCCGCACAGCTTCTCAGGCAACTGGCCGTAGACAATCCGAGTATCGAGAGGCCCAGCGCCTCGATCGAGCGCGCTGCGAGCGCCCAGGCGAGACTCATCGATGATCTACTCGATGTGTCGCGCATCGTATCGGGCAAGATGATGCTCGACCTGGGGCCGGTGGACTTCACCGCGGTCGTTCGCGAGGCGGTCGATGTAGCTCGGCCATCGGCGCTGGCCAAGGGGCTGGAGCTCGATCTGGCGGTCGAAGGCGCTGTTCGTGCCGTCTATGGCGACGAGGCGCGCCTGCTCCAGGTGGCGAACAACCTGTTGGCCAACGCGATCAAGTTCACTCCCCGCGGTGGTCACGTCCAGGTGCGGCTCGAGAGCATGGACGAGGACGCCGTGCTCACCGTCGCGGACACCGGCATCGGCATCCGCGCCGATGTTCTGCCGCGACTCTTCGAGAGGTTCGTTCAAGCGGACAGCGCGATGACGCGGACCCATGGAGGCCTCGGTCTGGGGCTGTCGATCGTGCGCCATCTGGTGGAAGTGCACGGTGGCACGGTGGACGTCGAGAGTCCTGGAGAGGGCCAGGGATCGACGTTCCGCATCACGCTTCCGACGGGCACGGTGGCTGCGGTGACCGATCCTCCGGTCTCGCGTTCGGTCGCGCGAAGCATCGAAGGCGTGCATGTTCTCCTGGTCGAGGACGACGACGACACCCGGGATGCGTATGCGGCAATGCTCGTCGAGTTGGGAACGCAAGTGCGGGCCGAGCCCTCCGCCGCGCGCGCCCTGGCAGCGCTGAGCGAGTTCCATCCGGACGTGATCCTCTCCGACATCGCGATGCCCGGAGAGGACGGGTTCAGCTTCATACAAAAGGTGCGGTGCCTCGATCCCGAGCGAGGCGGTCTCGTACCCGCGGCAGCACTCACCGCGTTGGCGAGCGATGAGACCAGGCGGCGCGCGCTCGAAGCGGGCTTTCAGTTGCACGTCCCGAAGCCGGTTGCCGCAACGCGACTGGCCTCCGTGGTCGCCGCGCTGGTCGATTGGAAACAGAAGCACCGAGGGCTCTCCGGCTCTTCGTCTGCACCGTTGGCGGAAGCCTGAGGGCGCCCGACGATCGCCGAGCCCCGCTCGCCCGTCAGGGCTCCCGCGGCGGGGCCGGCTGCACCGGGACCTTGTTCCACTCTTCGTCGACCGCGACCATCGTCACCTGCGCCTCGGTGACGTGGACGCGCTCGCCGCTCATGAAGCGGCGGTCGGCCCAGACGCTCACCTTGACCGTGATCGAGGTGCGGCCGAGGCGGAGCGTCGTCGCGAAGAACGAGACGAGGTCGCCGACGTAGACCGGGCGGTGGAATTCGATCTTGTCCATCGCGACGGTGACCACGCGGCCGGGATGGTGGCGGTGCGCCTCGATCGCGGCCGCGAGGTCGATCTCCGAGAGGATCACGCCGCCGAAGATGCTGCCGACCGCGTTCGTGTCGCGCGGCATCATCAGCCGGCGGATCACGGGCATCTGGTCCGCGGGGTAGCTCGGCTCCTCGGAGGTCGCGCTCATCGGCTCGGCTCCAGCGCCCGCTCGGCCCACGCGCGAACGCGCGCCTCGAGCTCGGGGGTCCTGTTGCGGAAGAAGTGGTCGGTGCCCTCGATCTCGTCGAGCTCGAGCGACGGCGGCAGCTCGGGCCGCGCCGCGCGCAACGTCGCGAGCGTGCCGAAGCGATCCTCGCCGGCGAAGAGCAAGTAGCCCGGCGCCGCGACGCGCTCGAGCGCGAGATCGCCGAGCAGCGTCGAAGGGAGCGCGACGCAGATCAGCCGCTCGATGCGCGCGTCGCGCAGCGCCAGCGCGGCGACCGTGCGCGCGCCGAACGAGTAGCCGGCGGCCCACGGCGCCGCGCCGGGGCAGCGCTCCGCGAGCCAGTCGAGCGCGGCGGCCGCGTCCTCCTCGCCGCCGGCGCCGTCGTGCTGCGCCGGTGTCGACGTTCGGCGTCCCGCCGTCCCCTCGCTCGCCCCGACGCCGCGGAAATTGAAGCGCAGCGTCGCCACACCCGCGCTCCGCAACGCTCGCGCCGTGCGGAACACCACGGTGTTGTGCATCGTGCCGCCGTGCAGCGGGTGCGGGTGACACACGACGGCGGCCGCGGCCGCGCCCTCCAACGGGTCGAACAGCGCCTCGAGCCGACCCGCGGGCCCCTGGATCGTCACCTCCATCGCCGCGGTAGCGTAAGACGGCTCGAGCGATCCCGTATCATCCCAGCCATGGCCAAATCCCCTTGGATCATCGACGTCGACGTCCGCAACTTCGCCGCCGAGGTCGTCGAGCGCTCCCGCACCGTTCCCGTCGTCGTCGACTTCTGGGCGACCTGGTGCGGGCCCTGCAAGGCGCTCGGGCCGGTGCTCGAGCGCTTCGCGAACGAGGGCAAGGGCTCGTTCGTGCTCGCGAAGGTCGACACCGACGCGAACCCCGAGCTCGCCCAGGCGTTCCAGATCCAGGGCATCCCGACGGTGGTCGCGATCGTCGGCGGCCGGCCGGTCGACGGCTTCAGCGGCAACCTGCCGGCGGCGGAGGTCAAGGCGTTCCTCGAGCGCATCGCGCCGGGCGCGGCGACGCCGCCGGAGCCGCCGGCGCTGAGCGAGGCGAAGGCGCTCGCGGCCGAGGGACGCGTCGGCGACGCGATCGAGCTGCTGCGCGGCTTCTTGCGCACCGAGCCCGACCATGCCGACGCGCGGACGGAGCTCGCGCGCATGCTCGTCGACGCCGGGCGCGCGCCCGAAGCGCGCAAGGTCTTCGACAAGCTGAGCGAACAAGCGCGCGCCACCGACGCGGCACGCGCCGTCGAGGCCGCGCTCGCGATGGCCGAGCAGGCGGGCGACGTCGCCGAGCTCGAGGCGGCGGTGAGCGCGAACCAGGACGACCACGGTGCGCGCATCGGGCTGGGGCGCTCGCTCATCGCGAGCGGGAGGCGCGAGGAGGGCCTCGAGCACCTGCTCGAGGTCGTCAAGCGCGACCGCGGTTTCGAGGACGACGCCGCACGCAAGGCGATGATCGAGGTCTTCGAGATGCTCGGCGACGAGGATCCGCTGACGCTCGAGTTCCGCCAGCGCCTGCAGATGCTGCTGCTCGTCTGAGCGCGCGCGCCGATGCGCCATCGCGTGCTGGTCCTGTTGCGCGCGCGCCTCGCGTCGCGCGGCCCCGGCGGCGGCGTCCCGGTCGCCGCGTGGCTGAGCCAGGGGCTCGTCGCGGCGGTCGCGTGCGGCCTCGTGCGCGGCGAGCTGCCGCCGTTCGCGTACGCCACGCTCGCGTTCTCGATCGTCGCGGCGATGGTCGCGATCCCGCTGATCGGCGAGCTCGGCTACCTGCTGCGCGCCGATCCCGCCGCGACGTGGGTCGGCTCGCTCCCCGTGCGGCCGATCGAGCTGAAGCTCGCGCGCACAGCGCACCTGCTCGTCGTCCTCGGCGGGCTCGCGCTCGGCGGGCTCGTCCCAGCCGCGTTGCTCGCCACCGACGTGGGCCTCCTGGCGCGCCTCGCGCTCGTCGCCGAGGGCCTCGGCGTCGTGCTCGCGCTCGCCGCGGCACTGCTGACGGTGCAGGCGTTCTTCGGCGGCCGCGCCGAGCCCGTGCTCCTGCTCGTGCAGACCGTGCTCGTCGTCGGAGTCGTCGTCGGCCTCGTCGCGGGCATGCGCTACGTGCCCGTCCTGCTGCGCGTCGAGAGCTTCGCGGACGCGCCCATGCTGCGCCTGTTCCCGCCCGCGTGGTTCGCGGCGCCGCACGCCGCGGGAGCGAGCCTCGCCGCCGCGCTCCTCCCGATCGGAGCATCGCTCGCCGCGCTCGCCGTGCTCGCCGCGATCCCGCCGCCCGCGCCGCGCTTCGCCAGCGCGCGCCCCGGCTGGCTCGAGCTCCTCCTGCTGCCGGTGCGCGCGTTCGCGACGCGCTGGTGGCTGCGCGCGGACGAGCGCGCGCCCTTCGACCTCGCGTACGACGCGCTGCCGCGCGAGCGCGAGGTCGTCCTGCGCACCGTGCCCCTCATCGGCATCCCGCTCGCGTTCCTCGCGATCGCGGTCCTCGGCGAGCCGGGAGCGAAGCGCGACGGCCTGCTCGCGCTGCTCCTGTTCACGCCGGGCATCTACCTGCCCGTCCTGCTCTCGCAGATCCCGGTCAGCGCTTCGTGGCGAGCGGGCTGGCTGCTCGCGACCGCGCCGGTCTCGCCGCAAGCGATCGCGAACGGCACGCTCAAGGCGCTCGCGGTGCGCTTCCTCGTTCCGCTGTACCTCGTGCTCGGCTTGCTCGCGTGGCAGCAGAGCGACCTGGGCTTCGCGCTGCGCATCGCGCTCCCGGGCGGTTTCGTCACGCTCTTCGTGATGCGCCTGCTCTACCCGACGTGCGTGACGGCGCAGCCGCTCTCCGTCCCGCCCGACGAGGCGCACGCCGACATGGACTGGGGCGGCGGCCTCATGGTCGTCGCGATCGCGCTGGCCGTCGTCGCGGTCCTCGCGGAGCACTGGATCGGCACGATCGGCGCGGGGCTCGCGGCGACGGCGCTGCTCGTGCTCGTCGAGTGGAGCGGCGACCGGCGGCTGCGCGCGGCGGGGTGAGCGCTCTCGGACCGGAGCGGGAGAGCGGCGCCGGCTCGAACGTGGGCGCGCATCCTGGCACGACGTACGCTGGCCGCGATGGCGGACTACCTGCTCGACGCCGACCGCGACGCCGCGCTCCGGCGTCTGCGGATCAAGGAACGGCTCCAGGACCCCGGCAGCATCGCGTGCTTCGAGACGATCGGGGTCGCGCGCGGCTGGCGCTGCCTCGAGGTCGGCGCGGGGAGCGGCTCGCTCGCGGCTTGGCTGTGCGAGCGGGTCGGCCCGAGCGGCGCGGTCGTCGCGACCGACACGCGCGTCGATCTGCTCGCGGCGCTCGCGCGTCCGAGTCTGACGGTGCTCGAGCACGACGTGGCCGCCGATCCGCTCGAGGAAGCCGCTTTCGACCTCGTCCACGCGCGCGACGTGCTCGTCCACGTGCCCGGCCGCGACGACGCGCTGCGCTCGCTCGCCCGCGCGGTGCGCCCCGGCGGCTGGCTCGTCCTCGAGGAGCCCGACGTCGCGACCGACGGCGCCGACCCCGACGTGCCGGCGTCCGAGCGCGAGCTGTACGAGCGCGTCTCCCGCGCGATCTTCGCGTGCCTGCGCGAGCGCGGCCTCGACCCCGAGTACGGCCGCCGACTGTTCGCGCGCCTGCGCGCGCTCGGCTTCGAGGACGTGCGCGCGATCGGCCGCGTGTTCTCGTTCGCCGCCGGAGACGAGTCGCCGCACGAGCTCGCGTTCCCCGACGTCGCGCCGCTCGTCGTCGAATCCGGCGCCGCGACGCGCGTCGAGCTCGAGCGCTTCTTCGCGCTCCAGACGACGCCCGGCTTCGCGTGGCGCGAAGCGCTCACCGTCACGGCTTGGGGCCGCCGGCCGCGATGAGCCGTCTCGTCGCGATCGTCACCGCGACCGCTCCCGCCGAACGCGACCGCTCGCTCGACCACGTCGCGCGCGGCGCCTCGCTCGACGAGCTGCGCGCCGAATGCGCATCCCTCGACGCGTTCCGCCGCGAGAGCACGAACCTGTACGAGCGCGTCCGCGCGCTCCTCTTCCTCTGGGCGTTGCACCGGTTCTGGCTGCCCGAGCGCGCGCCCGCGCGCGGCCGGATCCCGTTCGACGCGGCGCTGGCGCTGTTCGACCGGCGCTTCGACGAGGCGCTCGACGTCTTGCTCGAGCGCGAGCGTGCGGACGGCCCGAACGCCGCGCTCTCGAGCGCGCTCGCCGCCGCCTACCACGGCCTCGGATTCCAGACGCTCGCCGACCAGGTGCGCGCGAGCGTGCGCTCGACCGAAGGCAACCGCTGGATGTTCGCCGTCGGGCGCGTCGCCGACCATCCGCTGCGCGTGCGCGACGAGCTGCTCGGCGCCGGCGCGCCCGTGCTGTGCGAGCGCACGCCCGTGCGCATGGACCTCACGCACAGCGCGTGGAGCGACATCTTCTTCCTCGGCATGGATTTTCCCGAGGGAGCGAAGGTCCTCAACGCGTCGATCGACCTCGCCGTGCGCGGGCGCGACGCGGCGCCGCGGCCGCCGATCGAGACGTGGCTGCGCGTCATCGACGCGCCCGTGCTGCGGCTCGAGAGCGTCGACCTCGGCGCGCGCGCCGAGATCGCGGAGCTCGGCGAGGTGTTCGACTTCGCGCGCGACCACCTCGGCCTGCTGAAGGCCGCGACGATCGCTGCGGGCCTCGTGCCGCCGAGCCTCGAAGGAACGGACGCGAGCCTCGCGGAGCTGCTCGCGCGCACGTGCGGCCCGGGTCGCGGGCTCGCGCTCACGACGCACGTGCGCGGCATCCCCAAGGGCTCGCGGCTCGCGGTGTCGACGAACCTGCTCGCGTCGCTCATCGCGCTGTGCATGCGCGCGACGGGGCAGACGCACGCGCTCGACGGGACGCTCCGAGAGGACGAGCGGCGCCTCGTCGCCGCGCGCGCGATCCTCGGCGAGTGGCTCGGCGGCTCGGGCGGCGGCTGGCAGGACTCCGGCGGCCTGTGGCCGGGCTTCAAGCTGATCGAGGGCGAGCGCGCGCGCGCCGGCGATCCCGAGCACGGCGTGAGCCGCGGCCGGTTGCTCCCGCGGCACGTCGCGCTGGGCGAAGACCGCGTGCCCGCGGCGGCGCGGGAGGCGCTGACCCGCAGCCTCGTGCTCGTGCATGGCGGCATGGCGCGGGACGTCGGGCCGATCCTCGAGATGGTCACCGAGTCGTACCTGCTGCGCTCGGAGCCGGAGTGGAGCGCGCGGCGCGACGCCCTCTCGGTGCTCGATGACGTGCTCGCGGCGCTGCGCGCGGCGGACGTGCGCGCGCTCGGCGCCGCGACGACGCGCAACTTCTTCGGGCCGATCCGCACGATCGTCCCGTGGGCGTCGAACGCGTTCACCGAGACGCTCGTCGAACGCACGCGCGCGGCGTTCGGCGACGCGTTCCTCGGCTTCTGGATGCTCGGCGGCATGGCCGGCGGCGGCATGGGCTTGTGGTTCGAGCCGCGCGAGCGCGAGCGTGCGTGCGCGTGGCTGCAGAGCGCGATGGACGCGCTGGCGGACGAGCTGCAAGACGCGGTGCCGTTCGCGATGCGGCCGGTCGTGTACGACTTCGCGGTGAACGAGCACGGCACGCGCGCGGAGCTCTGCGACGCGCCGCCCGCCGTCGCGCGCGCCGTCGCGTCGCACGAACGCTCCAGCGCCGCTGCGCGCCTCGACGCGCTGCTCGCCGAGCACGGTTTCGACCGCGACGCGCACGAGGCGATCCGCGCCGACCTGCGCGCCGGCCGCATCGGGCTCGCGCAGAACCGGCTCGCGGCGAGCGCGCGCGTCGACGACGTCCGACCGGGCGACGTCTTCGACGCGACCGACGCGCGCTCGCTCGCCCAGCACCGCGCGCGCGGCGCCGAGGAGCTGCGCGAAGGCCGCGTCGCGGTCGTCACGCTCGCCGGCGGCACCGGCAGTCGCTGGACGCGCGGCGCGGGCGTCGTCAAGGCGCTCGACCCGTTCGCGAAGCTCGCGGGCGCGTACCGCACGTTCCTCGACGTGCACCTGGCGAAGAGCCGCCGCGCCGCGCGCGAGCACGGCGCGCCGCTCCCGCACGTCGTCACGACGAGCTACTTGACGCACGCGCCGATCGAGCGCGCGGTGGCGAAGCTGGCGTACGAGGGTCCGCTCCTGCTCTCGCGCGGCCGCGCGGTCGGCCTGCGGCTCGTGCCGACCGAGCGCGACCTGCGCTTCGCGTGGGAGGAGCTCGCGCAGCAGAAGCTCGACGACCGGGCGCAGAAGGTGCGCGAGAGTCTGAACGAGGCGCTGATCGCGTGGGCGCAGCACGCGGGCGAGGCGTCGGACTACGTCGACAACGAGCCGCTCCAGTGTCTGCACCCGGTCGGCCACGCGTACGAGGTGCCGAACCTGCTCTCCAGCGGCACGCTCGCGCGCCTCTTCGTCGAGCGGCCGTCGCTCCGTTGGCTCTTCGTGCACAACGTCGACACGCTCGGTGCCGACGTCGACGCGGCGCTGCTCGGCCGCCACGCGAACTCGGGCGCGTGCCTGACGTTCGAGGTGGTCGCGCGCCGCGTCGAGGACCGCGGCGGCGGCCTCGCGCGCGTCGACGGCCGCCCGCGCCTCGTCGAGAGCCTCGCGGTCCCGCGCGAAGAAGACGAGTGGCGGCTGTCGTACTACAACACGCTCTCGACGTGGATCGACGTCGACGCGCTGCTCGCGAGCATGGGCCTCGCGCGCGCCGATCTCGGCGACGCGCAGCGCGTCCGCGCGGCGGTGCGCGCCTTCGTCGCGCGCTTTCCGACGTACGTGACGCTGAAGGACGTCAAGAAGCGCTGGGGCCTCGGCCAGGAGGACGTCTTTCCGCTCGCGCAGTTCGAGCGCCTGTGGGGCGACGCGAGCGCGCTCGAGGGCGTCTCGTGCGCCTTCGCCGCGGTCGACCGCAAGCGCGGCCAGCAGCTCAAGGAGCCGGCCCAACTCGACGGCTGGCTGCGCGACGGCTCGGCGGCCTACGTCGAGCAGCTCGGCGACTGGCGCTGACGCGTCTCGATCGGCGCCGGCCGGGGGTGCGGCCGGCGATACGGTGTCGCACACCTTGTTGTCGTTCAGCGACAGGGAGGTGCCAGGTGCGGCACCTGGCACCTCCCTGTCGCTGAA
>CAZGTQ010000044.1:0-30542 GCA_964528575.1 uncultured Planctomycetaceae bacterium | reverse complement strand
GCCGCTGAAGTCGTCCGACTCCGGCAGCAGCACGCGCGGGTCGCCCGGTAGCCGCTCGTACCAGCGCTTGTAGTCGATCGTGCCGAGCAGCGCGGGCGACGAGCGGTACACGCCCGAGCGAAGGATGCTCGCGCGCGCGAGCGGCGTCTCGACCCACAAGTCGTGCACGAGCGTGCGCGTCGGCGTGCGGATCGCCGCGAACGACCCGTAGCCGTCCTCGCCCGCGCCTTCGAAGCGCACGACGCCGGCGTTGCGCACCGGGCCGCTCCACACGTCGACCGGCGACTCCGCCGAGCCGCGGCCGTCGTACGTCGAGAGCACGTTGCGCTCGTCGACGCGCGCGCGCGCGATCGGCAGAGCGGGCGTGCCGAAGAGGTCGTGCAGGCTCGGCCCCGCCTCGTCGCCGATGCCCGGTGCGCTGAAGTGACGCGCGACGAGCGGCGGAGCGCCTGCGCGCGCGCTGTAGCCGAGCTGGCCGAGCGCGCCGACGGTGTCGAGCTCGTCCGGCCGGTCCGGCGCGCGGTGCAAGATCGACACGACGACGAGCGCGCGCGTCTCCGCGCGGCAGACCGCGCGCGCGGACTCGAACAACCGCGCGTGCGCTTCGGTCGCGTCGAGCTCGACGCCTGGCTCGTCGAGCTGGTCGCGCAGCGCGGCGACGAGCCGGCGCTGGCTCCCGCCGCCTTCGTGCAACAGCTCGGCGAACGCGCGGATCGCGTCGCGCGCGGCGGCGGCGCGCTCGGCGGGACAGCCCTTGCGCTCGAGCGCGTCGACGAACATCTCGAGCCCCTCGACTCCGGGCAGGATGCGCGCGAGCTCGGCGGGCTCGCCGTGGTGCTGCACGCCCGCGAGGACGCGCCGGCACAGCGGCCCCTTGAGCCCGGTCCAGCGCGCCACGCTCTCACCGCGCAGCGGCCGGACCGGGATCCAGTCGACGAGCCCCTTGAGCTCCGCGCGCACACGCTCGCATTGCGTGCGCACCCAGCCGAGATCGAGCCGCTTCGTCGCCATGCGCGAAGGGCGCAGCGTAACGCTCGGTCGGAGCGGAGACACGGGCGCGTCCTTCGCCTCAGGGAGCGAGCGTGAGGGCGAGCGGATTCGTCGCCGACAGCAACCGCCCCTGGACCGGATCGACGATCAGCGCGGCATGGTTCAGCACGAGCCCGGCGAGCGCGGGGTTCGAGCTCGGCGGGACGACGATCTGTGCGCTCGCGGTGCCGGAGCCGTCGAGGAAGCCGAGCGTACCGACGAACGGCCCGGCGTTCGGGCTCCCCAGCGACCACTGCGCGTAGGCGTCGGGGACGAGCGGAACGACGACGCCGTCGAGTTGCAGCGCGGGGGTCGTGCCGGACGCGCTCCCGACCACGAGGTAGAGCAGGCCCGGACCCACCGTGGGGCCCGCGCTCACGTCCAGCGTCTGCGCGCCTCCGCTCGACAGCGACACCGACGCCACGTCGCCGGCGAGCCGCGGGCCCAGCAGGAAGACGAGCTTGCTCTGGGGACCGATCGCGCCGAACAACCCGCCGCCGCCCGCCGCCTCGAGCGTCAGGTCGAAGACCGTCGGGAAGCCGGGCAAGCCCGACACGAGCGTGTCGTTGAAGAAGTTCGTCGACGTCGTCGCCGAGTGCGTGCCGGGCGCGCTTCCCCAGCCGAGGCCGGCGCCGGTGATCGTCCAGGTCGGCGACGGCCCGCTCTCGAGCATGGACGTTCTCAGCTTCATCCCGAACGCCGACGCCGGCTGCGCTCCGTTCGGAGTCCAGTCGATGATCAGGTCCGTCCGCAGGATCGTCTCGCCCTCGGGCGGACCGATCATCGTTGCAAAGGTGACCTCGCCGTTGAACGGGTCGAATCCGAGCGGGGTCTCGAAGCGGTGGGTCGGGGTGACGCCCTGGGCGACGAGCGCCGGAGCGACCGAGAGGAGCGCGACGGCGCCCAGGAGCGCCGGACGAATGGGGATCTGCATTGCGGGGTTCCTTCCCGGCGCAGGAGGGCTCCCCCGCCGCCGGCCATGGGTTGAACGCGATGTCAAATCGATTTCAACCTGGGCGGGGCGGCTTGTCAAGGGGGCAGCGGGCGGCGCTGGCGATCAGCGGATCGCCAGCGCCGCGGCCAGCGCCAGGCGGCGGAACGCGGCGGAACGCGTCGGCGATCACGAGGAGCCAGAGGAACAGCTCGCGACGAGGCTCTCCCCAGCGTCCACAGCGTCACGCCGTGGTCGCGACGCGAGCTCTCCCGCGCCGGGCGCGCGGCCCCGCGCGGGGGAGCCGCCGGCTGGATCAGCGGCCGGCCTCGATGCGGATCCGCTTCGGGCGGACCGCCTCGGCCTTCTGCAGCGTGATCGTGACGACGCCGTTGGCGTGGCGCGCCTCGACGTGGTCGGGGTCGACCGGGCACGCGAGCCGGAGCGCGCGCTGCTGCGAGCCGAAACGGCGCTCGGAGTAGTGGCGCGTACCGTCCGACTCGTCGTCGTTCTTCTGCGCCGTCAGCGTGAGCACCTCGCCCGCGAGCCGGATGTCGAGGTCCTCGGGCTTCACGCCCGGAACCTCGACGCGCACGCGGATGTGCTCGTCGGTCTCGACGACGTCGAGCGGCATCGGGTGCGCCGCGCCCGCAACGGGGCTCCAAACGTCGTCGAGGAAACGGTCGAACAGTCGGTCCCAGTCGGACCGCATGCGGGCCACGGGCGCGACGGCGCTCTGCGTGCCACCGTCGTTCTGCTCACGCCGCCAGGGAACCATGTTCAGCATCATGGAACCTCCGAAGCTCGAAACTCCTTTGTTGGCTATCGTCGAAAAGGAACGTCGATGCCGACTCGCCCACAAGAGCGAGCCGACGCCCGCTCCGCAAGCAAGCAGCGTGCCGATCCGCCGGGCCCGCGCCGAGCCGCGCCGTACGACCGCCGCGGCCTCCGCGACCGCCAAAGTGGCAAAGCGCCACCGGCGGACTGCCAGCTCGGCACCCGCGCACACAGGCACGCCGGCTATCGCTCCCTGACCCGCACGCTCGCCGACTTCGCGCCCGGGTCCGACGCCGACGACGCGCCGCTCGTCCTGCGCGTCGAGCTCGCGCCCGAATGACTCGCCGCCTCCTCCGCGGCGCGCCGGATGCCCTCGAGCATCCCGCGGAACACGACGCCGTGGAACGGCTTGACCGCGTACCAGTACGCGAGACCGCCCAGGCCGCGCGGGACGAAGCGCGCGGTCTGCACGAGCCGCGTCGCGCACGCACCCGCCGCTTCGACGTCGAACGCGAGCTGCGCCTCGCCCGGCAAGCGCATCTCGGCGCGCAGCTCGAGACGGCGCGGCGGATCGTGCTCGGTCACGCGCCAGAAGTCGAGCGCGTCGCCGTAGCCGACGCGCTCCGGATCGCGCCGGCCCCGTCGCAACCCGGGACCGCCCACGATCCGGTCCATCCAGCCGCGGATCTTCCAGAGCGCGTCCGCGGCGTACCAACCGTGGCCGCCGCCGACGCGGCACACGGCGCGAAAGACGTCGTCCGGGGTCGCGCGCACGTCGATCGTCCAGCGATCGACGAACACCGCGCCACCCGACCAGTCCGGGTCGCCCGGCACGGGGCCCGCGTCGGTCCACATCGTCTCGACGCTCGCGTCGCGCAGGTTCGCGAGGCCGTGGTCGATCGACTCGCGCACCGTGAGCAGCTCGAACGGCATGAGCCGGCGCGCCTCGTCGTCGCGGCACACGACCTCGTTGCGCAGGCCCTCCGCGAGCGGCCGCGCGACCCGCGCGCTGATCGGCGTGACCAGGTGGATCCAGAGCGAGCTCAGGCGCGGCGTGAGCACCGGCACCGGCACGATGCGCCGGCGCGGCAGACCGCGCGCGTCCGCCATGATCGCCATCAGCTCGCGATACGTGAGCACCTCCGGCCCCCCGACGTCGAGCGTGCGTCCCCTCGTCTCCGGCGTCTCGAGACAGCGCACGAGATACGTCAGCACGTCGCGGATCGCGATCGGCTGGCAGCGCGTCCGCACCCAGCGCGGCGTGACCATGACGGGCAACCGCTCGACGAGATAGCGCAGGATCTCGAACGACGCCGAGCCCGAACCGACGATCATCGCCGCACGCAACACCGTGACCTGCACGCCGGTCGACGCGAGCACCGACTCGACCTCGCGCCGCGACGCGAGGTGCTCGCTCAGTCCCGCGCCCGTCTCGCCGAGGCCGCCCAGGTAGACGATGCGCTCCACGCCCTCGGCGGCGGCGGCCTCGGCGAACGAGCGCGCGAGCCGGCGGTCGCGCTCGGCGTACTCCGCGCCAGCGACGAGCATCGAGTGGATCAGGTAGTACGCCGCCGAGCAGCCGCGCAGCGCGCGGCGCAGGTCGTCCACGCTCTCCGCGTCGCCCGCGACGATCTCGACGCCCGGCCGATCCGCCCATGGGCGCGCGGCGAGCTTGCGCGGAGCGCGCGCGAGGCACCGCACGCCGTAACCGGCGTCGAGCAGCCGCGGGACGAGACGGCCGCCGATGTAGCCGGTCGCACCGCTGACGAGGATCGTGGTCATGGGCCTGGGATTCGGACCGCGGACGGGACGGATGCAAGCTCCGTGCGATCGTGCTCCAGCGATCGGCGTGCCGCAGCGAGACTTCGACGGCAACGGAGCGTTCGTTCGGCGACGACGACGTGATCCTCGCCGCGACGGGCGCATCGCCCTCACGGCGACGCTGAAGGACGGGAGCGGATCGACAGGGCCGACTTCCCGCTGTTCGACGGCGTCGGGCGCGCAGGGCCCGTGAGCGCGGGTCAGGTCGGGTGGGCCCCGCCCCGGCGGCCCGGCGCGGGCCCCCGGGGCTCTCGTGATCGCTCGGGATTGGGCCCTCGGCTCTACCCGAAATGGCGCAGCCGAGTAAGACTTTGCATCTGCGCCGGCACCGGCCTGCTGGCGCCAGCTCGCCCCCTTCGGGACAACAAGACCATGACATCACCGCTCGTGAGGCACGGCCTCCAGTTCTGCACGGCGCTCTGCGCCGTGCTCGCCGCAACCCCCGCGCAGGGCCAGGACGAAGACCAGGCCCGGCCCGTGCCCCAGCATCGCCCGCTCTCGGGCACGTTCGCCGGCAACGGCGGCGGCTACGACCTCGAGATCATCTACGTCAACACGCCCGGGCACCCGACGAACGTCGTCCCGGGAGTCGGCCTGCCCTTCAACCCCGGCAGCGGCACGGCGAACTTCGTCCGGCCGTGGATCAGCCCCAACGGAGCCAACGTCGCGATCGAGGTCGACATCGACAGCGGGTCGACGGCGGACGACAACGCGTACCTGCTGAACGGAGCTCTGCTCCTGCGCGAAGGCTCGCCGGCTCCGTGGATGCCCGTCGAAAACGTCGGCACGCTCGACGACCAGCTCGGAGTCAACGACATCGGGCAGGTGCTCGTGACGAACAACACGAGCGCGACGGTGAACGACGACTACGTCGTGTTGATCGACCCCGTCGGCGGCGCGGTGATCCTCGCGCAGGAAGGGTCGCTCGTCGACCCGATCCTGCCGCCGGCGTTCGCGGGCGGGACGTGGGACGACGGGCTCACGGGCGCCGTCCTCGACGGCGGACTCGCGGGCTGGGAAGCGGACGGCCTCGACGGCGGTCCGTTCTCGACGGCGGACGACAACCTCCTCGTGCTCGGCAACGCGGCCGTCGCGCAGCAAGGCGTCACCGTTCCGGGGTCCCAGGGCGGCGGCGCCACGAACACGTGGGAGTTCTTCGACGCCGACGACTTCTACAGCGCGCTCGGCGGAACCGCGCAGCTCATCCAGGGGGACACGAACGGCGCCACGCTCGAGGACGACGTCCTCGTGTTCAACGGATCGGTCGTCCTGCAGGAGAACTACATCATTCCCGGCAGCTTGTTCGTGAACCCGATCGACGACTTCGGGCTCGTCAAGGGCTGGCTCGACAGCGCGGGCAACTGGTACGCGCGCGGCAACAACGACACGACCGAGCAGGACTGGGTCGTGCGCAACGGAATCGTCGTGGCGACCTCGGACGTGAGCGATCCGATCGTCCCCAGCTCGACCGAATTCTGGGACGACACGGACTTCGCGAACTGCTTCTTCGCGTTCGACGGCAACGCGAATGGAGCCTACGTGATCGGCGGCGTCACGAACAACCCCTCGGACACGAACGGGGTGATCGTGCTCGACGACGGAGCGGGCAACCGCATCGTCGTGTGCCGCGAGAGCGATCCGGTCGACCTCGACGGCAATGGCCTGTTCGACGATGACCGCTTCATGAACACGTTCGGCGACGACGACCTGCGCATCACGGACGACGGCACGATCTACTTCACCGCGACGCTCAAGGACGGCCTGGGTTCGGCCGTGGACCAGGGCTTCTTCCGCCTGCGCCCGTGCGGCTACCTCGAGTACGGCGTGGCGATCTCGCCGGTGAACTACCTCCTCCTCGAAGGCCTCGGCGCTCCGGCTCCTGGCGTCAACATGACGCTCACTACGTCCGGCGTCACCGGCGTCATCACCGTGTTCGCGTTCAGCCTCGCGCCGTCGAGCTTCCCGCTCTTCGGCGGCGTCGGGCTGATCGACCCGTTCACGCTCTACCCGACGACGTACCCGGCCTTCCCGGTCGGCGGCGTCTCGAGCGCGGTGTTCCCGGTCCCCAACAACCTGAACTTCATCGGCCAGAGCTTGTACTTCCAGTCCGTCGGCGACGACTTCACGCAACCGCAGGACCTCGCTCTCTCGAACGGCCTGCGCGTCACGTTCTGCCCGCCCCCCGGCCCGTGATCGCGAGCTGATCCCTACGCCCCGCCCCGGCGGCCCGAGCCTCGCTCGGCCGCCGGGGCGGTTTCGTCCCTACTCGACGATTTCCGCGCGCACGAGCGCGACGAGCGCGCGCTCCGCGCCCGCGACCTCCGCGCTCCCCAGCAGCGTCCACGTCCGCGGCTCGAGCGCGACCGTCCCCGCGAGCGCGACACGCCGCACCGACGGCAGCTCGACGACGCCGACGTCGAGGAACGGTCCCGTCTCCTCCGGCGGCCACTCCCCCGGATTCGCGAGAGCGCGCGGCCCGACGACGCGCTGCCGCGCGAGCTCCGCCTCCGCGTGCTGCACCTCGAGCGCGAACGCCGCGGCGATGCGCCCGTGCGGAGCGCGCGCGGGGCGCATCCACAGCGCGACGCCCTCGAAGACGTCCTCGAAGATCGGATTCGAAGCGCCCACCGCTTCCCTGCCGGACATGACCCAATCGGCGAGGTAGGTCGACTCGACGCCCGCGGTGACCAGGAGCGTGTCGCTCGGCGCCGCCGTGGCGAGCAGCCGACGAGGGAACAGATGCGCGAGCCCGGCGACGTCCGCTCCGTCGTTCGCGAGCGCCGCCGCGAGCGCGCGCGTCGTCCATCCGATGCGCACCTCGACGGCGACCGTCCCGCGCAACGGCGCCTCGGCGGCTTCGACTGCCGCGCGCACGACGGCCTCCCGCTCAGGATCGTCGCCGACGTAGATCTGCCCGCCGAGCGGATGAGCGGAGCCCTCCACGTGGCCGTGCGAGAGCGCTTCGACGATGCGCTCGGCCATCGACGCGCGTTCGAACGCCGACTGGACGTCGGGCGCGCTCGGCGGGTCCCAGCGCGAGTCGTCGCCCGTGCTCCAAGGCCCGAGCACCTGCGCTGTACGCACGACGAACGGACGCGCGAGCAACCGCGCCGCGGGCACGAGCGCCCGGTTCGCACGCACCGGCTCCGCTCTTCGCGCACGCACGACCCAGGCCTCGCCCCCGCTCCACTCCTGCGCGAGCACGAGCGCGCCGCCGTCCTCGATGCACGCGGACCCCGCCGCCACCGTGCTCGCGACGCGCGGCAGCGCGACGGCGGCGCCGTCGAACGTCGGCAGCTCCAGCGCCCGCCGCTCCCCCTGCTCCGCCATGCGCCGGCCCCACGCGCGCACGTACAGTCCGCCTCCGCCGAGCGCGCGCGCGTCTACCGCGACCTCCGTGCCCTCGCGCAGAAGCGCGACGTGCGGCTCCCCCACGACGGCGTACTTCAGGCCGAGAGCGTCGTAGTCGCACACGTACGCCTCGAGACGCGTCGACCCGAGCTGCGCCGGCGCGTCGAGGCGGCCGCGCACCCGCGCGGTCTCGAGCGGCGTCGCCGACGCGAGCAGCGCGTCCACCTCGGCGGCGCTCAGGACCGAGCGCGTCCCCGGCCCCAGCTCGGCGGGGTCGAGGACGACGAGCTCGAGGTCGACCGGCCGGAAGACGTGATCGGCGAGATCGGCGAGCACGGCCGCGAGCTCGTCGTGGCCGGCCGGCGTTCCCGCGACGACGAGGAGGCCGCCCTCGTACGTCACCAGCTCGATCGCGTCGGGCGCGCTGCCGCGCACGTCGAAGAGCGACGCCAGGAGGACCGCCCACCTGAGCGCGTCGCTCGACTCCAACGGGAGGAGCGGCCCGTCGACCGGCGGCTCCTCGAGCTCAGCCGACGCCGAAGGCCGTGCCGCCCCGAGCGACCGGCGCAGGTCGACGCCGGGAGAGCCGGCGTGCGCGGCGAGCTCGAGCGCGCTCACGTCGTACACCCGCGTCGAGAGCTCCTGCGCGAGCGCGGGAGCACAGGCGGCGACGAGCGCGGCCACCGCTCTCAACGCCCGCCCTCCGGCGCGATGCGTTGCGCGCGGACGACGGCGGCGAAGACGCGGCGCTCGCCCGCGCGCGTGGCCGCGCCGACGTGCGACCACTCGCCGTCCGCCGTCACGGCGAGAGCGCGGAACGTCGCGCAGCGCGTGCGAGGCAGCTCGACGAGGTTCGTCTCCAGCCACGTCGGCACGGGCACCGGCCAGCGACGCACGATTCCGAAGCCGACGCGCTCGATCGCGAGCGCGTCGACCTCTTGCACGTCGAGCAGGACGTCGACGGCGAGCTCACCGTCCCCGAGCCGTTGCGCGGAGCATGCGAGACCGATCCCGCCTTCGACCGTGCTCGTGCCCGGCCAGGGCGGTGTGACGCCGCCGCTCGCGACCTGGACGTCGTGATCGCTCACGTAAGAGACCTCCGTCCCCGCCTGGACGAACGCCGTGCGGCCGAGGCGGGCGACGCCGAGAACGCGATCGCGCAACTCCTCCGCGAGCACGCCCGCCGGCACGTCGAGCAGCGCCGGATCGACGAGACCGCAGCGCAGCTCGAACGCGACCGTGCCCTCCCACGTGCCGCGCACGCTCTCGAGCAGCGTGCGCACCTCGTCCAAGGATGCACCGCCGGCGGGCGCGTAGAGGCTGTCGGCGAGACGGAAGACGCCGCCCGGCAGACGCAACGCGTCGAGCAACGCCGGAGTCGGCTCGTCGCGGCCGAACCGGAATGCGGGAGGCGGAAACTCGCTCTCGAACGACGACGGCGGGCGCGCCATCCAGGGCGCGAGGGGCGTGTCCCTCGGAGCGCTCGCTTCGCCGGCGGAGAGGAAGCGGCCGGCGTCGCCCGCCGCGCCGAGCAGACGGCGCGCGCGCAAGAGCACGAGACCGGGCCCGTGTCGCGTCGCTCCGAGGAGCACGGCGCCGCCGTCGTCGATCGTCGCCGAAGCCGCGAGCGAGACGAAGCGCGCGCTCTCCCGCACGATCGGCGGCACGGTCGGCAGAGCGGGATGAGCACGCTCGCCGCGCCGGCCGACGACGTCGAGCACCAGCCGACCGTCCGGCGCCGCGCGCACTGTCGCTTCCAAGTCCAAGCCCTCACGCGGCAACGAGATCGCCGGGTCGGCTCCCACCGTGCTCTGCACGTCGCCCTCGACCCGTATCCCGCCGACCCACGCCCAGGTCGCGTCCGCTCCGAGGTGCGCCGGCTGCGCCATCCGCCCGACCGCGAACGCGTGGTCCAAGACCCGCGCGCGGGCGAGAACGTCGCGCGCCTGCGCGGCTCCGAGCACGGCGGTCGCTGCCTGGCTCACCGTCGAGGGATCGAGCGCGAAGGCCTCGAGCGCGACCTCGCGCGCGAGGTGCGCTTCGATCTCCGCGAGGATGCGCTCGACGTCGACGTGCACCGCGGGCGGCGCTTCCACCGTGAGCAAGCCTGCGCTCTCGAACACGCCGACACCGGCGTCCGGAGCGATGGCGTGGAGCAACTCGACCCAGTCGAGCGAGCCGTGCGGCACCTCCGCTTGCGAGCTCACGTACTCGTCGTCGTTGTGCGCGCCGGCGAGGAACGACCAGGTCGCCACGCGCCGCTCGGGCGACGCGAGGGCCGCGCGCAGTCCTCGCACGTCGTAAGGGCGAGTCTCGAGATCCGCCTGACGAGTCGCGAGGGCGAGCGTCACGGCGAGCAGGACGACGCTCACGTCCCCTCCCCCGGCGCGAGCGACACGCGGATCACGGCCACGAAGCTGCGGCCCGTGCCGGGGAGCGCCGCGGCGCACGCGAGGCGCCAGACGCCGTCCTCGAGCTGCAGGCGCGACACCGTTCGATGGTGGGCGACGCGCGGCAGCTCGACCTCGCCGCGCGACGAGCCGCCGCCGACCTCGGTGCCGAAGACGACCGTCTGCCGCACGAGCTCGCGCACGGCGTGTTGATGCTGGACGTCGATCCAGGCCGAGAGCGCGCCCGACGGGCCGCGCGCGGGCTGATACCAGAGCGACGTGCCCTCGAGGAGCACCTCGACGACCGGCTCGGTCGCGCGTGCACCGCTCGAGACGTCGACCCAGTAGTCCGCGACGTACGCGCTCTCGCGCCCGCTGAACACCTGCAGCTCGTCCCCGAGCCGGCACGCGCCCAGCGTCCGCCCCTCGAGCCGCGTCGCGAGCTCCTGCGCGTCGAGCTCCCCCGTCGCGACGCGCAACCCCGTCGCCGCGTCGACGACGCCGTGTCGCAGCTCGACTGCGTACGTCGCGCCGAGTCGAGCGCCGCAGGCAGCCACGCGCTCGGCGACGAGCGCCCGCAGCTCCGGCGCTCCCCGGATCCACAGCTCGTCGGCGAGCGGCGCGATCGCGGACGCGGGGTCGCGCTCGAGCAGCTCGCGCTCGAGGTCGCGCCACAGGTCGAGCGAGCGGAACGGCGAATCCGGCTCCTGGGAAGCGCGCGACGGGTGGCCGCCCCACTCGAAACGGTCGTAGCGAGTCGTGTCCATGCGCAGCACGATCGGGCGCTGCACGAGAGGCGACGCCGTCAGATCGCCCGCCGGCACGAACGGTCGCTCCCGGCGATCCGGCTGTCCCGTGCGGCGCGCGCGCACGAGCAGGACGCCGGTCTCGCTCCCGGCGTCGCCGAGCACGAGCGCGCCGCCGTCCTCGATCCGCGCCGAGCCGTGCGCGACGAAGCTGCGCGAGCGCGGCAGCTCGAGCTCGACGTCCTGCAGCGCCTCGACGACGAACCTGCGCGTCTCCGAGAGCTCGGTGCGACGCGCCCAGACGCGCAGGTGCAGCGCGCCCCCGGCCATCGCGCCGGCGATCGCCGTCACTTCCGTCCCGTCGCGCAGAGCAGCGACGAGGGGATCGGCGCAGACGATGCCCTCCGAGGCGAAAACGTCGTAGCCCACGACTGCGGAAACCTCTGCGTACGAGTCGAGCAGCACGAGCCGCGCCATCGGCGCCGTCGCGCTCGCGTGCTCCGCCGGCGTCGTCGCGGCGAGCAACGCGTCGACCTCGCGCGAAGCGAGCACGCCGCCGAGCGTGTCCGGCAGATCCGCGCCCGCGAGCCAGAACGCGTCGAGCACGACCTCGCGCACGCTCTGCGCGACGAGCGCCTCCACGAGCTCCGCGACCTCCGCGTGCACGGCCGGCGGCCCCTCGACGACGAGCAGCCCTTCGCGCAGCTCCGCCCATTCGACACCGGCAATCCGCTGCGCGAGCACGTGGGGCCATTCCGCCACCTCCGGCTCGAGCCACAGCGGCGGCGGCCGATCGTCGTCCGGGTGCACCGCCGCCTCGAGCGGCGGCCGCACCTCGATCCGCTCGGTCGGCTCCTCGCGCTCCAGATCGAGCGCCCGCACGTCGTACGAGCGCGTCACGAACTCGTCCTGCGCCGCCGCGGGCGCGGGCGCGGCGAGCACGAGCAGAGCGAGCGGGGCGGCGCGCATGGCCGCCGATGCTATCCGCGCCCGCCTCGCCGGCTACGTAGTGGACGCCCTTGCCGGCGATCCGCGCCGGTTCTTTGTACGAATCTCCGTGCCCTGCACCGCTCGCCGTCGATGCGCGTCGCGCCGGCACGACGCTTGCGCGACGACGCGCATGATCATCGACAAGCTCCCTCTGTTGGCCGCGTCCGCGCTGGTCGTCGTCGCCGCGACGGCGGAGCCTTCGCGCGAGAGCGCGCCGCCGAATGCCGAAGAGATCCTGCGCGGCACCGTCGAGCAGTGGCGTCTCGACATGCACGGAACGGTGTACATCCAACTGCGCCACACCGATCCGGACGCCGACGAGGGCGAGAGCTCGCCCGAGGTCCTCTCGTGGCTGCGCTCGCCCCCGCCGCGCACGCCGACCGTCAACGTCGAGGAGATGCTGCTCGGCATCCTGCTCTCGATCGACGCCGCGCAGCAGTCGCCGCCCGTCCTGGTGGCGGTCCAGGACGAGCGCGGCCTCGATGGCGACGATCCGGAGGACGCGCTGCCGATCGTCTGGTTCGGGCGGCCCTGACCTAGCGCCCGCTCGACAACGCGAGAATTCCGGTCACGATCGGAGCCCGCGCGGAGCCCTCCGCGTGGACGATGGCTCCGCCCGACCGACCGAGCGCCGAGGCCACCCTCGGCGAGCTGCGCTGGCTGCGCGCGCTCGCGCTGCGCCTCGTGCGCGACGAGCACGCGGCCGACGACCTCGTCCAGGAGACGTGGCTCGAGGCCGCGCTGCGCGGTCCGGCGGGCCTCGAGGGCGCCCGGCTGCGCAAGTGGCTGGCGACCGTCGCTCGCAGCCGCATGCGCCGCCGCGTGCGCGACGAGGCGGTGCGCGCGCACCACGAGAGCGCGCTGCCCGAGCGCGACGCGCCCGAGCCGCCGCCCGACGAGGTCGAACGGCTGCGACGCCAGCGCCTGGTCGCCGACGTCGTGCTCGCCCTGCGCGAGCCGTACCGCTCGGCGGTGCTGCTGCGCTACCAGGACGGCTGGTCGTACGCGCGCATCGCCGCGCGGCACGGCATCTCGCGCGACGCGGGGCGAACGCGCGTGTGGGGCGGGCTCGCGCTGCTGCGCGCGGAGCTCGACCGCGCGCACGACGGCGATCGCGGCGCGTGGTGCGCGCTGCTCGCCGGACTCGTCGACCGCGACGCCGCGCCGTTCGCCACGGCGCTGACGACAGGGGGAATCGCTATGGGAACGAAGTCGCTCGTCGCCGCGGCGGCGACGTTGCTCGTCACCGTGGGGCTCGTCGCGTGGGCGGTGTTGGGCAACGAGCCGAGCGCGCCGAGTGCAGCGAAGCACGGAGAGCGCAGCGCGGCGACGCTGCGGCCGAGCGCGCCGGAGCCGGCTCCTCCCGCGGACGCGGAGCGCGTCGCGGTCGCGTCCCCGGCGGCGCCCGTCGGAGCGCTCGCGGTCGACCTCGACCGCGACCTGCATGGGCGCGTCACCGACCCCGCCGGCGATCTCGTCGCGGGAGCGCGCGTCGCGGCTCTGCACGATCCGCTGCAGCAGATCGACCGGTCCGGCTTCCGCGCCGGCGTCGAGGTCGCGGCCGTGCGCACGGACGAGCGCGGCGAGTTCGCGATCCCGCTCGAGCTCGGCCGGATCTACACGCTCGTCGTCGAGAAGGAGGGCTTCGCGGCGGCGACGCGCGCGTTCCGCTCCGCGGGCGAGCGGGTCGACGTCGAGCTCGACTTCCCCGCTGCGCTCGCCGGCCGCGTCTACCGCGAATCCGACGGCGTCGGCCTTTCGGCCGCCATCACGGGGTGGGTGCTCCGCGACAACGCGACCGTGCACGAGATTCGCGGGCGCTCGAGCGCCGACGGCACGTTCCGGATCGGCGGGCTGGAAGCTCGCCGCATCTTCCTACTCGTCCAGCCCGAGGGAGCGGCGGATCCGGACCTGATCGAGGCCCAGCCCGTGGCCGGCGAAGTCGTGGAGCTCGAGGTCGCCTGCCCGAGCGGCTTCGACGTCCGCGGAACCGTGCGCGACGCGAAGACGGGGCTGGCCATCGCCGGCGCGGAGGTCGTGCAGAGCCCGTACCACGACATCGTGCACACGGACGCGGACGGCCGCTACGTCCTCGAGCACTTCCGCGAGGTCGACGGCCTGACCGCACGAGCGCCGGGATACGCGAAGACGAAGGAGCTCGTTCGACCGGTGGGAGGCGTCGCGACCGTGGACTTCGCGCTCTTCCCCGCGGCGCGCATCATCGGACGCGTCGTCGACGGAGACGGCGCCCCGGTCGCGAACGCGTTCGTCGCCGCCACGGGATTCCTCCACAATGCCGCTCGGCAACTCGACTGGTACTCGGCGCGCACGGCGGCGGACGGGACGTTCACGGTCGAGAACGTGCACGGGTACGTGCGGCACGCGCTGCTCTTGTTCCACGAGAGCCACGCGTCCGCGACGTACGACCTGTCCGACGAGCACCGCTGGCGCGACCCGATCGACGTGGGCACGGTCGCTCTGAAGCCGCCCTCGCTCCTGCGCGGCGTCGTCGTCGACGCCGCGTCGGGCGAGCCGCTTCCCGGCCTGCGCGTCGCGCTCCACGGCGCGAACGCCGATCGCGGTCTGCTCGGCGGCTCCCCGATCCCACGCGTCGACTTCTACGTCGCGCGCCGCACGGCGCACCTCGATCACCTCGGCCGTTTCTCGTTCGCCAACCTCGGCGCGGGATCGTACGAGCTCGAGGTGTGGCCACCGGGGAGCAAGCCCGTGCGCTCGCCGATCGCGGTCGCGGCCGCGTCGGTGGTCGACGGCGTGCGGATCGAGATCGACGCCGGGCTCGCGATCGCTGGCCACGTGTCGAGCCCGACGGGCGACCCGGTAGACGCGTACCTGCGGGCGTTGGAGCCGTCGACGTCGCTCGAGCGCGGGTACGCGCGCTCGAAGGACGACGGCTCGTTCCGCATCGCGGGGCTCGCTCCCGGCCTCTATTCGATCGAGGCGCGGCCGCAGCGCGATCCGTCCGTCGCGCCGAGGACGATCGAGAGCGTCGCGGCCGGAACGCGCGAGCTCGCCATCGTGCTGCCCCTGGGCGATGTCGTCGCGGGGCGCGTGCTCGACGCGCAGGGGCGGGGGGTGGGCCACGTCTCCGTCCGCGGCACCGACGAGCACGGCAAGGACGTCGCGTTCGCGTCAACCGACCCCGAGGGCCGTTTCACGCTCCACGTCGAGGCCACGGCCGTGGTCGACGTCTTGGCGACTCCGCCGCCGCACCTGGCGTCGGGCCGCGTCGCGACCGTCTCGCAGCACAGCGCCACGCTCGCCGGCGTCGCCGCCGGGACGCGCGATCTCGTGCTCATGCTGCCCGAACGATAGGCGCGCGCCGGAATTCCGGTCACGATCGGGGCCCGCGCGGATTCCCCCGTGCGAACGATGGCTCCGCCGAAACCGACGAGTGCCGAGGCCGCCCTCGGCGAGCTGCGCTGGCTGCGCGCTCTCGCTCTGCGCCTCGTGCGCGACGAGCACGCGGCCGACGACCTCGTCCAGGAGACCTGGCTGGCGGCGGCGCAGCACGGACCGGTCGGGCTCGACGGCGCTGGGCTGCGCAAGTGGCTCGCGACCGTCGCGCGCAACCGCTTCCGCCGCCGACTGCGCGACGAGGCGGTGCGCGCGCGCCACGAGAGCGCGCGGCCGGCGCTGAGCGCGCCCGAACCGCCGCCCGACGAGGTCGAGCGCTTGCGCCGCCAGCGCCTGGTCGCCGATCTCGTTCTCGCGCTGCGCGAGCCGTACCGCTCGGCGGTGCTGCTGCGCTACCAGGACGGCTGGTCGTACGCGCGCATCGCCGCACGACACGGCATCTCGCGCGACGCGGCGCGCAAGCGCGTGTCGCGCGGCCTCGCGCTGCTGCGCGCGGAGCTCGACCGCGCGCACGGCGGCGATCGCGGCGCGTGGTGCGCGCTGCTCGCCGGGCTCGTCGACCGCGACGCCGCGCCGTTCGCCACGGCGCTGACGACAGGGGGAATCGCTATGGGAACGAAGTCGATCGCCGCGGCCGCGGCGACTCTGGTGGTCGCCGTGGGCCTGGTCGCGTGGTCGGTGCGCAGCGGCGGCCACGCGCGGCCGAGCGCAACGGAGCGGAGCGAGCGGCCGGCCGCGGAGCTCGTCGGCGTCGCCGAGCCGGCCCCGGTGCGCGCGCCGGTGGGCGCGCCGGAGCGCGTCGCCGTCGTCGCGCTGAGCGCTCCCGCGCCCGGCGCGCTCGCGACGGTGAACCTCGAGCGCGATCTGCACGGCCGCGTGCTCGATCCCGAGGGCGCGCCCGTTCCCGGAGCGCGGATCGCGGTGCGCCACGACGCGCTGCGTCAGGTCGACGGCCTCGACCTCCAGCGCGACAAGTCGGGCGTCGAGGTCGCGGCCGTCGTGTCGGACGCGCGCGGCGAGTTCGCGATCCCGCTCGCGCTCGGCCGGCCGTACGAGCTCGTCGTCGAGAAGGAGGGCTTCGCGCGCGCGCAGCTCGCCGATCGCTACGCGGGAGAGCGCGTCGACGTGCACCTCGACGCGCCGGCGGTGTTCGCGGGTCGCGTCTTCCGCGAGGAGGACGGCGTCGGCGTGCCCGCGGTCCTGAACGCGTGGACGCGCGACGTCGGCGCGACCTACTTGATCGACGGAGTGCGCACGCGCGACGACGGCACGTTCCGCATCGAAGGCCTCGAGGCGCGCAGGATGACGCTCGAGGTGCACCCCGAGGGCGCCGCCGACCCGGAGTGGCGAGCCGTGCAGCTCGTCGCGGGCGAGGTGACCGAGCTCGAGATCGCGTGCGCCCCCGGCCACACGCTCCGCGGCACGGTCACCGACGCCGAGACGGGGCACCCGATCGCCGGCGCCGAGGTCGGTCAGGGCTGGACGTACGACAAGCCGGTGCTCACCGACGCGGCCGGCCGCTACGTGTTCGAGCACTACCGCATCGAAGGCATCTGGGAGATCGCGGCGCGTGCGCACGGCTACGGTCAGATACGTCGTCCGATCGAATCGAGCGCGGAGGGCCTCGTCGTCGACTTCGCGCTGCGGCGCGGCAGCCGCATCGTGGGACGCGTCGTCGACCCTGCGGGCGCACCCGTCGCCGGCGTCTACGTCGCGGCCGTCGGCTCCGAGCTCGGTCCGTTGCCACAGTCGGACTGGCGCAGCGCAGGTACGCGCTCCGACGGGACGTTCGAGATCACGGCGGTGAATCGCGACCTGCGGCACGTGCTCTCGCTCTTCCACGACGCGTGGGCTGCGGCGGTCTACGACCTGCCCGCGGACGAGCGCGAGCACGAGCTCGTCGACGTCGGCACGATCGCGCTCGAGCCGCAGTCGCTCTTGCGCGGCGCGGTGGTCCACGCGGACGGCGAGCCGGTGACGCAGTGCCGCGTCGAGCTGCACGGGACGAACGCGGATCGCGCCAGGCTCGGCGGCGCGCCGATCGAGGATGCGCTCGGTCCGTACCACTACGTCGCGCTCCGCGAGGCGCGCGTCGACCACCTCGGCCGCTTCTCGTTCGCCAACCTCGGCGCCGGGTCGTACGAGATCGTCGTGCGACCGCCGGACGGCACCGATGCGCGCAAGCGCGTGCATGTGCCGCGCGCGACGGTCGTCGACGACGTGCGCATCGATCTCGACCTCGGCCTGGCGATCGCAGGGCGCGTCGTGGGACCGACCGGCGAGCCGATGGCGGCGTACGTCGCGATCCAGCACAGCGGGAGCGGCAGGCGCTCGACTTTCAGCGCCGCCGACGGCTCGTTCCGCATCGCGGGTCTCGCGGCGGGGCTCTACCAGGTTCAGGCGTTCCCGATTGGCGACGACGCGAACGTCTCGGGCACGGTTCTCGCCGACGTCGCCGCCGGCACGAGCGGGCTCGAGATCGCCCTTCGCACCGCCGATGTCATCGCGGGCCGCGTCGTCGACGCGGCCGGCGCTCCGGTGCTCAACGCGCCCATCCTCGCCCGCAGCGCGACCGGCGCGAACGAGGCGCTCGCATTCACCGACCCCGACGGCCGCTTCGAGCTGCGCGTGGAGCCAGGCGCGGTGCTCGAGCTCGTCGCGTCGCCGCCCCAAGAGGGCGGAGCGTTCCGCCCCGGCCTGCCGACGGAGTCGGAGAAGACCGTGACGCTCCCCGGCGTCTTGGCGGGCGACCGCGACGTGATCATCACGCTCGAGCTCGATTGACGACGGGTCAACCGCCGTCGCTCGCGGGGAGCTCGAGCACGAGGTCCGTCGTGCCGGCGGCGACCGAGCGCTCGATCGCGCTGCGCTCCCGCGCCTCGTCCCAGAACGCGGCGTCGAACGAGAGGACGCCACTCGTCGACAGGAGCGTCGTCGCCCAGACGTCGAACGGATCGGTCGCGTCGACGCGCAGCTCGAACGCGCCGTGCTCGTCCGTCCCCGTGACCGCGAGGTTGCCCCCACCGCTCGCCCGCGCAACGACGAGCGCACCCGGCACCGCAGCGCCCGACGCGTCGACGACCGTACCGCGCGTGAGCTCGAGCGCGCGCAGCACGAGCCGCAGGTCCTCGCGCCCTGCCTGGAGCCCATCGAGGGCCGCCGGCGCGAGCTCGGGCCGCGCCGAGGCGCCCGCCGCGATCCGGTAGGTTCCGGGCGGCAGGCCGCCGAAGTGGAAGGTGCCCGAGGGGGCGGTGCTGCGGCCGAGCGGGACGAAGCCCGAGAGCGGATCCTCGCTCGTGAGGTCGAGCCGCGCCTGGACCGGCTCTCCGTCCTCGTCGACGACGACGCCCGCGAGCGCGAGGCCGACCTCGCAGACGATCTCGATCGCGGCCGTCGGCTCCCCCGCCGAGACGTGCACCTCGCGCTCCTCCCAGCGCGCGCCGTCCGTGCGCACGAACATCGAGCGCAGGCCGGGCGCGACGTCGTCGAACGCGAACGCGCCCGTCTCGTCCGCGCGCGCCTCGTCGTCCTCGGCGTGCATCTCGACCCACGGCCGCGCGCTCCCACCGAGCCGGGCGCGCTCGGGGCCGACGCCGCGCAGCCAGACCTGCGCGTGCGGGACCGGCGCGCCCCACGGGTCGACGACCGTGCCGCGCACGTGCACCGAACGCGCGAGCACCACGTCGCCGACGTCGAGCTCGGCCGCGTGCTCCTCCGCGTCGGGCAGGTCGAGCACGGTGCCGCCGAAGCCGTCGCGCACGAGCACGAGCGCGTGCAGGAGATCCGCGCGCAGGCCGCGCACGTCGAAACGTCCGTCGGCGCCCGTGCGCGCCGAGCGCCGGTCGTGCACGTACGACTGCCTGACGATCTCGACCCCGACGACGCGCGCCTCGACGCCCGCGATCGGCGCTCCGTCCGGATCGACGGCGCGCCCGAGCACGCGCCGCACGCGCGGGAGCGCGAAGTCGAGTCGCTCGCCGTCCACGAGCGTGAGCGGGAGCGCGACGCTCGCGTACTCGGGGTGCTCGGCGACGACGCGCTCCGCGCCCTGGAGTGCGACGTCCGCGAGCTCGTACGCGCCGCGCGCGTCGGTGAACGCCTCTCGCGCGGGCGACCGCTCGGGAGCGACGCGCGCGCCCGCGATCGGCGCGCCCGTCGCCGCGTCGGTGACGACGCCGCGCAGCACGTGCACGGTCTCGAGCGGCGGCGTCGGAGCGGTCGACCGCGCACCCGCGTCGCCGGGAGCCGCATCCGGCGCGCCGCGCGCGGGCGCGGCGTCGACGGCCCTGCGCTCGACGGCGGCGTCGCCGACCGTCTCGCGTTCGCCCGCCGCCGGCGCGAGCGGCGCGGGCGCGCGCTCCGACCCCGCCGCTTCGTGACCGACGGGCCGCGCGGCGTCCGCGCGCTCGTTCGCGCCGTCGCGGAGCACGAGGACGAGGGTCAGCGCCGCGGCGGCGAGCGCGACGAGCGTGAGCACCCTGCGCATCGGCGCCGTCCTACCTCGGCTCGCCGAGGGGATACGTCTCGACGACGTCCCGCTCGACGCCGAACGTCTTCACGCGGATCTTCCCGTTCTCGTGGTCCCACTCGAACGCCTGCAGACCGCCGCCGCCGGAGCCGTCCGAGGACATCTTCGCGATCGCGCGCGTCTCGTTGTCGATCACCATCACGTCGGCTGCACCGCTCGCGTAGACCTTCAGCCCGACGCGGTCGCGCATCGCCGCTCCAACGCCGGCGGGCGCGTCGAGCGCGAGCACGACGCTGCCGTCGGCGAACGTGCTGAAGCCGCCTCGCTCGTCGCCTTTCTCGTCGTGCAACGTGATGCCGGCGGCCCGCGACGTCCGCTCCGTCTCGACGGGATCCTGACCGATCACGACGCGCGGGATGCCCCGGTCGTCGACGACGACGAGCCGCGTCGTGCGGACCTCGTCGAAGAACGCACCGCCCGCGGTGGCGAATCCGGTGGCGAGCGTCGCGCACAGCGCGACGCCGAGAGCGAGCGTGACCCGCCGCGCGTGCCGGAGCGAGCGCTCGAGCCGCTCGAGCCTTCGATGGACGTCTTCGTTGGTCTGCACGTCTGATCTCCTGGAGGTTGAGAGTGATGAGAGACCGCGCGGGTGAATTCCACAAGCTCTCGAACGCAAGAGTGCGACAAAACGTGTACTGGGCGACAAACCGCTTACGAGACGATATGCTCGCAGGGCTCGCTCCCTTTCGACCACAGCAGGATTTCATGGCCCACCACATCGAACGGCAGCTCCGCGACCACGTCGAGACGTTCGTCGCCGAGATCTCGGAGATCGTGCGAGAGGCGACTCTCGCGTCCGTATACGCGGCGCTCGGCTCCACCCAAGACGGCGCCGCTCGCGGCCCGCGGCGCAAGAGCGCTGGCCGCAAGAGGGCCGCGCGCAAGTCGGCCTCTCCCAAGACGGCCGCACGCAAGTCGGCCGCTCGCAAGAAGAGCGGCCGCCACCGCAGCTCGGATGAGATCGCGGCGCTCGGCAAGGACTTCCTCGACTACGTGCGCGCGACGCCGGGGCAGCGGCTCGAGGAGATCTCGGCCGGGATCGGCGTCCCGACGTCCGAGCTGAAGCGGCCGGTGATGCTGCTCGGCGAGGCGGGGAAGATCCGCACTGAGGGGCAGAAGCGCGGCACGCGCTACTACACCGCACGGCCTGGCGGCGCCGGCAAGAAGAAGGCTGCGCGCACCAAGGCGGCACGGACGAAGGCCGGGCGCAGGAAGAAGGCGACGCGCAAGACGAGGACGGGGCGCAAGTCCGGCAAGAAGGCGACGCGTGCGGGGAGGATGTCGGCCGGCACGATGGCATCGGAAGCCGCCGTGCGCTGAGCGCCCTGGCGCGGCGCTCGGCTCCCACCCGCCGAGCCCTTTCGTCGTGCTGAGCCTCGCGTGGATCGCACGCAAACTCTCTCGACGCCCGTCCGAGCCCGGCACTTCGGGACGGGCTCGGATAGGTTGGGATGGATGGCGTGGAACCGCGTCCGCGAACCGGTCACGATCCTCGAGGTCGACGAGCCGCAGGCCATGGACGTGGCCGCGCTCCTGATTTTCGTGGGATACGCGGCTGTCGTCCAGCGCGGCCACCGCGGGGCGGCGCGCGTGCTCGCGCCCCTGTGCGAGGCCGAGGAGGCGCTCGAGCTGCTGCGCGAGCGGGGGCTGGCCCCCTGACGCGGGAGCTCGATAGCCCGTAAGAGTCGCGCAGTCCGACGTGTGCCGCTCTTGCCGCCGGTGACGCGGCTGCCGAGAATCCGCGCCCATGTCCACGAAGAAGAAGGCGGCGCGCGAGCCGCGCCTGCGCAATTGCCTCCTGGTCGGCACGATCAAGGGCGGCTTCCTGCTCGAGTCCGACGACGCACGGCGCACGTGGAAGCTGCACGGGCCGTTCGTGCTCGGCTCGCGCGTGCACGACCTGCGCGTGGACCCGCGCGATGGGCGCACGATGCTGCTGTGCTCGACCGGCGGGCACCTCGGGCCGACGATCCTGCGTTCGACCGACCGCGGCAAGACGTGGACGGAAGCGAAACGGCCGCCGAAGTTCGCCAAGGCCAAGAGCGCGAACGGCGAGAGCGACGGGACGTCGCGCGGCAAGGCGGTCAAGATGAACTTCTGGCTCGAGCCGGGGCACGCGGACGAGCCGGGTACGTGGTACGCGGGCACGTCGCCGATCGGGCTCTTTCGCTCGACCGACGGCGGCGACACGTGGCGCGGCGTCGACGGGTTCAACCACAACTCGATGTGGTCGAAGTGGACGCAGGACGGCGACGGCGGCACACCCGACGGGGCGATGCTCCACAGCATTCTCGTGGACCCGCGCAACCCGAAGCACATGTACGTGTCGTCGTCGAGCGGCGGCACGTTCGAGTCGGGCGACCAAGGCCGCTCGTGGGCGCCGATCAACAAAGGTGTCGCGGCCGACTTCTTCCCCGGGCCGCCGCCGGAGTACGGACACGATCCGCACTGCGTCATTCTGCACCCGGCCGATCCCGACCGGCTCTACCAGCAGAACCACTGCGGCATCTATCGCCTCGACCGCGCGCGCACGGACACGTGGGACCGCATCGGCAACCGGATGCCGAAGCAGATCGGCGACATCGGCTTCCCGGTCGTCGGGCACCCCACCGACCCCGAAACGGTGTGGGTGTTTCCCATGGACGCCACGCGCATCTGGCCACGCACGAGCCCGGACGCGAAGCCCGCCGCGTACCGCACGCGGGACGGCGGGCGCAGTTGGGAGCGCCAGGACAAGGGACTACCGCGCGAGAACGCCTGGCTCACGGTCAAGCGACAGGCGATGTGCGCGGACGGCGACCCGCGCCGCACGGGCGTCTACTTCGGGACGACCGGCGGCGAGGTCTGGGGCAGCACGAACGGCGGAGCGAGATGGCGCCCGATCGCGCGGCACCTGCCGCACGTCTACTCGGTTCGCAGCGCGCAGGTACGATGAGAGTGCACGTCGGCAGCATCCTCTACGACTACACCGGCGGCGCCACCGTCGAGGCCGAGGGACGCACGCTCGACGCCGTTTTGCGCGACCTCGATCGCCAGTATGCAGGATTACGGTTCCGCGTCGTCGACGAGCAGGATCGAGTGCGTACGCACATCAACGTATTCGTCGGGAGCGTTCTGACGCGCGACCTCGCGACGCCGCTCAGGCCGAACGACGAAGTGCACATTCTCGGCGCGCTCTCGGGCGGGTGACCCCCTTTTTCGGTGGTATGCTGGCGCCGTTCGCCGCCGGCTTCACTTGGGCCGGATCAGCGCGAGCTCTCGGCGGTGCCGACGGCCATGGGAGAGAGCGAGAAGCGAGCAGAACGGGAGCAGCACTCGGTGCAGCCCCTCCTGGCTGGGGCCGAGAGTGCGACGCTGTTCCTCGACGAGGATCTGCGCGTGCGGTGGTCGACGTTCGCGACCGGCGAGGAGGTCACGGCGGTCACGTTCGAGCACGCGACGCCGCTCGCCGAGCTCGCGCTGGGTACCGACGACCCGCACCTGATCGACGACGCCCACACAGTGCTGGTCTCGCAACGCCCGCACGAGCGCACCGTGCGCGGCCCCGACGGACGCTCGTTCCTGCGCCGCGTGCTCCCGTGTCGCGACGAACGCGGCCGCTGCGAGGGAGTGTGTCTCACGTTCACCGACGTCACCCACCTGCACGAGGTGCTCCGCAGCGTCGAGATCCGCGAGCGGCAGCAGGCGGCCGTTGCCGCGCTCGGCCGCCTCGCGCTCGCGTCGAAGAGCCTGTCGTCGCTGCTCGACGACGCGGTGGCGGCCGTCGCGCGCGCGCTGGGGACGGAGCTCGCCGCCGCGCTCGAGCTGCAGCCCGGGGGCGACGACCTGCTGGTACGCGCGGGGGTCGGATGGGACGCGGGGATCGTCGGCCGTGCGACCGTCTCCGCGGGGCTCGATTCCCAGGCCGGGCACACGCTCGACTGCGGCTGCCCGATCGCGGTCGAGGACCAGGCGCGCGAGCATCGCTTCGGCCTCGCGCCCCTCCTGCGCGCGCACGGCGTCACGAGCGGTCTGAGCGTCGTCGTCGACTTCCCCGACTCCGCATGGGGCGTGCTCGCAGCGCACGCGCGCGCGCCGCGTCGCTTCACGCAGGACGACGTCCACTTCCTCGAGGCGGTCGCCAACGTGATCGCCGAGACGATCCGCCGCGCGGACTACGAGTCCGAGCTCCAGCGGCGCGCGCACGAGACGAACCTGCTCTTCCGCGCGACGACGGCCGCGTCCTCCTCGCTCGAGGAGGCGCTGCAGTTCTGTGTCGACGCGGTCTGTGACGTGACCGGGTATCCCGTCGGCCATGCGTACGCCTTGTCGCCCGACGGCCGCCAGCTCGTCCCGTCGGCGGTCTGGCACGTCGACGACGAGGAGCGCACGCGCGAGTTCCGCCGGGTCACCGAGCAGACGCGCTTCCGCCGGGGCGAGGGATTCGTCGGCGCGATCTGGGGCAAGCGCGAGCCGATGAGCCTGCGCGACGTCACGGCGGAACCGACGTTCAAGCGTGCGCGCGCGGGGTCCGCGCTGCCGGTGCGCGGGGCGTTCGGGTTCCCCGTCATCGTCGACGCGGAGGTCGCGGCGGTGCTCGAGTTCTTCGCGTACGAGCCCGCCGCGCGCGAGGATCAGCCGCTCGAGGTCGTCCGCTCCCTCGGCGAGCACCTCGGGCGCGCGTTCGAGCGCAACCGCGCGGCGGAGTGGCTGCGCGCGAGCACGGAGCGTCTCTCGCTCGCCCTCGAGGCCGGCCGGCTCGGCGCGTGGGAGTGGGACGTCGTCACCGGCGCGATGCGCTGGACCGAGCTGTACCTGCGGATGCTCGGCTACGAGCCCGGCCAGGTGCTGCCGAGCTATGGGGCCTGGATCGAGCGCGTCCACCAGGACGACCGCACCCGCCTCGTCGGGGCGCTGCGCCGCGCGCGCTCCCAGGGCCCGATCCACTGCGAGTGCCGCATCGTGCACCCCGACGGCACGGTGCGCTGGGTCGAGGTCCGCGGCGCGTGCTCGGCCGACGAGGACGGCGAGCGGCGCCGGATGTACGGCGTCCTGATCGACCGGACCGAGCGCCTCGAGATGGAGGCACGGCTGCGCGAGGCCGACCGGCAGAAGGACGCTTTCCTCTCGACGCTGGGCCACGAGCTGCGCAACCCGCTCGGCGCGCTCGGCAGCGGGGTCGAGCTCCTGCGCAAGCGCTGTGAGGACCGCTGCGACCTGCGCGGCGTCACCGAGATGATGGGCCGGCAGGTCCGGCTCATGGCGCGGCTGCTCGACGACCTGCTCGACGTCGGCCGGATCGCGCGCGGCACGGTCGAGCTCGAGCGCAGGCGGCTGCGCGTCGCCGATTGCTTCGAGCAGGCCCTCGAGACGGTGCGCGTGCTCGTCGAGGACAAGGGCCACCGCGTCTCCGTCTCGATCGAGCCGCCCGACCTGACCGTCGTCGCGGACGCGGTGCGCCTCGAGCAGGTCCTGGTGAACCTGCTGAGCAACGCCGCGCGCTACACCATTCGTCCGGGGCTCATCGCCGTCGACGCAAGGGCGGACGGCGACGGCGTGCGCCTGGTCGTCTCGGACGCGGGCGTCGGGCTCGCCCCCGACGACGTCGAGCGGATCTTCGAGCCGTTCTACCAGGGGCGCAAGGGCGCCGGCGGCCTGGGCATCGGCCTCAGCATCGCGCGCAAGCTCGTCGAGCTGCACGGCGGAACGCTCGTCGCCCGCAGCGAGGGCCTCGGCCTCGGCAGCGCGTTCGAGCTCGCGCTGCCCGAGGTTTTTGGCTTCGAGAGCGAGGTCGTCGAGCCCGCGAGGGACGAGGAGGCGGCGGACCTCGGGCGGCTGCGGCTGCTCGTCGTCGACGACCACGCGCCGACGCTGCACGTGCTCGAGGCGCTGCTCTCCGACCACTGCCGTGTCGCGACGGCGGCGACCGGGGCCGAGGCGCTCGAGCAGGCTCGGCGGACGCGGCCGCACGTCGTGCTGCTCGACCTGGCGCTCCCGGACATGAGCGGGTTCGAGGTCGCCGCCGCGCTCACGTCCGATGCCGAGCAGGAGCGACCCGAGCTCGTCGCGATGACCGGCTTCGGCGACACGGAGACGGAGTCGCGGATCGAGCGAGCCGGGTTCGGCTCGTGCGTCCTGAAGCCGGTCGACTTCCCCGCGCTGCTCGCGCTGCTCCGGGAGGCGGTGGAGCGCTGCTGACGCGCCCGGGCGGGCGCCGGGCGACGTGTCCCGTGCTGGAAAGGAGGCTCCAAAGAAGAAAAGAAGCGCGCTCCCTTGCAGGAACGGCACAATCGTTGCAGGAGGTGGGCGAGCGCGGCCCCCACCCCCCCGACACGTGTCCGCCGCGCCGACTGGCGCTCGTTCCAGGACGAGCGTAGAAGCTCCCTTCCCTCTACCCCCGGCTCCTGCGCGATCACGAGCTTCGCTCGGCGGGAGCCGCAGATCGGTTCGCCCCCGTGCGAACACTCGCCGGTGTCGTCCCATCGGCATACCAGCACAGCATGAGCCCTCAAGCCCTCCTCGTCGAAGACGATGCCTCCGCCCTCGCAGCCCTGAAGACGCTGATCGAAGCGCGCGGCTTCGAGACGGTCGCCGTGCAGACGCTGCAGCGTGCGCGCGAAGAGATCGAGGCGAACATCCCCGACCTCGCGATCCTCGACCTGGAGCTGCCCGACGGGCTCGGCACCGAGCTGCTCTCCGAGCTCGACGCAGGCCTCGACACCGAGGTCGTGGTCATCACCGGCCACGGCACGGTCGACTCGGCCGTCGATGCGCTGCACTCGGGGGTCTTCGACTACCTGACGAAGCCGATCGATCCGAAGCGCCTGGAGCGCGTGCTCACCGGCGTGACGCGCACGCTCGCGCTACGCAAGGAAGTATCCGAGCTGCGCAAGAACCTGCGCCGCCTCGGCCGCTTCGACCAGCTCGTCGGCTCGTCGACGGCGATGCAGAGCGTGTACGACCTGATCTCGCGCGTCGCGCGCACGTCGTCGTCCGTGCTGCTCACCGGCGAGACCGGCACGGGCAAGGACCTCACGGCCGAGACGATTCACCGCGTCAGCCGGCGCGCAAAGGGTCCTTTCGTCGCGGTCAACTGCGGCGCGATCCACTCGTCGCTGATCGAGTCCGAGCTGTTCGGACACGAGCCGGGCAGCTTCACCGGCGCGCACCGCACGCGCCGCGGGCTGTTCGAGCAGGCGGACGGGGGCTCGCTCTTCCTCGACGAGATCACCGAGATGCCGCCCGATCTCCAGGTGCGGCTGCTGCGGGTGCTCGAGACGCGCACGATCAAGCGCGTCGGCGGCGAGAAGAACATCGATGTCGACGTGCGGCTGATCGCGGCGACGAACCGCTCGCCCGAGAAGGCGGTCGAGGACGGCAAGCTGCGCGAGGACCTCTTCTACCGGCTCAACGTGTTCCCGATCCGCGTTCCGCCGCTGCGCGAGCGCGACGGCGACATCGAGCTGCTCGCGAGCTACTTCTTGAACAAGCTCAACACGCAGTCGAACGAGACCAAGCGCTTCGAGCTGTCCTCGCTCGACAAGCTCAAGTCGCACGACTGGCCGGGCAACGTGCGCGAGCTGCGCAACATCGTCGAGCTCGCCTTCATCCTGTCCGCCGACCGCATCAAGCCCGAGCACATCCAGGTCGAGCGCACGATCGACACGAAGCGGGCCGACTCGGAGCTCTCGATCAACGTCGGCCTCTCGATCGCCGAGGTCGAGAAGCGCCTGATCGTCGCGACGCTCGACCGCCTCGGCGGCAACAAGAAGAAGGCTGCGGAGACGCTCGGCATCAGCCTCAAGACGCTCTACAGCCGCCTGAACAGCTACGGCCTGGGCCGCTCGAACATGCGCGTCTGAGCCGGACCCAGCGTTTGGGAACGTCGCTTTTGTAGAAACGCCGTCGGTGAGGCGTCGGCGCACCGTCGGCGCGCGGGGAACGGCCGTTGCGACACGCCCGGTCCCGGCTCGGCCGGGTCCGCATGCCGATCGCCGACATCTTCGCCCTCCCGCGCGCCCCTGGCGCGGCGGCAACCGCGAGCGACGCGCCCGGCGCAGCGACCGCGGCTGCGTCGCCGCACGCCTTCTGCGCGCTCGTCGCCGGCGCCCCGCTCGCGCTCTGGGCGCTGGTCGCCGCGTGCCTCTCGCTCTTCTGCGCGACGTGGCTGGCCGCGGCAGGCGCGCCGCCCGGGACGGCGCCCGCGGGCGCCGTGGTCGCGCCCGCGGCATGGGGAGCGTTCTTCCTCGTGCTGCTCGTCGTCGAGGCGAGCGCCTTCTCGACGCTCGCAGGCGGGCTGGTGCGCGCGACTCCCGCGGGGCTCCGCTCGTCCACGTCTGCCGCACGACGCGCCGCCGGGGGCGGATCCGTCCTGCGCGTCGCGCACGAGACACGGCGCGACGAGCTCGACCCCGAGGGCTTCCGACGCGACGTCGAGCGGAGCGTGCGTCGCATCCAACACGCGATCGGCGCGCTGATCGCGAAGACCACGGCCGTCGCCGCCGGGTGGGCGACCGCCGCAACCGCCGCATCGGGCGCAGTCGCCGTGCTCGGCGGCGTGCTCGGCGCGCGGGCTGACGACTGAGCAGACAGGAGAAGCAAGCATGGACATTGGAACGACGATTCGCGCCGCGCTCTTCGTGCCGGCCGCTCTCACGCTCTTGGCTCTACAGGGATGCGACGGGGAGAAGGACCCGCTCGCCGACCGCGAGGAGGAGACGACGCTCGGGGGCGCCGGCGGCGACGAGCTGGAGGTGGTCCGCGAGGCGCCGCGCGAGATGCGGCTCGGCGAGGAGTTCAGCTACCGCATTCGGATCCGCAACGAGGCCGATCAGACGCTGCAGGGCATCGTCCTGCAGGAACAGCCGCCGCAGGGGTTCGAGCTCATCGACGCGAGGGTGATGGTCGGCGAGGAGCAGCTCCCGGCCGCCGCCGGCGAGAGCGCCCGCCCCGGCGAGGCCCGCACAGCGGCGGCGGCCGCGCGGCGCGAGCAGCCGATGGATGCGTCGGACATGCGCTTCGACATCGGCGCGCTCGCACCCGACCAGGAGGCTATCGTCGAGATCACCGGCGTCGCGCACGAGGAGGGCGAGGTCGAGGGGTGCATGTTGGTGCGCTACGACGCGCCGATCTGCTCGACGTGGCGCGTCGTCGATCCAAAGCTGCGCGCCGAGGTCGCAGTGGAGAAAGACACGTACTGGATCTGCGAGGAGATCGAGGTCGCGATCCGCGTCGCGAACCGCGGCACCGGGACGGTCGAGGCGGGCCGCGTGCGCTTCGAGTTGCCCGAGGGGCTGCAGTCCGAGGACGGCGAAGGCGCGCTCGAGCTCGAGTTCGACTCGATCGACGCGGATGACTCGTTCGAGAAGAAGGCGAAGCTGCGCGCGACGCGCGGCGGACGCTACGAGATCCGCGCCTCCGCCGAGACGGCGACGCTCTCGGTGCGGTCGCGGAGCGAGCCGTTCCGCGTCCTCGACCCGCGCGTCGAGCTCTCGATCGGCGAATTCGGGCAGATCCCGCTCGGCTCCGCGGAACGCGTCGCCGTGCGCATCATGAACACGGGCGAGACCGCGGTCGAGGACCTGTCGATCCAGGTCGACAAGACCGAGAACGTCGACGCCGCCGCGTTCTTCCGGCACGACGAGGACGAGGAGCCGCACGAGAAAGTCGAGTTCGACGAGCTTGCGCCGGGCGAGACGCGCACGCTGATGCTCGCGGTGCGCCCCGACGAGGTCGGCGACGTGAACCTGCGGATCGTGCTCGAAGGCCGTTGCCTCGACGGCGCGAACGACCGGATCGAGCAGGTCGTCCGCGCGACTGCCGTCGGCATCCCGGCCGCGCGCCTCGAGGTCACCGACCTCGAGGACCCGGTCTCGGTCGGCAACCTCGCGACGTACCGCATCCTCGTGAAGAACCAGGGGACGGGCGACGACCTCGGCGCGACGGTGCGCCTCGAGTTGCCCGAGCAGCTCGAGTTCGTCGACGGCGAGGGCGCCGCGGCGGTCGTCAAACAACAAGACGGCACGGTGCTGCTCGGTCCCATCGAGCGCATCGGCCCCGGCGAGAGCGTCGAATGGGAGATCCGTGCCCGCGCCGTCGCGCCGGGCCAAACGCACGTACGGGTCTCGCTCGCGAGCGACGCGACGCGGTCCCCGGTGCACGAGGAGGAGCCGACGACCCTGGTCGATTGACGCGTCGACTCTGTTGCCGTAGTACGATCCGGCGATGCTCGCGTTCGAGAGACGACGTGGCGTCTTCGCCCGACACAGTCGGACGTTTCCTCCGCTCGTGCTGCACTCGAGTCGTCGCCCTCGGCGAGGGAGCATGACGAGCCGGCGCTTCGGCCGGAGCAGACGGGTGGCGCTGGCGGCGCTCTGTGCAACCGCTCTCGCCACCGCGTCGGCGGCGCGTCCGCAGGAACCGTCTGCGGGCGCGCTGAAGCTGCCTGCCGAGATCTTCGACTTCTATCGCATCGCGTCCGGCTATTCGGGCGGCACTCTGCTGCACGTCGACACGTACTCGATCGGCGGCACGATCGTGAACCGCAAGCGTTGCGAGCGCGCCGCGCCGACGGACCCGTGGACGTGCCTGAGGGCGGCCGAGAGGACGTCGTACTTCATCACCGG